>NZ_JASSVN010000049.1:0-1937 GCF_030540945.1 Marinobacter sp. SS8-8 | reverse complement strand
GCATTCAGCATTGGGTGCCGCAATAAATTGCCGGGCAGCTCCGGCATCTAACCAGTCGCAGCAGTTCGTGGCCTACGGCCACCGGACGCCCTTGTCAGGGCGCCGCTGTGCTTCAGCGTTACACCTCACTGATCTAACCTTGAAATTTATACGGCATAGCCGTATATTCAGGCAATGCTATTCATCGAAACCTCAACGTTCACCAAGTTATTACCGAACTACCTCACGGACGAGGAGTACCGTGGGCTTCAAACCTACCTTTTGCAAAAGCCGGATGCCGGGGATTTAATCAAAGGCTCAGGTGGCGTTCGTAAAGTTCGATGGGCACCAGCGGGTTCCGGAAAGAGCGGTGGCATCAGAGCAATTTATTACTGGAAGAAGTCTGACCACGAGATATGGATGCTCACGCTGTACAGTAAATCAGAGCGCGCCAGCATTCCTGGCCATACGCTCAAGCAGATAGCGGAGGCAATCAAAAATGGGTGACAGGAACCTTGGGACAGAGATTCTTGATGGTATTAACGAAATCAAGCAGTTCAAGAAGGGCAAATTGGCTTTACGAACCCATGAGCTGTCAGAGCCTTCACCGCCGAAAGTGATCAGGCTGAAGTTGAACATGTCGCAATCTGCATTTGCCGGTCTTATGGGCGTGAGTGTACGAACGCTTCAGGATTGGGAGCAGGGTCGTCGTGAGCCGCAGGGGCCTGCCGTTGCGCTTCTGCGCATTGCTGAGCAACACCCGGAAGTTTTCAATCAGCTTCACTGACCAAAGTGAGGTGTAACCAGGCCATGCACCGGATGCCAAAACCTCCGCTTCGCTGCGGTTCTGTCACCGGTGATGGCGGGCGTTAACGGGCCAGATCTACTCTGCTTGCGGCTCGTCTATTGTCTGGTTTACCATCACGGAGGTGTAACATAAGGAATGTGTTTCTATGAATGTAAAAGTAACTCGCCAAGCCTTCACAATATTTTTTGTTTCGCTTTTTTTGACTGCATGTTCAGCATTTAGTTCTCCGAGCGAAAATTCTGAGGTGGAAAATCATTCACTTTCGGAAGTTATTTTGTCTCCTGATCTGCGCATCGATCTACCAAGACCAGTAAAGAATTTAATATTCAGAAATGACCTCATAATACTTCAGTTTTATGAAGCCGGTTCTAGCCTGTCGGTCCAGGGTGATATTTCCTCATTTGATATTGGTGGGTATGGAGATGACCTTGATGCTGCATATATTCTTAGGCGAATATATGATACTTCATTTTACTTCGATGATGACGATTTAAATGAAAAGCTAAAGTCTAGTCGCCTAGCTTTTGGTATTGAAGCTGGTGATTCAAAAGTTGTTGCAAAAAAAGAAGCGGAAATATTCATATCATTTGAAAAAGATAACAGCAACTTTGCCTATATCGTTGCTAATAATGATGTATACCTGCTTAGTCATGTAGGTTCTCTTAATGATTTTGAGTGGATTTTGAATAATATTTCATCTGGAGGATAGGTAATGGATTATCAAGGAAGATCAGATCTCAAAGCCATTTTAGTGAGAATTTATGGGAATAGTGTCGCGGGAAGTTGGGAAGCAAGTGAACAAATGTATCTCGCCTTTGTAGAGCTTGTTCGTGCGTCTTCCGAGTGCACGAATGCAGTATCAATGGTCCCAAGTCCATTGCCTATTGGTAGTCCAGTTTCCCGATGGTTAAAAAGGGAGGTCAGAGATACTAATCAGTACAAAAGTAAGCGAACATTATTTATAATGTGATATGTTCTCCCAAAGCTTATCGGATATTGTCACTCATGCGCCAGACTGATGGTCGTAAACTGGATCATAAAACCCTCGAAGCCCTTCGCATTCGCGCTGTTCAGCGGGTGATGGAAGGGGAAAGTCCAGAAGTGGTTATTAAAGCACTTGGAATGAGCCGGGCCCGGATTTACGAGTGGC
>NZ_JASSVN010000048.1:0-2297 GCF_030540945.1 Marinobacter sp. SS8-8 | reverse complement strand
TCTTTTGTTTCAATTGCTTGTGACAAAGAATACCATTTTCCGCTGGAGGTTTCCTGCCTGATTACCTCATTTTTTTATTTAATATCAGTGTTTTACGTTTATGGACGGAAACTAGCTAGCAAAGTTTTCACTGATAAAGCGGTAAAACAGAGTGCCCAATACATACTGCTTGAAGTCCCAACCATCCACTGAGCCTCTGACGTCGTTGGCAATTTGCCAAATATGGCGTTGCAGCGCGGCGCGCTGTTGGGTGCTTGTCATACTTCTATCTTTCCTTACCGACTATGATTTAAAAACGATCAGTTCAAGACTTGCTGGAAATTAAAGCGGGTGGCGATTGTAACTCAGCCGGTTTGGAGCAGCGAAGCTGTGAAAAATCGGTCCCTTTGCAGCCGCTTGTCATCGAAGCATTCGAATATTCTTCAAGTACAAAATTTTCTCCACCTCCGAATGTTCAGATGCAAATAGCGCAATGTTCTTGCCTTGCTCATTCTTCGCTGAGGGAAACACTATGCCGTCCAGCGCCGCACCACCGTTCAAAAACCTATACCTAAAGAACTCAGATACTATCTGCGTGGGAATATATTCGATGTGCTCCATGCCGTCTTTGGATACTCTTTTGGAAATCTCTCCTTGGAAGCGATGCAGAAAGCCAATCTCATGTCGCTCCTTGTAGCGGTATGGCTCAAATGGTGAGGGCTGCACCGGTAAACTCGAGAGGTCCAACACGTTTAACGTGTGCTTCGTTTTGAACTCAGCCATTGCGTAGGGTCGGCGACTGTTAAAAAGCGTTTCAGATCTTGCTGTCCCCTCATCAAAAGCTGCATATAAATATGGTATTCCTGCCGGATTCATTCGTCCCGCTGTCGTTCTATCCGCGGGGGGGGACGCTAACTTCTGAAAAACTCTGGTATGGATGCCCATCCATCGATACGCGGGCTCGGAATAAGCTGGTTTCTGGATCAACCGTTGTCACTAGGTTGGACCTTTTTACCAAGTCGGAAATGGAATCCAAAACATGCCGCACAGGAATGTGATCTGGTCTTCCACTATCAAATTCATCTTCAGGCTCTGTGAGAAACAGATAACGCGTCTTATATAGAACTGTATCGCGAAAGGAGTTCCACCCCCACGTGAGCGCTTCTGATGGTGTCCCTAAGCCCCAGTTACCCTGAGAGTGCTCAACCCAATATTTATCCCAGCCAAGACAATCAAGCACGTCATTCGTGAGTGAATCACCCCAGCCAGGATTAAACTTATCTACGACCTCAAAAGGATCAACTTCATCTATCACCCAACCTTTGTCCCAAGGTACCCCGATATCTTGAGCATCAGCAAACTCAGTACAAATTGATTCGTATATGCGCTCCATTATTGGCTCGAATGGGGCTCCGACCCTCGATCCACAGTAGGAACAGGTCTCGGATGAAATGTGATTGCTTACCAACGCTGCGAGGGCATGGTCTTTTACACAATCCTCACAAACGTGTGTGTCTATCGTCCCGAAACCCCTATCATCAATGTCACTGCCTGTCCCCATAGAGCTGTTTCCTCGCTAACGCTTGCAGCATGCACGCCTACGAAGTCGGGCCGAAGGCGCAATGAAGTAGGCGTCGCTTTACCTGCACTGTTTAAGTGCCTTTGTATGGCCCAACGGTGCACTCAGTTGGCCTGGTCTCATCCCATGCCTTGATCAGGAGTGGCTTCGCCTTTTTATGCCAGAACCGAATTTTTCGGTAGTCCTGGGATTCAATCTTGCCTTCTAACTTCTCGCAGGACTCGATATAGAAGCTGGCGTCGACGTTTGGGGACTTTACATGAAAATGCGGTGGTGGGTGTTCATTCGCGTAGATTTGAATTTTCAGTCCATTGATCCGTGCCACAAGCGTGCGAATTTCTATGAGGAACTCGTCCCCGTCTTCTTGCCATACAGAACAAGGATTGTGAAGCAGAGCCTCTAGCCACTCGGCAAACTCATCCATGCCCTCAAGGTCGTCGGGATCGACGAGATGGAATCGTCCGAACTTTCGGTGTTGCTGCTTCGTTGGCTTCATGGCTGGCCTTAGCGCTCAACAGGTGTTGGGTGGCATTCTTCAGCATGGAAGAAACTTGACCGCCATGTGATTGCGGGAAATCATTGATGACTGTTTTCTGCCAGTGATCAGATAAACAGTAGTTTAGCTAGTTTCCGTCCATAAACGTAAAACACTGATATTAAATAAAAAAATGAGGTAATCAGGCAGGAAACCTCCAGCGGAAAATGGTATTCTTTGTCACAAGCAATTGAAACAAAAGAA
>NZ_JASSVN010000047.1:0-2602 GCF_030540945.1 Marinobacter sp. SS8-8 | reverse complement strand
CGGGTTGACAGGCGACTTGAGCGCCCCTTTACCGCAACGTCCCGGGCGCGGCCGAAATTCCCGGGATTTGAGAAAAAACCCTGTCAAGCACTTTTTGAGAAAAAGTGAGCTGAATAGTTACTACATTTTTACGCTGAAGTACCAACTGTCTGACCGCGACTGTGACCCGGATGCGCTGGTGGAGCGCCTGATCGAGGCCTCGCCGGATCTTGTCGGCTTGACGGATGTGGCGGACGTCGTGGGCGTTCTCACGTCAAGTCCCGTGAACAAGGGGTCAGAAGAAAGCTTTCTTCTGACCCCGGCTTAACTCAGGTCGTCAAAGCTGCTGGCGGCCGGATTGCCATGATTCAGGTATATGGTGCGGGTCTTCTGCTTGAGCTAACAGGTTATTGCCCGGCATCGGAGAACTTAGTATGATCCCGAAACCATGTATCGATCACAATTAACCACGCTCACGAAAATCTTCTGGGTAGCCTACCTGGCTATCGCCCTGGTGTTTATCCAGGGCGCGCGGTTGCACACGCATACTTACGATCATGAGTCGACCGCGTCGGAACATGCACATTAGAAACATGGGAACATCGACTAAGGTGCTTCGGGTAAGCAACATCCTGACGAGGTGGGCCAAATCAACCTGTCTCAACAAGGAGTCCTGAAAAACTGCCCCTTGGATCGCTGGTCATCACCACGATATCAACGTACCCATATTGCCCAAAAAGGAATTTTGAACCGCGGCCACCAGTCCTGCCACCCAGGCTGCCGGTGTCTGTGAGTCGCAGCGGCGGCACCCTCAAGGTTGCTGGATCTGAGAGATAAGGGCGTTTATTCTTCCTATACTCTGTTCCAAACGATTAATCTTTGCTAACATCCATATGCTAATTAAATGGAACAACGCTATAGCTGGGGAATCTAACGACACTGTTAGCACCTTGACACTCGCGGGCAACTTTGTCGCACTGCTTGAGGGCTACTATCCGAGAAAATCTCTAAGGTCGCAACTCGTCGCCGTAATCGCCAGTATTAAATCAAAAACTGCAAAGATGACAAATGCACAGGAGATAGCTATGCGCAAGCCCAGCCGTATATTGCCGCATTTGGCGATTGCAAGCCTCGCCACGGTATGGTCGCTTCAGGCGACAGCCCAGGACGACGACAAGACCTACAAACAACTGCGCCAGGACGTTAAGGACCTGCAGCTCCAGATTGAACAGTTACAAAAGCAGTCCCGTCGGGATGAACCCAACAGCAAAACCGTCAGTGACCTGAAAAAGCAGAACGAGACACTGACCATTGGCGGCGGTGTCGTCACGGAATATCAGGTAAGGGACTACACTGAGAACCAAGAGCAAGGGGGCGGCCTGATCCTCGACTATTTCATGCTCACAGTGGATGGCAAGTTGGACAACGGCATCAGCTACGCCGCGGACTATCGCTGGTCAGATGTCAATTTTGCCGATGGCCAGTACCTGCATTATGGCTGGGCGGCTTATGATTTTGGCGTCAACGATGAGCAACAGGTCAAGGGAGGCTTTTTCCGAGTGCCCTTTGGCAACCTCCCCTATGGCTACCAGACCTTCTGGGGCAGCCTGAACTTCTACGCGGGGTTTGCCGATCATCAGGCGGCTGGCCTTAACTACAAATATGAATCCGGTCCTCTGAGGATTGATGCCGGCTTCTTCAAAAATGACACCCTGAGCCAGAGCACCACCTACAGCGGTGGTGTTCCGGTGGACGGCTACGCAAATGTCAATGGTGGCAACCTCAGAGTCGCCTATACCCTTAGACAGACCAAAAAAAACTACATGACTGTCTCCATTTCGGGACAGGGTGGGCAGCTCGAAACGGGTAGTCGCGATATCGGCTCGCGTTGGGCCGGCTCACTGGCTCTGGACGCCCACGCGGGCCCATGGACGGGACAGCTACAGATGGTGAGTTACGCCTACAATGTTCCCGATAATGCTACCAGTGAATTCGGCGGAGGCTTCACACTTCCCACCGACTCAATAACTGTCCAAGATTATGGCTTCCGCTATCAGCTGCCGGCACGTGCCGAGATCTACAGCGCCAACATTGCTCATGACTTCAACGTTAACTGGGGTCCGGTCACCCAGGTTCAGCTGTACAACAACTATGGTTACCTTAAAGTGGGTGGCAATGGGCAGTACAACAGTGCAGCACCCAGCGATCCCGTAAATATAACCAAAGACACGCAGTTCAACGCACTCGGTGCTCTGTTCGTGGCCGGGCCAATCTATGTTTGGGCTGACTTGTTTAGTGGCAAAAACAGCGCTATGACATTTGTCGGCCCCAATGACGATCAGTGGCACACCCGCTTCAACCTGACAACCGCATTCTATTTTGGCGGTAATCTGAAGAAGTAATGTAACTATTCAGCTCACTTTTTCTCAAAAAGTGCTTGACAAGGTTTTTTCTCAAATCCCAGGAATTTCGGCCGCGCCCGGGACGTTGCGGTAAAGGGGTGCTCAAGTCGCCTGTCAACCCGTCAGTGGTGTTTTAAGCGGACAGACATCCCCGGGCAGGTCGCCAACAGGGAAAGTCCCGCACAAACCTGCTCAGGAGGGAAAATCCGGCCTGAAAAAGT
>NZ_JASSVN010000046.1:0-2625 GCF_030540945.1 Marinobacter sp. SS8-8 | reverse complement strand
ACAATAATGGCGGTGGGTGCTATGGTAAAAGTTCATTGAGTCTTCTCCCTTGTAGTGCTTGGTCGCCTTCCAGCTTAGCGGGCAACCGCTAGGCTGGGGAGAAGGCTCAATCAGTATCAAACGCGTCACTCGGATGCCCTTTACGCCGCTCCGCTCTGTAAAGGCCACCGGTGCGCTCTGCGTTATGCCCTAAAGCAGATGCCCCTCAGGCAACATGCGTTTGTGTAGGATGCGGATAATTTCAACAATCCCCTCGGTGGCTAGCCGATAAAATATGATGTGGCTCCCCTGGGGGTACTGTCGGTAGCCCGGACTTATCTCATCGCAAGCTTGCCCCAAGTTCGGATTATCAGCCAGAAGGTGGAAGCATTGGTCGAACTGGAGAACATAGTGGTTTCGTTGATCTCGACCCCATTCACGTTCCGTGTATAGGGCAATAGATTTGAGGTCAGCTTTGGCCTTCCTGGAAAGCTTGAAACTTGGCATCAGCGCCTTTCGTTGTCCAGTTCACGAATAAACGAGTCATAGGAGTAGTCTTCGAAACCACTGTCCTCGCCTTCCTTGAGCAATTTACGAAGTGTCGTCAGGCGGGTTTCAGACTCTTCAAGCAGGCGCAATGCGGCACGAACGACCTCGCTGGTTGAGCTGTATCGGCCATTTTTGAGCTGTTCTGCAATGAAAGCATCAAAATGTTGGCCTAAAGTGATGCTAGTGTTCTTTTGCATGATGCCACCCCCGCTAGTACCAATAATTGGTATATTTTGGTCCAGGTGGCATAACAATGCAATCCACGCGACAAGCACGTGATTGCGGGCGTTATGGCAGTGGTTGCCGGATTGTAAGCCACTGGGTAGTATCTGTTTTTGAAAAAACCATGGAAAGGAGAAAGTACAATGGACTGTCCTACGATTTCGGGCTTGAAGCTAGATTCTGAAGATCAGGAAGCACTGGAGGCAATAAGGAAGGCTCAGCGCAATGGAAACATGCTTGAGATTCTTTTACCTGCTGGTGTTCTAACAACGATATTTCTTGGCAATAACTCTACGCAAGTAACTTTCAACGTTCATTCCACTGACTGGGTTTTGTTCGCGCAGTCTATGAGCAAAATCCAGCCTATCGTAAGAAAAAACATATCCAAAATTGCCCAAATGCAAAGACTCAGAGCAGGGTTGTCATACGAGCAACGCCAGTTCTGGGAAGCCGTGGATAACGGTTGCGGGGGCTACTAAATATGAAAATCAATTTCAAGTTCGCATTCCCTATACTCCTCGCGGCCACTTCTGCTCTAGCTGGCAGTAATGACGAAGTTAGTGCACATCGGTATATCTCTGAAAGAATTGCCCAATATGGAGAAGCAGTAGAGCGGTGCGAACAGGTAGCAGCCAGTCGCCCTTTACCCGATGAGTTAGTGATCGAGCATTTGCGTGGCTACAGTATCGAGGATGTTAGAGCTTTTCTTATCACCCGTAGCTCGCTTGTTTCGGGAGTTTGCGAAAAGCCAGAGCTGACTGAATTGGCTTACGCAATTGCTGTTTTGGAGGGTGCTGATATTTCCGGCACACCAAAAGAGATTGTACAGAATATAAAATTACTGGTTTTTGGTGAATCTACTTGGGCGCTGAAAAAGAAGTATCTAGAGCTTCCAACGAGTGTTCAAAATATTTTGGAGCAAACGGATTATTTTGATAAGCCATTTGACGATATTGCTATCCTGAATGCTATCGAAAATGGCAAAAATCCATAACAAATGCAGGCACGGCGACGCCCTTTACATTGCGCCTTCGGCTGCATTTCGTAGGCGCGCATGCTGCAAGCGTTATGAGTGATTTTCTATGAACGTAACAAGGAAGCCTGTTCATATATTTTTCATTGAGCACTTGCTGTATTCGGTGTATCTGTTTATTTGGCTGGTGTTGGCGGCTTTTGTCATACCAAAATTGTTGGTCCGTTACGCCAGTGTCGTGCCGCCAGAGGTCGCAATTTGGGTTTTACCAGCGTTCACGATGATCCCAATAGTTGCAGTTCTATATTTTTGGTTTCCTTACAGTGCGGTTCGGCTTTGGATTGCTGCTGGTAAGCACAATGACAGTATCGGGCAGTACGCGTGGCGTGTGTATGCTGCGGGTATCTTCTTAGTGTTCGGTTTTCTTGGGGTGATGACGTTGTTTTCTGCCGGCGATTTTTTTGAGCTCTTCCAGACATCCCACAAGAGCTAGGCAGTGAATCACTCCATCATAACAAGGCGCATGCCATGCACCGGATGCCAAACCCTCCGCTTCGCTGCGGTTTTGCCACCGGTGATGGCGGGCGTTAAAGGCCTTACTCCGGTGCTTTTTGGTCTGGTTGTTTGGGCCCGGTTTGGGTGGTTGCCGGCAGGCAGAAAACAGCCCTCAGTCCGGCAACGGCTTTGGCCGGTAATTTGGTGTTTTGGTCGCGGGGTAATCCGGCGCATACATCGGCCAGTTTCCGCGCATTCGGTGTTCTGGTTCCTGGCGCCATGGGTAGCGCTGGTGCAAAGTATCGGGAGTTGGCATTCAGCATTGGGTGCCGCAATAAATTGCCGGGTAGCTCCGGCATCTAACAGCGTTAAAGCGTAGAAACCGAGTCATGGCACCAGCTACCCAT
>NZ_JASSVN010000045.1:0-2961 GCF_030540945.1 Marinobacter sp. SS8-8 | reverse complement strand
TTTTCTTTTGTTTCAATTGCTTGTGACAAAGAATACCATTTTCCGCTGGAGGTTTCCTGCCTGATTACCTCATTTTTTTATTTAATATCAGTGTTTTACGTTTATGGACGGAAACTAGCTAAAACACCTTGGTACAGTGCACTCCGGAGGCGAAGCTCAACGGCAAGCAAGGGGCAAAACGAGTTTTCGCAGCTCGTCAAAACTGCGATTTTTGTTAGCACACGCTAACTCCGCACAACCCGCCCTTAGCTCAGCTGGATAGAGCGCGGCCCTCCGGAGGCCGAGGTCAGAGGTTCGAATCTTCTAGGGCGGGCCATCTTCCTCCCGGCCCATCGGGGCAATATCAGGGCAGTCACCCTTCAATACGAGCAAATAACCCCTTTTCGGGGCAGATTGCAGGCCATCGATTTTGGCTTGCGGCTTTATGGTTATGTCGTGCGCGCGCCATTCACTCATTTGATTGGCAACAGAAGGACGACCAGCATGGCATCCATAACAAAGACACCGGAGGGTACCTACCGGGCACAGATTCGCAAAAAGGGTTACCGCACCATCTCCAAAAACTTCACCCGAAAAACCAGTGCCGAGCGCTGGGCTCGGCAGGTTGAGGTCGAGATGGAGAAAGGCATTTTCATTTCTACCACCGAGGCGGAGAACACAACCGTCGGCATACTTTTGAAACGTTACGAAGAAGAAATTGCACCGACCAAAAAATCCTACGCCGATATAAAGTGTCGCATCAAACTGCTTGATCAACAGTTCGGTCACTTTACCCTGGCGGGGCTGACAACTTCCCAAATCAAAGACTACCGGGATGAACGCTTGAAAACGCGCAAGGATTTCCCATACGCTATTGGTTCGCGTTATCCCGCTTCTTTAATTGGGAAAACGTATTCCTTGCCATCCAGAATCCAAAGAAACAGAATTCCTACGCCAGCCAGATTCACTATCAGTCCAGAGGTGCTAACCAAGCCTTCGGACAGGTTCAAGTTTTCTGAAACGTTCAGGAAGACAGTTATCTGCTCGGCAAACAGCATCACAGACGCACCCATCAACAATCCGAGCACACCAATGATCATTCGCTGAATTTCCTTTGGCCGGCGATAGAGAAAGTAATTATCAAGATAAGACTGATCTGCTGATTCGTTGCTAAGCATGGCCATGTTTTCCTCCAAGTCTTAAATTGAGCACATATTCAGGGTCTCACGTATTCCTTGAGGTGTAACCCTTACGGCAATGCCGCTGTTGGCACGTTGCCGATTTCCCATGGTTCACTCTGGCGAGGGGCCAGGCCCCTGACTTTCGTCATCATCCAGATCACAGCTGTCAGGATGATCAGTGCCACCACCTGCTCCTGCAATCCGGTATGAATAGTTCCGAGCTTCATCAAACTGACGGTACTTCTCGGCTACAGACTCATCCCGAAGATCACCCTCAATGCGGTTCTCGTCATCCAACCCGTCAAGCCCTCTCATCGAGAGGGCAGAGCCAGCCAACTGGCCCCGCTCAATCCTCGGACCCATAAATGATGTTAGATATTGATCCAAAATGCCGTTACCTGGCGACTCAATCTCACGGGTCAAGGCATACAGATAATCAGATTTGTTCGTAGCGGACCAATCGATGCTGAAGCCGGCGCGATAGGCAAGCTCCATGTGAACCAACAGCATTGTCCGTCCATTGCCGTCAAGGAAGGGGTGGCCATAGGCGAACAATCCCATTATCTCCCCAGGCACTGCTGGCATCTGCTCGTTATGCTGCGCCAGACGAAGCCCCTGATCGACAGCCAGCCGAATTGTGCGAGGCTCGCAAAATTGAGTTCCAGCTTTGGATACCAGCAAATGCGGGGCGGTAGCGAGGCGATCTTTTCCAGCCCATGGGTAGTAATCCCCAAAAAGAACTCTGTGGACTTCCAGGAAGTCTGCGTATTCGATGATCACTCGCCGTGAAAGGTAATCGAACGCTTCTTTCAGATTAGCCCGGAACAGGTTGTGCTCCATGTGCTTGATCACAACCGGGTCTTTATCTTTCCGGACATTCCGAAGATAGCCGGCCTCGGCAAAATCGTTAAACGGATCGAACATGATACTTCTCGTTAAGGTACTGGCCGAGCAGGTCAACCATTTCACTCCCGGAGATGGCCCCGGAACGCTTTAGTGCAACCACTAAATCCTCAACATCATCGGTGGCTACATCGTCATCTGAAAGCCGCGTAACAACCTCTGCCAATTCATCGTCTGCCAACCGCTGATATCGAATCCCCCTTCTTTTTGCCAGAGCAACGATTTGGGACCTTGCGGAATTTTTCGAATTTGATCTCCGGTTTTGCATCTTGCCCCCCCCCAAAGTCACTTTTTTGGTAGCCCATGCGCTGCGTCTAGGTCTTTCTGGCTGGGATTGTTTGCAATCCGGCTCATCTGGCGCTCACTGACACCCCAGCGCTCCCCAATGTCCACCAGTCTCCAGCCCTTTTCTCGCGCAATTGTGTGGAATTCAGTTTGCTTCCTACTAGCCATATATGTCTACTCTAGCATGCCTGTCATTGATGTCTAGTAGAGTAACAAAAATTCTGGTGAGGGAGAGGTGTCTGGCGTGATTAGAGCTGCAGCGTGGTACGGAGTATCCTCTGCGAGCGCCGAGAGGGCTCAAACGCCCAAAGTGGGCTTAGGCCCTCCCTGGGCGCCCGTTTTTCAATCATTCTTCATATTCTGCGTATTCCGGCGACTTACCAACTTCAAAATCCTCGTGCCACGCATCCCGATCCGATACATTTTCACCATGAAGGGCCGCCAGGTCTTTGAGGTGGACCCAATCAGTTGCACAACCTGATGGTGTCCCTAAGCTAGTTTCCGTCCATAAACGTAAAACACTGATATTAAATAAAAAAATGAGGTAATCAGGCAGGAAACCTCCAGCGGAAAATGGTATTCTTTGTCACAAGCAATTGAAACAAAAGAAAAA
>NZ_JASSVN010000044.1:0-2992 GCF_030540945.1 Marinobacter sp. SS8-8 | reverse complement strand
ACTTTCCCCTTCCATCACCCGCTGAACAGCGCGAATGCGAAGGGCTTCGAGGGTTTTATGATCCAGTTTACGACCATCAGTCTGGCGCATGAGTGACAATATCCGATAAGCTTTGGGAGAATATATCACATTATAAATAATGTTCGCTTACTTTTGTACTGCTTAGTAACATTATAATGTTCGCCTACTTTATTTCCAATTAGTAATGGCCAATCGATCGATTACAAAATGTTAAGCTCCTCCAATATCAGAAACGGATTAAAAGGAGATTTAAAATAATCACTTTCTCCAATATCAGATTTTATATTATTTGATAGCTCATTATTTATCTTGTAATTAGACCAGGATATTTCATGTATCAACCCTGAAATATATCTGGCTTCTTCTTTTGATTCATCCGAGGTTTCTTCACTATTTAAAACCGCTCCAATAAAGAAACTTAACTCACCAAGTTCAGGCATAGTGCACTTTAGCAATGCGATAGAGCTACTTGTTACAAGAAACTCTCTAAGCTCTTGATCCTTATAGCGCTTCAGATTTTCAAGTATGCCTTTATCAGGAAGCCCCCTTTCATTTTCAGACTTTTTGCAAGAAACCAATGCTCTCTCATAATCTTCCACCTTACTGTTGAGTACCTTTACAGCATAGCTTTCCGCAAGGGCTGTAGTAGAAAGATTAAGAGAAACAAAAAAAATGAAGAATAATCTACTAATCATTGTACACCACATCCCTGAGCGATTGATTTCCAGAACTGCTTTTGTTCGTTCGACTTCCCAGGGATCAAATATTGTATGCGGGCATGGTACTCAATGCGACCACGCACAATACCATCGATTTTTATCATTGCTTTTGTAAACTGAACAAAATCAAAGCCAGATATGTTAAACGTCGCTTGCCCTGCATTATTACCTAAAAATATCGTAGCCAGAGCTCCAGCAGGCATAATGATTTCAAGCATATTACCCGCGCGTTGACGCCTTCGAATGTCTTCGATCACATCCCAATCATCTGCGTCCAGCTTTAGTCCGTTGATGTCTTGACATTCCATTTAGCTCCCTCCTTTGGTGCCAGATGTCTGCACTTTCCATATTGAAAGTGACTTCGGATACTACGAAAAATGCTCTCGGGATAGAAGCCCAACCTGGTAGCTAAGGGCCTTGCGGCCCTTCGCCCCATAAGAACTGTACGTGATAGTTTCCCATCATACAGCTCAAGCCCTTTGAAGGCCGCGCAGGCGACCCACCTATTCATATCCAGTAAGACTTCCCTTCAGGCGGCCAGTTTCTCGTACGACGAACTGTTGAGGAATCGTCGGTCCCGTCGTGCGTTCATCCGCTGCTTTCGGGCTCTCGCTTCGAAGTAGTCTTTGTCCGCCAGGTCATAGGGATTGGCACCACTGCGTATTTTACTATGATACCGAATCGGCAAGTCCCCGGCCTTGAACAACCGTATGAGCTTCATACCTGACGCGGTCGGGTAATAGCACCCATACTCAATACGACCTTTGAAACGCCCTCGGTAGCGCTTTCTGATCCATGCCCACGTCTTGGATCGGTGCTCCTGCTGTAACCACTTTTTAACCAGTGGGTAGATCCTGTCATCGACGTAACTCAGGCGTTCTTTCGCTACCACGTGTCGATACGCATAGGCCCAGCCTCTGATGACGGCATTGAGCTTTGCCAGTAAAGCGTGGAAAGGGATGCCACGGTACTTCTTCAGCACACCTCGCACTTTCTCCAGCAACTCCCGGGTTTTGCCGTCTTGCGGCTGGACCAGCAAGGTACCTCGGTATTTCCTGTAGTGAAAGCCCAGGAAGTTGAAGCCTTGCCCAATATGGCTGATGCGCGTTTTCTCGGTTGAGAGTTGTAGCCCCCGCTGTGCCAGGAAGCGCTCGACCTGTGGCCGGACTTCGTGTTCCAGAACAGCGGGATTCTTCCCTGTGATGATAAAGTCGTCTGCGTATCGGATGACGTGCAGTTTGCTGCGCCCCCGGCTTCGGGAGGCAGGTACGACCAGCTCTTCCAGACCGTCCAGTGCCATGTTGCACAGGATCGGTGAGATCACGCCCCCTTGCGGGGTGCCGTCTTCCGTTTCGTAGCGTGCCTCCTTGCTCATATACCCCGATTTAAGCCACTGTGTTAACACGGGCTTGGGTAGTGGGATATGCGTCAACAACCATTCATGACTGATGCGATCAAAACAGGCCTTGATATCGGCTTCCAGAATCCGGCTCCATCACGGGTTACCTTCTTCCTCCCTGAAGGCTCTACGACATTGCCATGTTCTGCATGAATACCTTAACGAGCAACTCAAGGAAATTGTTTACCGGCAACTGCGACGTTTACAGAAGTTACCAGCACTATTGAAATCATTTTTTAGGCATCCTGACCTGGCTTACATATTAAATTAATGTTCGCTTACTTTATTTCGGATTAGTAACAGGGTTCATTGTCCCCAACGCTTCATACCAAGTCCTTTTCGCATGGTGGGTAGGATACTGGTGGTAGAACACCAGGTTGCACTTCCGACATCCGCTCAGTTACGGAAAAAAATGTCGGGTTACAACATATATTCATGCAACTTCATGTCGCAAATAACGCCCGGCTCACGCGCCGGTTTGGAACCGCGAAGCGGCGGAAAAGCGGTCGCTGTGCAGCCGTTTGTTAAAGCCTGCCAAGCCAATACTGCGGGCGTCGCCGGTCATGGGCCACAGCCAATACTTGAAAGCCATCAGTCTTTTCTCGGTAAATGATGGATAGCGGGAATCTTTGAAGGGGCGCTCTACGAATATCTGGCTTCAATTCAACTTGCCAAGCCTTTGGTGACTCGCCAACTAAATTGGCCAGGGCCTCAAATTCCTCTATGAGGGCGCCACCCAATCCCGGAACTTTTGATTCGTAATAACCAACAGATTCCAGAAACTCGGCTTCCGCTGCCGGGTGAAAAGAATAGTTCATTCGATCAGTGCTCTAGCCTTCCTCAAGACATCGTT
>NZ_JASSVN010000043.1:0-3078 GCF_030540945.1 Marinobacter sp. SS8-8 | reverse complement strand
GTACCACCTAGACAAGAAGTGCCCGATCAAGGCAAATAGATAAAACGGAACGACAAGATCTCCGAACGATAAGAAGTCTGGCATCTCCATTGCTGCTCCCTCTGTGGCAAACTCTTAACGCGGAGCACAGCGGCGACCTTGGAGTGGCGACGAAGGAGCCACGTAAAGGGCGTCCGGCGGCCGCAGGCCGCGTACTGATGCGAATTGTTAGATGCCGGTTACCCAGCACTTTATTGTGGCACCCAAACCTGAATGCCTACTCCCGATACGTTGCACCAACCCAACCCATGGCGCTAGGAACCAGAACACTGAACAAGCGGAAACTGCACGATGTTTACGCCGGATGGCCCCGCGACCCGGACACCGAACTGGCCGCAAAAAACGCTGCCAGACCTTGGGCTGTGTTCTGCCAAAAACAACTGCCAAACCGCGCCCGATCACCAAACCAAAGAGCGCCGGAGCCAGGCATTTAACGCCAACATTCAGCGGCGGCCTTTGCGTAGCGAAGCGGAGAAAAGACCGTCCGGTGGAGGCCCATCAGGGCCGGAACGAACTGAAATGGTTGGTTATGTGACTAAAGCTTGAGGTCGCTCCAGAAAGAGAATGTAACGTCACAAGCTTCAGCCATTTCTCTAACATACTGAACGATTTCCTTTGCGCCCACATTCGTGCCAATCCAGTAATCCTTGTATGAAAATGAATACTTCTTCCTGAAATCATCGTTCTTGCCCAGGTAGAGCGATGCGAGATCAGCCGAAATATAGTGCCGTGAACGATGCGAACTTTCTCGGAAGTGCTTGTCGTCGATCGTAACGAACTTTTCGAGGAAGCCTTCAAACTCCGCATCCAACAATTTCACGAGTTCCCGAACAATGTCGATTTTGTCCCAAGGACGGTAAACATCGTACTGCTCATGGAATGGGCCGACTTTGCGTCGAAGAGCATATTTTGGTCCAGCACCATGAACTGAAAGAAAAATTCCTGTGATCTTAGAAGCTTCCATCTGTCACTCCTAAAGCACATAACGCTTGCAGCAGGGGCGCGACGTCAGGAGCGTCCCTTGCCTGCACTTGTTATGAGATTTGCGACTTGGTATCGGGTAGACAGTCAGCAAATTCTCTTTGAATCCGTGGCATTTTGCCGCGCTGCTCACCACCCCCATGCAATATGACCAAAAGCATTCCCACCATTACAGAAACACCATTGGATATCCGGACCATCTGCTCGAGTAGAGGAAGTGGATAACCTTTGCTATGGCGATGGATTGCATGAATACCGCCGTGGATGAACGAACTAAGGGGCTTCCAAGAGTACTTTTTGAATTCTAGCAGCATATCCACCGGTTCCTGGGGTGCTTTACCCTGTAATTTCTCCAGCATTTCGCTGAGCATCGGAAGCCTATTCGCTCTATCAGCCGTCTCTTGTGTCAGCTCACTGGTTAGCTTTGAGACAGCGGTGTCAGACGCCGCGTAAAGGAGCCACATTGCCCGGACCAGCGCTTCATACTGAAGACGGACAAGTCCCGTCGCCGAGGTTAAATTACCAGCCGAAATCAGCATCTTTGCACTTTCGGCATGCTCGAAAGCAATACTACACATGACTCTGCTCGCCATGATTCTTTCCGAATCATCGAAAGTAGGGAGCGCAAAAAACTCCAAGAGTTTGCTTTCAAGTTCAGCAGATCGCGACAATAGACCGTTTATCAATGATGTCCCTACTCATAACGGCAGGCATGTGGGGCTGGCGACCGCAAAGCGAAGCGGCGCGGTTGCCAGTCCCGCACGATGCCATTGTTAGGTGTTTTAATTCAACTTCTTCATTTTACTACGGAGTGATGGCGGCACATCCTGGAGCAGAACAATAGAAATACTTCCATCAGTCGCAGTATTGTTGTGTGCGACCTTTTCACTGAGTGTTGATGTTATCTGCTCTGGCGACAAGGTGTACATGGCTCCATTCAATGGATCAACGATAAACCAACCGATGAGCCCTCCAAAAATGATATTGCCGCCAATGTACCAGCCATTTGCACTAGCAGTTATTGGGATTACCTGTTTTTCATATCCGGCTTTGGTGATTTCTACGGTAAAACTCTTTTTCCCCCAATAGCTACCATCACTTTTTTGTAGTGTTACGCTAGTCGGGGTTAATCCTTTGAATACTTGAACACCTTTTTCATCTGTGATGAGTATTGTTGCATCACTGGGGGTGCTAGATATTGGTACAACCTGTGTCTTATCCCCAACTATTGTTGCGCAACCACCAAGCAGGGTTGCCGATAACACGATTATGTATACTGCTTTTTTCATATTTACTCCCTCTATGCCGCCCTGTTTGATTTCAGTTAAGTGCCGGACGTTTTTAACACCTAACGCCAAAATAAGCGGCGGCCCGTCAGGGGCGTCCGGTGGACGGCTGTCAGGCCGGGAACGAACTTAATTGATTTGTTAAAACTTGCCATCAGGAACCACCGGGCTTAGCCAGCCGCACCGCAACGTTGCTATGTTGCGATCCAGTTTCGGTCTCATGCTGTGAGCCGAAAAGACTAACCCACTGCCCCTGAACCAACAGCAACGCCCCGTTGCCAGCACTGTTCCCAGTGCTTGTAGTGTGGTTGCCAGCATAGTTGAATTGGAATTGGTTGGGCGAGCCTGCAACCGGCTTGAGCTCATAACCGATGGACAACTCTCTTGAAGAAGCAAAGCCTTTATCCTTGCTCGAGACACTAACCTTTAAGAGACTGGACTCCCTCAGAAAACTTGGCAGTAGGTCGGAGGGTACGCCATCGGGTTTGGTGGCCAGGCACTCACAGTATCGAACCTCCAACACCAGCGATTTATTGGCCAGATAGTCTTCAGGGGCCGAGTTTTCGGCAAGGGCAATGCTAGGGATCAGGGATAGAAAGAGCAGAGTAATCTGTGATGCGATCCGTTGCATGTGACCCCCTGTGTTTTCGTTTTAACGCCGCGCACAACGGCGCCCTGACAAGGGCGTCCGGCGGCCGCAGGCCGCGTATTGATGCGCCTGGTTAAGGGCCGTTCACCCGATTACTTATTTGGGCATCCAAAGTCGAATGCC
>NZ_JASSVN010000042.1:0-3136 GCF_030540945.1 Marinobacter sp. SS8-8 | reverse complement strand
GACGGGTTGACAGGCGACTTGAGCGCCCCTTTACCGCAACGTCCCGGGCGCGGCCGAAATTCCCGGGATTTGAGAAAAAACCTTGTCAAGCACTTTTTGAGAAAAAGTGAGCTGAATAGTTGCAAAGCTTCTGCCCTCAGTCGTTGCCTCAGCTCTAATTGCAGGTACCGCCCAAGCAGCAATTTCTGGAGACACAGTTAAGCTGGGGTACCTTGCTGACATGTCCGGCACTTACCGTGACCTTGCCGGCCCGAACGGCCTTAAAGCCATGGAAATGGCTGTTGCCGATTTTGGCGGGACAGTAAACAATGCCAAGATCGAGGTGGTCAGTGCCGACGATCGGAATAGCCCTGATGTTGCATCCAGTACAGTGCGTCGCTGGGTAGAGAACGACGGTGTCGACATGGTTGGCGGCATGGTGGCCTCTTCAGTAACCATCGCCACTACCAAGATACTCGAAGAAAACAACAAATTGGGACTGATCTCGGGCTCTGCTGCATCCAGCATCACAACGAGCACTGTACACCCAATCACATACAGTACGTCTACGACACCTACGCACTGTCCATCGGTACTCCGACCGCGATCATTCAGGAAGGCGGCAAATCCTGGTACATACTGACCGCAGACTATGCCTTCGGTCATGCCATGGAGGCGGACGTTACCCGGGTTGTAGAAGCCAATGGCGGTGAGATTCTCGGAAGCATCCGTCATCCATTCCCAACGCCGGACTTTTCCTCGTTCATCCTCCAGGCCCAGGCTTCAGGAGCCGACGTCATTGCTCTGGCGAACGCCGGGGCGGACACAACCAATGCAATCACCACCGCTGCAGAATTTGGCGTCACGCAGTCAGGCCAAATCATTGCTGGTCTTGTCGTATTTATCAGTGACATTCACGCCCTGGGTACCGAAGCGGCCCAGGGACTGCAGCTGACTACCGGATGGTACTGGGACATGAACGATGAAACCCGTGAATGGTCTGATCGTTTCATGGAAGAAACCGGTACCCGTCCAACAATGGTTCACGCGGGGATCTACTCCAGCACAATGCAATATCTGATGGCGGTGGAAGGTACTGGCTCGGATGACGCCCAAACTGTCCGCAAGCATCTGATAGAGACTCCGATCAACGATATGTTCGCCAAAAACGGTCGTATCCGTGAGGACGGCCGGATGGTTCATGACATGTACCTGGCCGAGGTAAAAACACCGGAAGAGTCCACCGGCGAATGGGATCTTTACAAGATTGTTCGAACGATTCCGGGCAACGAAGCCTTCCGTCCGCTTTCGGAGAGCAAATGCAAGCTCATCACTAACTGAGTGAAAACTGCGATCGCGGAGTTCCCTGCGAGATCCCAGGGAACTCCGGGTTCACAGCGCCCTTATCATCCGGAGTGAAGCAAGAAAATGCGGAAGACTACCCCGGATCTATGTGAAGATATCGTTGATAAATAAACTTAACGGGCTTGCGAACCATTCTTTACCAACGGGATACGAAATGATCGTCAACGAATCCGGAGGCATTCCCAACCGGCTTTTTTTCCGCCTGTTCCAGACCGGAAACATTCTGCAGCGCCAGGTCCAGAATGAAATGGGCATCAGCGCCGTTCAATGGGCGGTATTGGGTGCATTGTCCCGGGAAGGATTCGAGAACGGCACCTCATTCAATCAACTCAAAGAGTATCTGTACGTCAGTCGCCAAAACCTTGATGGCGTCCTAAAGCGAATGGAAAGGGATGGGCATGTCGTCCGGATACAGGATCCCCAAGACCGCCGAGCAAGACTGGTAGTACTTACCGAATCCGGTCGAACGTTCTGGAACCGGCTGCAAGACACGATTGCCGAGTTTTACAGACAGGCCATGCAGGAGATGAGCTTTGATGACGGTGTCAGCCTGCTTCACCTTTTGAAAAAACTCCAGCATGGGCTTATTGACGTCTCTCTGGAATCGACCATCCCAGAGCCCCATGACACCGAGAACCTCCAAACCGAATAAAACGTCAGCCATTCCACTTGATCAAATGGCCAACTCGCAGACTTGGGCACCAGAAGTGAACGGCGGACTCACTGAAAGGTACGCATTGCAGCTCTGTTTTTGCCCGAACGTTTCGCAAGGTACATGGTTTCGTCTGCCAGCATCAGGGCTTTATCGACTCTACCGGGTGCCTCATTAAAAGTGACCATGCCAAGTGAAAATGTCACCGGCCATTTACTTTGATCCATCTTATTTTCTATGGTTTGAACCAGTCGCGGCATGAACTGCTTAGCCGCGTCGAATCCCGTATCAGGGAGCAACACCGCAAATTCGTCGCCACCAATGCGTGCCGGGAAGTCGCCGCTACGAAGGCCAGACTTGAGGGCATCCCCCACGTCTTTGAGCACTTTATCGCCCTCTGCGTGACCGTAGTCATCGTTGATCGGCTTGAAGTTATCTAAATCAATACTGATTAGCGTTAAATGTCGGCCATAGCGGGAAAGACGCTTGATCGAGCGTTCAAGCTCTGCTCGAAAACTGCGTATGTTAGCAATTGATGTAAGGGGATCTGTCCGGGCCAGCATTCGTTCTTGATCTAGTTCATTCCGTAACCCAGTCACGAGGTATCGCTGCTCGGACACATCCTGACAAATCGCCAGGGTGTAACTTCCGGACGCCAAGGTAATCTGCCTTAAAATAATAACAATCGCGAAGTGCGTCCCATCGCCTCGCACAGCTTCCAGTGCAGAATTTGCAATCCTTGTCTCTTTCTCTGGAGAGGCGTGGAAGCGGGCCATCTTATTATCATGGCCATCGCGCTTCTCGACTGGAATAAGCTCCCCAACATGTTTTGCATGGAAGCCATCTCCGCTGGACTTGAAAACCCGCCTGGCCATTTCGTTCTCAATAAGAATTTCACCGCTATCGCCAACCACGAGGGCAGCTTCAGGAAGGGTATTCAGGAACCGCTTGTAATCGGAGAGAGTAGGCAGATTTTCAGTATTCACAAAGTGGGACTCAAAGGTGATAAACCCAACACTAAACGTAACTATTCAGCTGCCTCCCCGTAAAAAGCCCTGTTAGCCCCGTTCCGGTGCCGACATAAAAGCCGGCTCACGCCCGGTAAACAGCTGCGTCAATACCTCGGAGGCACCCAGGTTC
>NZ_JASSVN010000041.1:0-3356 GCF_030540945.1 Marinobacter sp. SS8-8 | reverse complement strand
CTGGGTGCCAATACAAAACAACGGGTAACCGGCCCTTAACCAGTCGGTCAACCGGACGCCAAAAGCGTGGCGCTTTTGGTTCCCTCCGCTGACGCTCCGGCGCCGGTTACCTCAGCGTTATGCATCAAGGAGGAAGCTGTGAAAGAGACCGGAAAGATCAATTATGTTGAGATTCCCGCCAAGGATCTTGAAGCCACAAAAAGGTTCTTTGGTGATGCATTTGGGTGGACGTTTGTAGACTATGGTCCAGAGTACGTAGCGATCGAGAACGCGGGACTGGATGGTGGATTCTTCAAGTCAGACAATGTGGCCACAACTGATACTGGAAGTGTATTGGTCGTCCTTTTTAGCACTGACTTGGAAGTAACCCTCGAGCAAGTAGAGTTGTCTGGCGGAAAAATCGTCAAAGATATTTTCCCGTTCCCGGGTGGTCGCCGTTTTCATTTCAGTGATCCAAATGGCAATGAATATGCCGTCTGGTCAGAGCCAAATGCATAACCATCGCAGGCACGGCGACGTCTTTTCCATTGCGGCTTCGCCTCCATTCCAAAGCCGCGCATGCTGCGGGCGTTAAAGGCCTAGCTCCAGTGTTCTTGGGTTTGGTGTTTGGTGTCGGTTCCGGTGTTTGGCCTCGCAAGTAAACAGCCCCCCGGTTCGGCTAAGGTTTTAGCCGCTATTCCGGTGTTCAGGTCGCGGGGCAATCCGGCGTATTCATTGGTCAGCTTCCGTCCATTCGGTGTTCTGGTTCCTGGCGCCATGGATCAAGTTAGTACACAGTACCGGGAGTGGGCATTCAGCATTGGGTGCCAAAATAAGTAATCGGGTAACCGGCCCTTAACCAGTCGGTCAACCGGACGCCAAAAGCGTGGCGCTTTTGGTTCCCTCCGCTGCGCTCCGGCGCCGGTTACCTCAGCGTTAGGCAATCGAACAGGAGACTCCATGAAGGGATTCAGACTATTTACGTTGATTATTGCTGTCGCGCTGTTGGTCGGATGTTCTGATAATTCATCCTCGCAGTCCGTTGCAGAAGGAGAATTAATCCCAAGAAGCGCGTCCGAAAAGGCCAGCTATTATCTCATCAATACCGAATCTGATGGGGAGTATCTGCGGACGGTGCATAGTAGGGTAAGTGCATCTAGCCATGGATATTCAGCGACACGCATCGATTGCGCTAACAGGCGTTATCAGGACTTGGGGTATGGTGAAGGTAGCCAATCGAATATCAAAATGTACGACAATGTCCAGTGGACTGAGCTTATGTCAGGTTCAAGCAAGGATGATTTGGCTGCGTTCGTCTGTAGTCGCGCACGGCAGTGATCATGCCTAACCAATAGTTCCAGTTCGTTCCGGGCCTGACGGCCCTCCACCGGACAGCCTTGTCGCCGCTTCGCTCTGCCAAGGCTGCCGCTGAACAACGGCGTTAAATGCCTGGCTCCCGCGTTCTTGGGTTCGGTGTTCGGGCGCGGTTTGGCAGTTGGTTTCGGGCAAAACACAGCCTTCAGTCTGGCAACGGTTTTTGCGGCCCTTTGGGTGTCTGTGTCGCGGGGCTATCCGGCGTAAACATCGTGCAGTTTCCGCTTGTTCAGTGTTCTGGTTCCTAGCGCCATGGGTTGCGCTGGTGCAAAGTATCGGGAGTAGGCATTCAGCATTGGGTGCCGCAATAAATTGCCGGGCAGCTCCGGCATCTAACCAGTCGCAGCAGTTCGTGGCCTACGGCCACCGGACGCCCTTGTCAGGGCGCCGCTGTGCTTCAGCGTTAGCTGCAATACAATCATTGGGAAATAATATGAGCCATAAAGAAATCCATAGATCACATCGTGTAGGGTGGTTACGTGCAGCAGTACTTGGCGCAAATGACGGAATAGTTTCAACTGCGAGTCTTATTATTGGTGTTGCAGCTGCAAGTACTACCCATGATAGTATTCTTCTAGCTGGTGTTGCTGGTTTAGTGGCAGGTGCTATGTCTATGGCTGCAGGAGAGTATGTATCTGTCAGCTCTCAGTCAGATACTGAAAATGCAGATCTCACACTTGAGAAGAAATCCTTAGAAGAAGATTTTGAGTTTGAAAAAAATGAACTTGCGAAAATATATGAAGGAAGAGGTGTTGATCCATTACTAGCACAGCAAGTAGCTGACCAGCTTATGGAGCATGACGCTCTAGGAGCGCATGCTAGAGATGAAATAGGCATCTCAGAGAATGGGAATGCTCGGCCAGTTCAAGCCGCATTTTCTTCAGCAGGCACCTTCACAATTGGTGCTGCACTTCCATTGGTGATTGCTTGGGTTGTACCAGTTAACTTACTCATTCTTCTTGTTGCAGTATCCTCTCTGCTTTTTCTTGCCCTTCTTGGCGGTATTGCGGCGCGTGCAGGTGGCGCACCAATAACTGTCGGTGCTATCAGAGTTACGTTCTGGGGTACGCTCGCAATGGCACTAACAGCAGGAGTAGGTCGAATATTTGGCGTGATAGCATAATGCCGAATTTGGTATTAGCACTCATGTTTTTAGATACAGCTAATACAGCTGTTAGCAGTAAAATATTCAGAGACATTTTTATTTAAAGAAAAGCTAAGGCGATTGATATGCTTAAAACAATTCGGAACTATTTTACGGTAAAGCTCACACCATTAATACGTTATCTGCACTATTCAATACTGCTCTTGGTATTACTCCAAATAATCTTGAGTAACTTTATTGAAATTAACGATGAAGGAGTAATAGGCCAAAATTTAATTGAAAATTATAGTACGTGGGCACATATAAGCATAGGCTTGTTGCTTGTAGTGCTTGCTCTTGCATTTACAATGATTGAACTATCGAAACATGGATTATCATATTTTTATCCTTACCTATCAGGTGACATTACTCAAATAACATCAGATCTAAGAAAATTGAAATCATTACAAATTCCAGATGCATCACCAAAAGGACTCGCAGCTGTAATTCAAGGGCTCGGTATAGGTGCGTTATTATTAGTTGTATTATCGGGCGCGACTTGGTTTATATTATGGTCGTACAATCCTACGCAAGCTAGTGATGCCAAGGAATTTCACGAAATATTTACCGGATTAATAGAAGTCTATGTGATTGGTCACGGAGGTATGGGCTTAATACATATTTATATTACTTACAAAGAACAAAAAGCTGCTAACAAATAGCTCCAGCGGACAATTTAAAGCGGCACTTGTTTTGCATTCGCAAAAACGTACCACTTTAAATTGCCGCTGAGCAAAACGTTGGGCGGCAGATAGTTGGTTCAATGACTGAAGGAGGTTGAAGATGGGTTTTTTTAAGGATCTTTTACGTCACACGATGGGAGGCCATCATGGTGGCGGTCGTTATGGCGGTCGTTATG
>NZ_JASSVN010000040.1:0-3629 GCF_030540945.1 Marinobacter sp. SS8-8 | reverse complement strand
CCTCGAGTGCGGACCAGTCCAACAAGCCGATGAACCGATCCACAGGGGCCCGGTCGCGTGCCTGCCTTAGTTCGGGTGTGCCTGAGAGTTGGCGGGAGGTGGACGGTTATCTATATCGTTATGTTTCTCTGAGGGCTGACTCAAGCCCAAGATGATCAACAAATGGGACAAAGTCGCGATCCAAGAACAGCAGAGGTAGCTCCTTCTCTATGCAGAAAGTCGCGATGATCACGTCCGCAGTCTTTCGGATTGTGATGCCTCGTTTTCGAAGCGCTCGGTAGTTGTCGGCGCACTTGGCTGCCATTTCCTTGCCAAACATCTCATACTGCTCAAGCGCTAGCAGGCTTTGTTTGGTCTGGCGATATTGTTTGTCGTTGCGGATGCCTTGAAGGATCTCCAGAAATATGAGGTCGCCGATAGCGACAGCCCCTTGGATGATGGAGGTATCAAGCAGATCAGTGTGCGGGTTTTCGACCCCGTTGAAATAGTCGATCCAGACGCTGGTATCCACCAGTATCATCTGGCACTCCGCATTTCATCCAGGTCGCCTTCCCATTTGATCTTGCCACGCAGCTTCCGAATTTCCTGCTGCTTACGAAGCTGGACCAGAAGTTTCAGGCCTTGCTCAACGGCTTCTTTTTTGGTTTCGTAGCCGGAGGCTTTGAGGGCTTCGGCCATTAACTCGTCATCGATAACAATGTTCGTTCTCATAATGCACCTTTGTGTATGGTCTAAGAAATCTATACACACGGTAGCACTTCATAGAAAACATAACAATCGGCTGCACAGCGACCGATTTTCCGCCGCTTTGCGGCTCCAAACCGGCGCGTGAGCCGGGCGTTATGTGGTGCCAATAATGCTAATATTGCAGGTTTTGAACAATGTTTAACCACGGGTAGCCCGGACGCTACTCATCACAGAAAGGAACTCTGGCTATGAGCAATCTGATTGCCGCCTGTGTTGGCGACATGCACGTTTGCCCGATCAAAGGGCACGGCTCCTCCCCCATCATGCCAAACGGCTCCAGCATCCTTGTTGAAGGTAAACCCATTGCCCGCGTGGGCGATGTCACCGGTTGCGGTGCGGTTATTACCCAGGGCTACCCGCTGGCAATTGCCGATGGTATGCCAGTGGCTTACCTTGGAAGCCCCACCAGTCATGGTGGTTCTATTGTCAGTGGTAATCAGCGAGTAATACTTGGCATTGCTACCACCACCGCACCGGTTGTGGACTTCGCCATGGCTGGCGCACTGGATGATAAAGGCCAGCTTACCCCTGCCGCCAAAGAGTTGCTGGACAAAGACCCGCAGGAATTTGTGCGCAAAGCTGCGCAGAAAGGCGCGTTAATTGATGAAGGCTTGCCGGACGAGTCACTGGATGACTTGCCCAGAGGTGGTAACCTCCCCAAAGTCCGGGTAGAGGCGGGTATCTTTTTCGACGGCACAGGCAATAACCGTGGCAACACCCGCGCTTACCAGCAGGAACTTGATAAATGCCTGACCGCCAATGCCGCCGGAGCCATCTCGGAAGAAGAATGCAGTAATGAACTGTCACAGGTGATGGAAGGCAGTTACCTCAATGCCGAAACCAACGTTTCGAAGCTGGAAACGCTTTACTTCAAGGACACCATAGAACAAGACGGTACCCCAACTCACCGGCTGTCTGTTTATGTTTCAGGAGTGGGTACCAAGTTCGGTGAGCCCGACGATGGTTTGAGTATGGGGTTAGGTCTTGGAGAGCAAGGCATCCTCAGAAAAGTTGAGGAAGGGGCCGCAGACTTCGTATTACAACTTAGTCGCTCTGTTTACGAGCCAATAGATGAGCTGGTTCTGGATGTTTTTGGGTTTAGCCGGGGCGCGGCAACGGCACGACATTTCGTAAGCCGTGAGATTTATGACACAACGGGCTCCTTATACGGTGAGTACAAAGGTGCTCTGGTCAGAGCGTTCGAGCGCGAGGGTATCCCATGGCCCAAGAAAGTGACAGTTCGGTTCCTGGGGTTATTCGACACCGTTGCCGGCGTTGCCGATGTCGGCAACATGGATTTTTCAGCTCACGACGGAAAAACGGGGCGGATCAACGTCAACGTAAAATCAGAACATGTGCAGCGGGCCGTCCAGTTTGTTGCGCGAGATGAGCGCCGGCACAACTTTTCGTTAAACAGCCTGAGAAGTGAGTCAGGCGATTTGCCTGAAAATTTCAATGAGTGGGTTCTGCCGGGCGTTCACTCGGATATTGGAGGGGGATATCCAGATAGCTTTCACGAGCGAATTGAAGTTCGCCCTCCAGAAGTCATAACAGGGAAAGACCGTCGGAATCCCGAGGCCAGTTTCGAGTTTTCCCGGATGCTGCAACAACGAGCCCTGATCAAGGCCGAGGGCTGGATCGGATCGCACAATCCGTTGGCAAGCCTGGAAATTGAACAGAGGCGGCTTCCAATGTTGCCGACTCAGCCTAGCCTGAGCGGAAACAATGTCGCTTTGCACCTCTGGCTTGATCGGGAGGTTAGGGGTGAATATTCCAGAATTCCCCTGTACCTGATCCACAAGCTGGCTGTCGATGCCGGTGTGCCTTTTGATCAAATTGATCCGACAGACGCTTCTTATTCTCTACCTCAAGAACTTGTAACTGTTGCCAGAAACCTCGCAGCTCATGTCTGGCACGGCCAAGACTTGCGGCTGTCTCCTGAATCCAAAGCCCTGCTTAAGCAACGGTACATTCATTATTCCGATCATTATCTGGAAATAGGGCCGCTTTACCCGTTCAGGCCTGCGAAAAACGGCCGTCGGGCTGTTCACCCTAATAAAAGCGAGTGAATAAATGGAGACTTCTATGAGTATCAAGGGTTGGGTGGTCAGTCTCTGTATTCTGGTACTGGTCGGGTGTTCGGAATCAACGGAATCAGAAGGGCAAAAATATGGTCCCAATGGAACCCACCGAAGTATCGGCGTGGTGGCACCCAAACACTACGATGTCTGGGTGGATAAGTTTTTCATCGAATCCCTTTCCGAAGACATTGGATGGCGGGCACCTATTGGTATCGTGTCCTGTTGCTGGGACAAACCGTTTGGGGCAATGGCGGATTGGCAAACCATGCCAGAGGTCTTTTTAATTCGTTGGTTCTCGTTCGCGGAGCAGCAATCCTATGAGGCCTTGATCCGGCTGGAAAACCCGGATGAAATCGAGAAAAAAATGAAGGAGACTGCCCCCTTTGAAGCCTATGGCAAGATAGTAGAGCGTCCTCGAGACGTTTTGGTTCTTGGCTTGGCTCCTGGGGGAACGGTTGTAGTATGGATTATGAACCGGCATGAGAATGCTATCGAAGTTGGTCGCTTTAAAGCCAAACCATATGATCACGAAAAGGATGGAGAGGACTACACACTCCGCACCGAGAGTTATCTTGAAAGGCAGGGGGATTACTTGGAACAACATGGAATTCGATATGAAGGTTGGTAGCTTGGGAGTAAGCCACCACATAACCCATATGAGCCTTCTCGGAATCAACAGACAATAATCATTTTTTTGGCCGCGCCAGCGGCCAACCTAAATCCATGAGCAAGAACGCCTGCTTCGTCAGTCTCGCGGGGCTGTCAGGCACTCACAGCAAACACATATAGGGGCTCTCTTAC
>NZ_JASSVN010000003.1:0-371142 GCF_030540945.1 Marinobacter sp. SS8-8 | reverse complement strand
GCAGGGGCAAATACGGGGGCAGGATGGGGTCGCTGCTGGTTGAGCTTGAAAATGGCAGGCAATTCCGGATTGGTTCCGGATTCAGCGATACCGAGAGGGCGTCCCCACCGGAGCCCGGAAGCACGATCACGTTCAAGTATTATGGTCTTACGGCCACTGGACTGCCCCGCTTTGCCAGCTTTCTGCGAGTCCGCAATGATGAACCCGCGTGGTAAGTCAGGTTGCAGACTGGCACACGTATCCATACGCCCGCCCGATGATCCGGTTATTGGCATCCGCAACGGATGAAATGTTCATGCGTCCATCCAGGCGCAGCCCCAGGCTGCGCCTTTTTTCCTTACTGCACGTTTTCCAGCTCGCCAAATCGATCAGTGAACAGGGCTGAGGAAAGGTAGCGTTCTGCCGAATCCGGCAATACCACGACGATGTTCCTGCCTTTGTGCTCCGGCTGCTTGCTGATCCGCACCGCCGCGACAACGGCGGCACCGCAGGAAATGCCGCAGAGGATACCTTCTTCCCGCATCAGCCGATGGGCCATGTCCATGGCATCTTCGTTGGTGACTGTCTCCACCTGGTCGACTTGTTCAAGATCCAGGTTCTTGGGTACGAATCCGGCGCCAATGCCCTGAATCTTGTGGGGCGCAGGTTTGGGGGCTTCGCCGTTCAACACCTGGGTGATCACCGGGGAGTCGGTGGGCTCGACTGCGACGGTGGTAATCTTTTTGCCCTTGGTGCCCTTGATATAGCGGGATACACCGGTCAGGGTGCCGCCGGTTCCGACGCCCGCCACGAAAATGTCTACTTCGCCGTCGGTATCATTCCAGATCTCAGGGCCGGTAGTGTCCTCGTGAATCCTGGGGTTGGCCGGGTTCTGGAACTGCTGGGGCAGGAAATGGTTGTCCGGATCGGAAGAGAAAATTTCTTCGGCCTTGGCGATGGCGCCAGGCATACCCTTGGCCGGTTCGGTAAGTACCAGCTCCGCGCCCAGGGCTTTCAGGACCTTTCGCCGTTCCAGACTCATGGAGGCCGGCATGGTCAGAACCAGTTTGTAGCCTCGGGCTGCCGCCACGAACGCCAGCGCGATGCCGGTGTTGCCGCTGGTGGGCTCGACGATGGTCATGCCCGGTTTCAGAGTGCCCCGTTTTTCGGCGTCCCAGATCATGGCCGAGCCGATCCGGCACTTGACGGAATAGGCCGGGTTACGGCCTTCAATCTTGGCCCAGATGGTGGCGCCGTCATTGACCCGGTTCAGCTTTACCAGCGGGGTGTTGCCGATGGAGAGTGAGTTGTCCTCGTAAATACGTGCCATGGCTTTCTCCTTATCCTTGTCTTGTTTCCAATCTTACCACCACTCAGGAGCTGAGCGCTCGCGCCTCCAGCCGGTTCCGGCCCTTCTCCTTGGCCTTGTAAAGGGCCTGGTCGGCTTGTCTGAGGTATTCCGCCGGCGAGTCATCCGGCCCCGGAATACCGGTCGCCAGGCCAATGCTGATGGTTATCCTGATATCGTTGCCATCGCAAACACTGCAGGCATTTGCGACAGCCTCCCGGAAACGCTCCAGGCGATTGCGGATTTCATCACTGTCCTCGTAGCTGGCGAAGATGACGAACTCTTCGCCGCCAAATCGTGATAACCGGTCGGTCTCCCGGCGGAAGTGCTTACGCATGGTGTTGGCCAGAGCCCGCAGGCACAAATCACCGGCTTCATGGCCATAGGTGTCGTTGATTTTCTTGAACTGGTCGGCATCGACCATGGCGACGGCAAAACCGGAATGGTGGCGCTGGCACCACTGGAAGCTCTTGCGGAACTCCTGGTCAAAATAGCTCCGGTTGCCCAACTTGGTCAGGTCGTCTGTCACGCTGAGACGTGCGAGCATCTCGTTGGCGTTTGTCAGCTCTTTGTTAAGGCGTTTGAGTTTCCGGTTCCAGTAGAACAGCAGGGCGGTCAACAGTATGGCCACAATCGACAGTTGCCAGATCAGCGTGTAATCCACCGATTGCTCCAGCCGGATATTGCGCCACTGTCTTTCGAGGTCTTTCCGCTCCTGAGCGGTGAGGCTGGCTACCAGTTTTTGCATGATGCCCAGAACCACGGGTTCGTCTTTTCTTGTCGCCATGGAAAGAGACCAGTCTGCCGGAATCCGGCCAATCACTTTCAGATCGGCAAGTCCAAGTTCCTGCATGTAATAGCTGGCCGTTGCCAGCGTTGTGATATAGCCGTCCAGCTCATTGTTCTGCAGTTTACGCAGCCCTGCCTGTTCATTGGAGACTTCGATCAGGTTGAAGGAGGGGTAGCGGCTTTGCAGAAGTTCTGCAAAGGCATAGTCTTCGACGACGCCAATTCTCCGCCCGCGCAAATCTCCAACCTGTTCGATGAAGGGAGCCTCAATCCGTCCAAGCACGACGGTAGGCACTTCGAGATACGGCTCGGTGAAATTCAGGAATTGGGACCGTTCAGGGGTCTTCATTGCCATCGTCAAGATATCGCACCTGCCATGTCTGGCGGCTCTCATGGATTCTTTCCAGCTGTCCGTGCGAACCAGCTCAAACCGCACAGGTGCACGTTTTGAGAACAAGCGGGCCACCTCGGCGGACAATCCGGCATGGTTGCCTTCGGCGTCTATGCCTTCAAGTGGAAACCACTGTGGATCAACACACATGTTTAACTGACTGTTGTGGGCTTCCAGCCAGGCCCGCTCTAATGCATTCAGAGCCACCTCACCCGTGTCAGCGACCTCCTGGAGAGCATCGGCGGAAAAACCGGAGGCCCCTGGGCCGTCGTCAAACGAATAGGGTTTGTTATCACCGACGATGCCGGCAGTTATTGTTTCTCTCGACTGCTCTGCCGTTGCCAGCGGCGATATGGGCAGCAGGCACAGAATCCAGAAGATAACAACGGCCACGCTCAAAAACCGATGTTGGAGGAAAGTGGCATGACTGTTCATTGGCGTGCCGGCGGTCCTTTACAGCTATTTTATCAGTGTAGTCATAACCACTGGCCTTGCCTAATGCCTCAGGCGCTTGCCGGGCGACCGATGTAATCGGAGAAATCCGGTTTTTTCGGCTGGTGCTGGTCGTCAGTCATATAGGCAGACGTCAGGATGAATTCCGCCGTCGCCCGGTTACAGGCCACCGGAATGTTCCAGAGCGCGGCGATCCGCAGCAGGGCCTTGATGTCGGGGTCATGGGGCTGGGGTTCGAGGGGGTCCCAGAAAAACACCAGCAGATCGATTTCGCCCTCGGCAATCTTGGCGCCGATTTGCTGATCTCCCCCTAGCGGGCCACTGAGCAGACAATGAATGTCGTCCCGCTCCAGACTGTCCCGCAACAGGCGGCCGGTGGTGCCGGTGGCATAGAGTGTCAGCGGAGCAAAGCGGGTGCGGTTGTCGGCAACCCAGTCCACCAGTTCCTTTTTCTTGTTGTCGTGTGCCACCAGGGCAACGGATTTTACGGCCATTTGGGGTAAAGTCTCCTTTTCAACCGGTTATAAACTGAGTGTTCAGTGTTTCACAGGCTGACACGGGACGGAATAGGAAAGAGGTGTATGTCCGGAACTGTATCCATAAACTGGCAAACCACCCCGGCGGCGGTCTGGCGCCGTCACCGCTCCGGTCTGCGAGCCATTCGCCGGCTCGATCCGGTGCAATGGCAGGATCTCACCGGCATCAGCCGGCAGCAACAAACCCTGGCCCGCAATACCGAGCGTTTTCTCGCCGGTGAGCCTTCCAATAACGCTTTGCTTTGGGGCTCCCGGGGCACGGGCAAGTCGTCTCTGATCAAGGCGCTGCTGAATCGATACCAGGAGCGCGGGCTGCGGATGATCGAGGTGGACAAGGATGATCTGGTGAATCTGCCGGAAATCGTCGATGACATCTGCGATTCGCCGTTCCGGTTCGTGATCTTCTGCGATGACCTGTCGTTTGATGTCGGCGAGACTGGCTACAAGGCGCTGAAAAGCGTGCTGGAGGGCTCCCTGGAATTGCCGCCGGAGAATGTGCGGGTGTATGCCACCTCCAATCGCCGGCACCTGATGCCGGAATTCATGTCTGACAATCTCAAAAGCGAGATGCGCGACGGTGAGCTGCACCCGGCGGAGGCCATCGAGGAGCAGGTGTCGTTGGCGGATCGCTTCGGCCTGCAGCTGTCGTTCTACGCGTTTTCTCAGGAGGTCTACCTGCGAGCGGTGGATGCCCTGTTTCCGGAGGTGGCCGACAGGGAAAGCCTGCACCGGGAGGCCATCCGTTTCGCCACCGCCAAGGGTGTCCGCAATGGCCGCACGGCCCAGCAGTTTTACCGGCAGTTTGCCGGAGAAGCAGGAGCCAACAGTTAGTGCCGTTTCGCCATTTTGAGGAAGTGATGGTGAACCATCCGGACGCCAAGGAACACCAGGATCATGACCACGGGAATGGCGACGCCGAGAATCAGTGTTTTGTTGAGGGCGAAGCCTGCCTGGTAAATCGAATCCAGGCCAAACTTGAGCAGGCCGATCAGGTAGTAGGTAATGGCAACCACCGAGAAACCCTCCACGGTGTGTTGCATCATCAGCTGGATCCTGGAGCGTCGGTCCATGGAACTGAGCAGTTGCTGGTTCTGGCTCTGAATGGCCAGTTCCACCCGGGTCCGCATCATGTCCGAGGCCCGGTCTACCCGCCGTGACAGGTCTTCCAGGCGTTCACTGACCGCTTCGCAGGTTTTTACCGCCGGTGTCAGCCGGCGGGTCATGAACTCGGTGAGGGTTAGGTGGCCGGACAGTTCGTCTTCCCGCAGTTCCTCCAGTCGGGTCAGCACCAGACGATGATAGGCGCGGGTGGCGGAAAACCGGAAAGTGGAGTGGGCCCGGAAGGCCTCGATGCGGGCGGCGATATTGGTCAGTTGGGCGAGCAGCTTTTCTTCATCAACGTTCTGGTTCTCGGCAAGCGACTGGGTGATCACCGCCAGCTTTTCGTCCATGTCATTCAGGGACGGGGTGATTTTCCGGGCAACCGGCAACGCCAGCAGCGACATCAGGCGATAGGTCTCAATCTCCATCAGCCGCTGGGTGAGGCGCCCGAGCTGGCTGTCGGACATATGGTGGTTCATCACCATGAACCGCCCAAACCCGTCGCTGTGCAGCCTGAAGGTGCCCCACACCCGGGCGGCGCCTTCCTGGGGGCTGCTGCCGACCAGGCGCATGCCCTCAAAGTGTTTGCGGACATAGTCCAGGTCCCCCCCGGTTTCGTCCGCGGCCGGTCGTATTTCCAGGTGAAAGGCGGCGATCACGGTGCCGGACAACTGCTCCAGCCAGCCTTCCGGAAGCGGTGTAATGCCGGTTTCGGTGAAGGGGGCCTTGTTGCTGGCGGCCAGATTGATGAAGGTGTAGGAGGCAAACTCCATGTGCATTTCACGGCGTACCCGGAGGGAACCGAGCGTGTGCTCAAAGCAGCCTGCTTCGTGCTCAGGCGCCGGCTGGCCCAGCATCCGGTGCAGCTCCTGCAGGTGCCGGAACTGCTGCTGGCGCTGTTCCGGGGTGGTCAGCACCGCCATCTGGGTGACCCGTGCCGGAGTTGGCAGCACCTGGAAGGGGCGCGAGTGCAGCTCATTATAGAGCTCATTGCGAAGCGGATGAATGTCGAGGGAGTCCAGTCGTGCGCTCACGGCGGTGCAGTCCTGTTTCAGGGATGGATGGCGGGGATAATAACGCCAAAGCATACACCGTCAATGCCACCTTGGGTGCGGTTCTGTGCGTCCACACGGCCACCATGGTAGTCGGCAATCAGGCTGACAATGAGCAGGCCCTGGCCCAGGTGGCCTTGTTGCTGTCCTTCCCGCAGTGACACGAAGGGGCTGAAGATGTCTGTGGCGGGGCTGTCCGGCAGGGCGGAGCCCTCGTTGAAAACCGACAGGCAGAGGCCATCTGTTGTGGCTTCCAGTGCGACTTCAATCAGCCCTCTTTGCGGTGTGAAATCCCGGGCATTGTCCACCAGTTTGTCGAGCAGTTGCACCATCAGCTCCGGAGAACCGGTCATCTGCAGGCCCGTTTCCGGACCCGAATAACGGATTCGGTGGCCGCTATCCAGTGCCTGGTAGGCGGCGGTGGCCTGGGTTGCAACCTCGGCCAGGTCAAATGGTTCCTTGTCGGCGTGGTCCAGGCTCTGTTCCAGCCGGGCGGCTTCACTCATGCCATGGAGTATCTGCCGGAGACGTTCGGTGGCCGAGGCTGCCCGCTCAATGTACTGCCTGCGCTCGGCCTCGGAATCGCAATGGCTGAGATTTTCCAGCGACGAGCGCACCACGGCAACCGGTGTTTTCAGCTCATGGGACAGCCGCCGGGAAAAACTCTCCAGGTAGCGGTTGTACCCATGGAGGCGATCCACCATCCGGCTGAAATGCCTTTGCAGCTGGCCCAGTTCATCCCTCGCACGGGAGTCCGGCACCGTGCCGGTGATCCGCCCATCCTCGTCAATAGTGGCGCTGACCGCCCGTTGCAGCCGGGTAATGCGCCACGACAGCCAACTGGCGTAGCCGAGCAGCACCAGTGTCAGGGCCACGATAATGAGGGTGCTGCGGGCAATCACTGAGCCGAGCGCAGAGCCGGACAGCGTCAGGAGCTGATCCAGGGACTGTTCCAGGATCAGTATGCGGCCACTGAACACCGGCCGGGTGGCCAGTAGCCAGACACTGTCGTCCTCGTGGCGAACCAGGCCTTCGCCGGGGAGTGTGCCGGTGTCTATCCGGTTTCCGCCGGTCTGGATGCCCGTTGGCTCCGGTTGGTAAAAGCGCACCAGCGCCCGGAGTGCGTTGAGACTGATCTGTTCAATCACCTGAAGCGGGCTGAGGGTGTCGAATTTCGGACCTGACGGGATAGCCGCGGCACTCTGCCTCGCAATAACCCAGCCTGCCGGTTCCACCAGGCGGGCGCGCTGGCCCCGGTTCAGCTGTGGCTCCAGTTGCCGTTCAAGAGCCAGGTTACGGCTGACCAGCAGCGGCAGCGGGTCGGTCGGGGTTGAGACCGCCATTTCCTGGTCCCCGCTTTCTTGTTTTCCCCAAAGGGCGGCAAAACCAAGCCGGCTGCGGCCCTTTGGCATGGGTAACCTCAGTTCGAGTTGCCAGCCATCGCCCGCTCCTTGCCAGAAGCTGGAAACCCGGTAGTCCGGTTTCAGGGTGGCCCCGTTCAGGCCATAAACCTGCCCGGGTGCGGGTGTGCGGATCAGCCAGGAAAGTGGTGACTCGTCAGGCGCAACGCTTTGGATGTCGGGTTTCAGCCACAGTCTGAGCCGGTCGTGGGGCTGGTCCGGATTACCGGGGTTGAAGAACACCGGCTGGCGTGGGCTGACACGGATCAGCAGGTATAGGTTTTGTTGGTCGGTGGCGGCCTGCCAGTGCAGGGTTGGCGGGCCGGAGCCGGAAGCGTTGCTGCTCTGCCAATTCCGGAGTGGGTTGTCTTCGTCGTATCCCGGCCAGTCGTCGCCATAGCCGTCCAGGTTGATGGTGCCGGTGAGAGGTTCCACGTAAATCGCGGGCTCGCCAGAGGCCACTGCGGGCATTCCGATCATCAGATCGCCGGCGGTTTCGGCCAGCCGTTCGGCCTGTTCCCGGAGTTGTTGCCGGGCCTGTTGTCGCAGGGCATCGTCCAGCTCCAGGACAAACTGCAGACCCGCCCAGGGAATCAGCAGCATCAGCAGGCTGGCAACGAGCAGCTGGCGCTTCAGGCTCAAGGCTCAGACCTCACGGGCATTCCAGCGATAGCCCATGCCGTAGGCGGTCTGGATGCCATCGAAGGTTTCATCCAGCTGCAGGAACTTGCGCCGGATGCGTTTGATGTGGGAGGTCACGGTATTGTCGTCCAGCACCGTGCTGGCGGCTTCCATCAGCTGTTCCCGGCTGCGGACATGGCCCGGGTGCTGAACCAGCGAATACAGCATCCAGAATTCGGTCACGGTCAGGTCGATGGGTGCATCGTTCCAGGCGACGGTCATGCGATCCACGTTGAGGGCGAGTTGGCCCCGTTGCAGGATTTCGTCCGGCTTCTGCAGGGCCTCGGCCCAGGCATCGGCCCGGCGCAGCAAGGCGGTGACCCGCGCCACCAGGTGGTCGAGGCTCATGTCTTTGGTGACGTAATCGTCGGCGCCCAGCCGCAGGCCGTGCACCGAATCGATGTCGCTGTCCCTGGCGGTCAGGAAGATGATGGGCAGGGTTTGCGACAGTGAACGCAGGTCCTGGCACAGGGCAAAGCCGCCTTCAGGCTCGTCCCCCAGGCCGACATCAATAATGGCCAGATCCGGCAGCGAGTGTCGCAGCACCTGCCAGGCCGATGCCCGGTCGCCATGGGCGGATACCCGGTAGCCGCGGCGCTCGAAAGCAGCGCGGTAGTTGTCGCGGATGGCGGGTTCGTCCTCGATCAGAACAAGGTGTTTCTTCATGGTGTCGGCTGTTTCCCCTGGCCGGTGAGTGTCTATTTAACCACGGCAGGTGCTCAGAACAAGGGCGGATGGGATTGTAGCCATAATTCATCATTTTTTGTGGGCGGTTTGTCGCTTTCTGCCACGGGAGTTTCTTTCCGGATTGCTGAAATGGGGGTGTCTCGCACAGTCATGCAGTCAAAAGGACTCCCTCATGATGCTCTCCAACGCTCTTTTACGGCTTTACGCCCCTTGTTCCCATAGGTGTCCGGCGCCCGGCAGGTCCGCGGTGGTTTCCGAAGCACGCTGTGGCCACGTCCCTGCGCGCTCGGCTCCGCCCTCGTTTCTGAGCAAATTCCGGCATCGTCCTTCAAACCGAACTTTGGAGGGTGTCAGCCTCTGGCTCGCTGTATTGCTGATGCTATTCGTTCATCCTCTTTATGCCGAAGCGAGTGAAACAGACGATGTTGGCCAGCTGCACTTTGTCGATGACCGGGGCCAGTGGCAGGAACCCGCGCTGGTGCTGGGCAGTGAGTTTGATATCCGGGTCGGCGGGTTGATTGCCGATAGTCGGCTGTTGCGGAGCTTCCGGAATACCAGTGACCAGTGGCGGGAGGGAGTGTTTGTGTTCCCGTTGCCGGGCAAGGCCAGTGTGTATGGTCTGACCATGAAGGTGGGGGAACGGACCATTGAGGGCAAGGTACAGCCGAAGGAGACCGCTCGGAGGACCTATGAGAAAGCCAGGCAGGCCGGGCAGCATGCGGCGAATGTTGAGCAGCAGCGCCCGAATCTGTTCACCGCCCGGGTGGCTAATATTCCGCCGAAGGAAACGGTGTCGGTGGAGCTGAAGTATCAGCAGCCGGTGGGGTATCAGGCCGGGGTGTTTGAGTTGAGTCTTCCGACCACGCTGACGCCGCGTTATATGCCCGGAACACCCATCCGGCCTTCAACGGATCAGTGGCAGAGTGGCTGGGCTTTACCCACTATCGAGGTGGCGGATGCCGATGCCATCAGCCCCTTTACCGTTAAGCCGGCCGATGTGGCAGAGGGCAGTCACCGGGCCTCGATTGAGTTGCTGATTGATGCCGGGCTGCCGCTGGAGGAGGTTTCCAGTCCGTCTCACCAGTTGGTAACCAGCCAGGATGGCCAGACGGTCACGGTACGGCCCGCTGAGGGCAGTATTCTGATGGACCGGGATTTTGTGGTGCGCTGGCGGCCGCTGGCGGGCCGGGAGCCTTCTGCGGCGGTATTTTATCAGTCATGGCAGGGAGAGGATTATCTGCTGGCTATGCTGGTGCCCGGTCAAATCGGCAAACGCGTTCTGCCAAGGGAGCTGGTGTTTGTGATCGACACGTCCGGGTCCATGGCTGGGGAGTCCATCCGCCAGGCCCGCAGTGCCTTGCAGGCGGGTCTGCAGACCCTGACACCCCGGGACAGGTTCAACGTGATCCGGTTTAACAGCCAGGCCCATGCCCTGTTCATGCAGCCGGAGATTGCCAGCGGCAATAACCTTGCCCGTGCCCGCCAGTATGTGGATCGCCTGAGGGCCGAGGGTGGCACCGAAATGGCACCGGCACTGTCTCTGGCTTTGCAGGATCGCGAAGGCGGGGAAGAGGAGTCACCACGGGTACGCCAGGTGATTTTTATCACCGATGGTGCGGTGGGCGATGAAGCCGGCCTGTTTCGTCAGATCCGTCAGCAGCTGGGTGACCAGCGGTTGTTTACGGTGGGCATCGGTTCGGCCCCGAACCGGCATTTCATGCGTGAAGCCGCTCGCTGGGGCCGGGGTACCTATACTGCGATTCACTCGGCGTCGGATGTGAGCGGGCCTCTGCAAGCGCTGTTCTCGGCCATGGAATCACCGGTTCTGACGGATATCCAGGTGCAGTGGCCTGGCCAGGAGGCGGGTATTGAGAGTTTTCCCCGACGCGCCGGCGATCTGTTTCAGGGCGAACCGCTGATTTACGTGGCGCGCGGCGTTTCGGCCATGGGGGAACTCAGGGTGTCGGGTCGTCTGCCGGGTGGCGAGGCCTGGCGGAAAACCCTGGATCTGCAGCAGGCAGCGTCGGGAACCGGGCTTTATCGCCATTGGGCCAGAGAGAAAATCGACGGCATGCAGGATGAGGCCAGGGTATCCGGCCAGGAGCCTGACAAGGCGGCTATTACGGAGCTGGCGGTCGCTCATGGATTGATGTCGGCCTACACCAGCTTTGTGGCGGTTGAAACAACGCCGGTTCGAATGCCGGAAACGCCATTGGCCCCGGACAACCTGCCCACCTTGTTGCCGGCGGGGAGCGAGGTCGGAATGCTCCGGTATCCGCAAACCGCAACCGCCGCGCCCTTGCTGATCGCCCTTGGACTCGTCGGACTGATGTTCTCGGTGGCGATTGTGCTGCTGCAGAGGAGGGCGCTTCCGTGACCAGACTGCTGCTGTTGCTGTTGACCAGCTCTGCTACCTTGTTGGTCTTCGGGTTGTGGATTCCGCTCAAGGCGGTCCTCGCCCAGGAAATGCTTGAGGTTGCCTGGGCAGAGAGCCAGGCCCGGCAGGTGGAATCACGGCCCTGGCCCTGGGCGGACACCTGGCCGGTTGCCCGCCTGGCCATACCGGCGCTGAACGATTCAATGATCGTTCTGGCCGATACCCACGGCGAGAGCCTGGCGTTCGGGCCCGGCCGGTTGGCCGGCGGCGACGATGGCAACGGGGCGGTGATTATTGCCGGGCACCGGGACACCCATTTTCGTGGCCTCAACGCGCTGGAGGCCGGCAACGAAATCCGGCTTCAGGGCCGCAATGGCCGGTGGCGAAGCTACCGTGTCGAAAACGCGCGTGTGGTGGACAGCCGATCAGAGCGGATCGACGCCCAGCAGTTACCAGCTGGCACCCTGTTGCTGGTGACCTGCTATCCGTTCAACAGTGTCGATGCTGGCGGCCCCCTCAGGTACGTGGTGCGGGCGCGAGCCGACGGGATCACAGCCCCCCGGGAACAAATTGACACTGTTGCCGGGATATAAGGTTGGCGTACACTTGTGCGCCATAATTTGGTTGCAGAGTTGCGTTACATGGGCGTTATCAGAAAACTCCTGGCGTGGTTAAGCGTGCCGCTAATCTGTCTGTTTGCGATGGTGCTGTATGTTGCCCGACCATTCAACCCGGATAACAACCGTTTGCTGGGCTGGGCTGTAGCCCGGGTGGGCAGGGTGCTTCTTGGCATGGAAAGGCCCCTTGAAGGACGCGAGAACATACCGACAGACCGGCCCACCGTAGTCATCGCCAACCACCAGCACAATGACGATCTGTTCGTGATAGGTGACCTGCTGCCACCGCGCACGGTGACTGTTGGCAAATCCGCACTGGTCTGGGTGCCTTTCTTTGGCCAGGTGTTCTGGCTCGGCGGCAACGTTATCCTTAACCGGGGCCGCGCCCACAAAGCCGTTGCCGTCATGCAGGCCACCGCCAGCGCCATTGCCAGAGACCGGAAAAGCCTCTGGGTGTTCCCGGAAGGAACCCGTAGCCGGGGCCGCGGACTCCAGAAATTCAAGAAAGGTGCCTTTCACGCCGCCGTCGCATCCGGGGCCCCCATCACCATGGTATGCGTCCAGCAGTACCGTGATGAGGCCATCGGCTGGCGCGGCCGGCGCGAGTCGGTCGCCGTCCGGGTTCTGCCTCCGGTAGAGACGGAAGGCCTGGCCGTCGGGGATATTCCCGAGCTGATGGCGCGGTGTCACCGGCAAATGGCGGAAGCCATTGCCACCCTCTGATCCGGCCACCGGAAGTGCTTGAAGCACCAGCGGAAACAGGGCAGTCTTTGCGGGAATGATCGTTTCGTTCAACGACCCTCAGGGAGAGGCAAGAGATGAATCTGATTCTGTTTCTGATTATTGGTGGTGTCGCCGGCTGGCTGGCCGGACTTATCATGAAAGGCCGGGGCTTTGGTGTTCTGGCCAACATCGGTATTGGTATTGTTGGCTCGTTCCTCGGCGGCTTTGTGTTTCGCCTACTGGGCCTGGCGGCCCAGGGTGCCGTCGGTGAGTTGGTGACGGCAACCGTTGGCGCGATCCTGCTGCTGGCCATCGTCAGCGCAATCAAGAAGGCCTGAGCATGATCGTACCCGTAACCGGAGTGTTTGCCGCAGTTATCGGCATTCTTCTGCTGGTGTTGTCGGCCCGGGTCGTCAGGTTCCGCCTGAAATACCGCAAGGGGCTTGGCATCACCGACGACCGGGATTTCGAAGCCGCCGTCCGGGCCCAGGCCAACCTGGTGGAGTATGCGCCCGTCGGCCTTATAATGCTGGCTATTGCCGAGCTCAATGGCGTTGCCAGTGGGCTGATTTACTGGACAGGAATGGCGCTGGTGGTCGGCCGTCTTCTCCATGCCTGGGGCATGATCAATGGCCGCGGTGGACTCCACAAGGCCCGGATGATCGGCATTGTGCTGACCTGGCTGGCCATACTGGTTGCCGCGGTATTATTGCTGTGGAATGTCTGGCAGGTGTACGGTTGAACTGCAGGGACGGTCGCTGACCGGAATGGCGGAGTTACAGAGAAGGGGGCGAGGCCCCCTTTTCGTTTGAGAGAGCCCGGCCTAAAGTGCCCGCGCCACATCCAGGGTCAGGTATTCCAGTTCAACGCGGCGATTGGCCGCATGGTCTTCCGGAGTTGCCAGCGGGCGACTCGCGCCCCAATGGGTCATCAGAATCCGGTGCTCGGGGACACCTTCCCGCACCAGGGTTTTTGCCACTGCGTTTGCTCTCAACCGGGACAGGAACCGGTTGTAGTCTTCCGGGCCAAAGTTGTCCGAGTGGCCATGGACCCTGACGCTGACTGAAGGCTGCTGCCTGAGGTAGGCGGCATGCTGTTTCAGGAACTCCAGGTCTTCACTGTCCAGGGAGTGCTTGTTGAAGCCGTAATGAAACTTCATCCGGTGTGGTCGCCTGCTCCCGGCCTCAAAGGCCGCAGGGGCGAAGCCGGCTGCAATCGCTGCCTTGGCAATCAGCTCCGGGTTGTCCAGTACGAGTATGGTCATCTGAAGAATCCTTGTTTCGGGTATCCGGTTTTTCTTGTTATTCCTGTTCACTATTGGCGGGAGCAGGAATAACGGCAATTGGCGAATGGTCGACAAGGGACTGGCACACTCCCTCGCTGGCACCGATTTAATGTCATTCCCGTGACGATGGAATGACAGCCCGGGATCGTGCTGCGAGCCATACCGACTCTGTGGGGCGGTGCACATTTCCGGTATTGACCCGGGTGACCTTTGCGCCGGATTCCATTTGAACGCGAAAAGAAGGCGTGGCTGTGGTAAAAAAACACATGTTCCGGGACAGATTATGATGAATTGTGACCGCCCATGCTGATTATCCCCGCCGAAAACACTATCAACTGGAAGCGCCCGCCCTGGGTCACCCTGGGTCTGATGATGGCGAGCCTGCTGGTTTTCCTATTCTACCAGGGGGGCGACAGCCGCAAGCTTGAACTGGCGGTTGAGCAATATCTGGATGCCGAGCTCCACCTTCTGGAAGCACCGGCCTATGAGGATTATCTGCAACGCCAGATCCGGTTTGAAGGTGAGCAGAGCCGGGTATACGAACTCCAGCGGTTCCAGCAACTCCGGGAGGCAAACGAGAACGTCTGGCTGGCGGTCAACCTGTTGCTGGACCGGGAGTTCTACCAATATTTACTGCAGAACCAGGATGTGATCTGGGCGTCGGCTGAACGGGCCTACTGGCAGGAGCAGCGCAGTGGCATTGAGTTGAATTACCTCCAGAAGCTGAGTGCGAACCAGTTCGGGCTGGTACCTGCCGACCTGTCACTCCATACCCTGATTACCTACCAGTTCCTGCATGGAGGCTGGGGCCATATCATCGGTAACCTGGTGTTCCTGTTCCTGCTGGGCTTCACCGTTGAGAAGGCTCTTGGGCCGGGTAAATTTCTGCTTGCCTACCTGATATGTGGTGCCCTGTCGGGCCTGGTGTTCACTGCGTTCTCCACCGGCAGTTACGTTCCTCTGGTGGGAGCGTCCGGCTCAATATCCGGGCTGATGGGCATGTACGTGGCCATTTACGGCTTGCAGAAAATCCGGTTCTTCTACTTCTTGGGTGTCTATTTCAACTATTTCCGGGCGCCGGCCATTGCCATACTGCCGGTCTGGCTGGGCAAGGAAATCTACGATTACTGGTTTGCCGGCGCCACGGGGGTTGCCTATATGGCCCACGCTGGCGGCCTGATCGCCGGTGCCGGCCTGGTCTGGCTGCTGGGCAAAAGCTGGCTGCAGGTGCGCGAGGAATTCTTCGAGCCCGAAGAAGAGGAACAGGACGCCCGCTTCACCACCGGCTATGCCCAGGCCATGGCCAGCCTCGGCCGGATGGAGTTTGATCTGGCCCGCCGCCAGTTCGAAGCCTTGCGTGGACACTACCCGGACCGCCGTATCCTGCTTGAGCACCTTTACCAGCTGGCCAAACTCCGGCCGGACCTGCCCACCTACCGAGACCGTGCCAAAGAACTGATGAACGACGCCCTCAGCCGTCGCCAGCCGGAGCAGATGATTGCCATCTGGCAGGAATACCTGGGCAAAGGGGAGCGTTATCAGCCGCTCACTGCGGAAGACCACAACCGCGTTCTGTTCACCAGCCTCAAGCAGCAGGATCTCAAAGCCGCTGAAAAAGCCTTTGCGCGGCTCAGCAGCACCGGTGACGAACTGCTCACTACTGAAGCCTGCCGGCTACTGGCTGAAGAATTCGAGAAACGCCAGATGACGCCAAAGGCCCGTCATTATCGGCAGATACTGAATGCCGGGCAGTTCACGTAAATGGCCATTGACAAACTGCGGCGAACAGCATGATCTGGCCCTTGAGGCCGGCCTGGGGAATTGCTGGCCTGTGGGGTTTATCTCCCCGCCAGATACTCAGCCAAAGCCTTGATATCTCCCTCGGACAAAGTCGCGGCGATCCCAATCATGGGGGTGCTGCGCTTCCCGGGATTCATGTCCTGAAACTGCTTCAGGGCAATCTCAAGATACTCCGCAGGCTGTCCCGCAAGCCGCGGCATATCACGAAAGCCCTGGGCGTCTTTTTGATGGCACGCCGCACACCGGTCAGCAAACAGCGTTCCGCCGGCTTCTGCCAGGGCCGGGTCGCTACCGGTCCGGGATTTGGCAGTCTGCTGACTGTAGTAAACCGCGATGTTAATCCGCTCTTCCAGTGAAAGCGTCTTCGCCAGTTTGGACATCACATAGTCTTCGCGGGTGCCGTCCCGGAACTTTTCAAACTGGTTGAAGAGATACAGAGGATGTTGTGCCGCGAGATTTGGAATGTAATCCCGCTTGCTGTTGCCATCCTCGCCATGGCAATAACCACAGAATCGGATGCGCTCGTGTCCCGCCTCGTAGCTGGCCTGCCGTTTGTCATCATCCGCCATGATGGCGTTGAGGCGGGCCATGGCATCGTCTGTCGATCCCGCGAATGCGAGGGAAGAGGCTGTCAGGCCAAGCGCCAGCGCCAGATTCCTCAGGCGAGAACTACGAATCATAAGGCACCTATGGTTACGGGAAGCCACAAAGAATAGTGGACCGCTCAGAGCTCAGCCTTGTCAAATGTCAAAAAAACCGGGATCGTTCATCAGGGCGCGGTTTGTGAAGCAGACCCGGTGAAGCAGGCCTTTGGCTCCTTCAGGGGTTCCCGGTTCTCCGCCTGCCTGAGGTAAGTCGCTATCTGCTCATGCAGCGGATGATTCACGCACTGCTTCTGGACAAATGTCAGAAAGGCGGTTGCCTTTTCCCACTGGGATAAACCGTTGGCCAGAGTCTGGGCCACCAGCAGGTACGCCGGTGCCAGCTGTTCGCTGTCCGGGAAGCGCTTGTGGAAATCCTGCAACAGCCGCAGCGCCGGCCTGAACTGACCCCGCTGGTACAATGAACGGGCGCAGCGCACGGACAGTTCCGGGTCATCGACCTTGAATCCGGGCTCGGCCCGCTGAAGCGTATTGAGCAGGGCCGCTATGCCTTCGCCATCATTGCGGTCGGCCAGCCAGCCCAGGATTCGCGGATGGTAACGATACAGCTCCTCGGTATCGTTGCGTGCTGTCAGAAGCTGATACAGCTGGCCAATCCGCAGGGCGTTATCCCGGTCCCGCTTAAGGGCTTCCTTCAACATGCTCTGAACCCGCTCGTAGTTGCCGTCTTTCAGGTTCATGTCGATGTCTGCGTCAAAGCGCGCGGTGCGATCCCGCTGATGGGTATCCTGGCCGACGGTTTCATCCTGGATGTCCGAGGCGAACCCCAGCTCTTCCTGGTACTGGAACAGCAGGTAACCGAGCATGTGGAACAGGATCAGGGTGAAGGTACTGTTCAGGAAGCCGGCCAGTGGCCGGGCCACCCACATCGGGAAATGATTGACGGCAAAGTCCTGGGCGGCGCCGGAGGCGAGGGTCAGCAGGATCAGGTAGCCGTAGAGCAGGAAATAGGGGGTGCCAATCCGGGAAATCAGTACCGCCAGATTCATTGGATTAACGGCCGCCCCCACCGAGCGCTCCATGGCCAGCACCATGATGCTGGCCGGCAGCGCCAGCATTACAAAGGCCAGGGCCAGCAGCATCAGGATCGGCCCGCCGAGCATGGCTGCGGCGCCAACCAGCCCGCCCATCAGAATAAAAACCAGCAACTGCAGGATGACAATGTCAAAACCGCTGCCGGTGAACGCGACGGACACCGGGGGTGGTTTCAGGTGACCTTCCGCGGTGTGATTGATGACCGCATAGGTGTACTTGAACAGGGCAAGCGCGAGCACCAGCCAGACCAGAATGCCAATCAGGTTGGCCGGAGCAATCACCGGCACCAGTGTACTGATGGCAATAACCATCAGCGGATCGGTATGAAAGGGGTAACGGAAAAACGCACCGAGTCGTTGCCAGAAGGGTACCACTTCAGTAGCCGCCCCCAGGTAACGCATGGCCTTGTTGCAGTGGGGGCAGAGTGCGCGGCGCTGCCGGGTGTTGGCATCCGGCATGCAGCGGCTGCAGTAGTGCATCTGGCACCCTCCACAGTGCCATTTGGCGGGGTCGCCCGGGTGGTAGTGGCAATCGTGTTTCACCGGTGCGTGTGTCCTGGCCCATGAGAAAATCGGTAGCTCATGATGACAGATGTCGCGAGTGATCGCAGCAAACCAGTTAACAGGTAGGCTATTGTCAGATTCCGGGCGTATTCAACCCGGCAGGTTCTCCGACATTGGTCGGATATTCACCGTACTGATTCCGAACATTCATCAGCCTGTGGTTGAACTCTCATCAATTGCTGCAATAGTTAAAGGTGTACTCACATTCAGTAGCCCTTCCATCAGTCCGGTGTCCGGTGTCCGGTTCCGGAGCGGTTTTCCGGCAGGAACGCTGATGAAAGGGCTTCACCAGAGCCTTCCGGAATACGCAGACAACGACGAAAATGGAGGCACCACATGTCGAATGACCGTCTCAGTAAAGACAGCCTGAATACCCTTTCCAGCCTCGACGCAGGCGGTAAAACCTTCCACTATTACAGCCTGCCCAAAGCAGCGGACACCCTCGGTGACCTGAACCGCCTGCCTTTTTCCCTGAAAGTGCTGATGGAAAACCTGCTGCGCAACGAAGACGGCACCACGGTCGACCAGAGCCACATTGATGCCATGGTGCAGTGGCTGAAAGACCGCCACTCCGAGACCGAAATCCAGTTCCGGCCGGCCCGGGTCCTGATGCAGGATTTCACCGGTGTACCCGGGGTTGTCGATCTTGCCGCCATGCGTGAGGCGGTGAAGTCTGCGGGCAAGGACCCGGCCATGATCAACCCGCTGTCGCCGGTGGATCTGGTGATTGATCACTCGGTGATGGTGGACAGGTTTGGCGATGCGTCCTCGTTCAGGGACAACGTGACCATCGAAATGGAGCGCAACCAGGAACGCTACGAGTTCCTGCGCTGGGGCCAGCAGGCCTTTGACAACTTCCGTGTGGTGCCGCCGGGTACGGGTATCTGTCACCAGGTAAACCTGGAATACCTTGGCAAGACCGTGTGGCACAAAGAGCAGGGTGGCAAGACCATTGCCTACCCGGATACCCTGGTGGGAACTGACTCGCACACCACCATGATCAACGGCCTCGGCATCCTCGGCTGGGGTGTCGGCGGTATCGAAGCCGAAGCGGCCATGCTGGGCCAGCCGGTCTCTATGCTGATTCCGGAAGTGGTGGGCTTCAAGGTCACCGGCAAGCTGCGTGAAGGCATCACCGCCACCGATCTGGTGCTCACCGTGACTGAAATGCTGCGCAAGAAAGGCGTGGTGGGCAAGTTTGTGGAATTCTACGGCGACGGCCTGAAAGACATGCCGGTGGCAGACCGGGCCACCATTGCCAACATGGCCCCGGAATACGGTGCTACCTGCGGCTTCTTCCCGGTGGATGAGCAAACCATCAAGTACATGCGTCTGACCGGCCGTGAGGACGACCAGCTCGAACTGGTGGAAGCCTATGCCAAGGCCCAGGGACTGTGGCGCGAGCCGGGCCACGAACCGGTCTATACCGACAAGCTGGAGCTGGATATGGGCGAAGTGGAGGCCAGCCTTGCCGGCCCGAAGCGCCCCCAGGACCGGGTTGCCCTGAAGAACATGAAATCGTCCTTCGAGCTGCTGATGGAGACTGCCGAAGGATCCACGGAAAACCGGGAAGCCAACCTTGAGTCCGAAGGTGGCCAGACCGCAGTCGGCGTGGACGACAGTTACAAGCATCACGCCAGCCAGCCGCTGGAAATGAATGGGGAGACAAGCCGGCTGGATCCCGGCGCTGTGGTGATTGCCGCCATCACCTCCTGCACCAACACCTCCAACCCCAGTGTTATGATGGCCGCAGGCCTGATCGCCCAGAAAGCGGTGCAAAGGGGCCTGAAAACCAAACCCTGGGTGAAAACCTCGCTGGCACCCGGTTCCAAGGTGGTCACCGACTACCTGAAGGTAGGCGGCTTCCAGGATGATCTGGATCAGTTGGGCTTCAACCTGGTGGGCTACGGCTGCACCACCTGTATTGGCAACTCCGGCCCGCTGCCGGAGGCGGTTGAGAAGGCGATTGACGATGGTAACCTGACCGTGGCCTCGGTACTCTCCGGCAACCGCAACTTCGAGGGCCGGGTGCATCCGCTGGTAAAAACCAACTGGCTGGCCTCGCCGCCCCTGGTGGTGGCCTATGCGCTGGCGGGTAACGTGCGACTGGATTTGTCAAAAGACCCTCTGGGTACGGACAAGGATGGCAACCCGGTGTATCTGAAAGATCTCTGGCCGAGCCAGCAGGAAATTGCCGAAGCGGTGGAGAAGGTGAAAACCGATATGTTCCGTAAGGAGTACGCGGAAGTTTTCGACGGCGACGCCACCTGGCAATCGATCAAGGTGCCGGAAAGCAAGGTGTACGAGTGGTCCGACAAGTCCACCTACATCCAGCATCCGCCCTTTTTTGAAGGCATGGGTGAAGAGCCGGAAGCTATCGAAGATATCAGGAACGCCAATATTCTGGCGCTGCTGGGCGATTCGGTAACCACCGACCACATCTCACCGGCCGGTTCCTTCAGGCCGGACACCCCTGCCGGTAAATACCTGCAGGCCCATGGCGTCGAGCCGAAAGACTTCAACTCCTACGGTTCCCGCCGGGGCAACCACCAAGTCATGATGCGCGGCACCTTCGCCAACGTGCGAATCCGGAATGAGATGCTCGATGGCGTGGAAGGCGGTTTCACCAAGTTCGTACCCACCGGCGATCAAATGCCGATCTACGACGCTGCCATGAAGTACCAGGAGCAGGGCACGCCGCTGGTGGTCATTGCCGGCAAGGAATACGGCACCGGTTCCAGCCGGGACTGGGCCGCCAAGGGCACTCGCCTGTTGGGTGTGAAGGCCGTGGTGGCCGAATCCTATGAGCGTATCCATCGCTCCAACCTGATCGGGATGGGTGTAATGCCGCTGCAGTTCCCGGAAGGCATGGATCGCAAGAGCCTGAAACTGACCGGTGAGGAAACCATCAGCATCGAAGGCCTGTCCGGCGATATCAAACCGGGCCAGACCCTCAAGATGACCGTGGAATACAAGGATGGTTCAACCGAGACCTGTGAGCTGAAGTCACGGATTGATACCGCCAACGAGGCGGTATACTACCGACATGGCGGTATCCTGCACTATGTGGTGCGGGAAATGCTCAAGTCTGCCTGAACCTAAGCCAGCCTGAAGGGGGCTGGCTGGCAACAAAAACCGGCAGCGAACGCTGCCGGTTTTTGTGAATGCAAAGTTCAGGGCTGGCGAGCAGCCACCGGCAGGCTCAGCCAGAAGCAGGCACCGAGCCCTTCCTCGGACTCAAAGTTTACTTCCCCCCCCATGGCATGCATCAGTTCCCGTGTTATGGCCAGGCCCAGACCGGTTCCTTCCTGGGGCCGTGAGGAGGAAGCGTTCGCCTGGGCAAACTTCTGGAATATCCGCTCCCGGAAAGCCTCTGGTATACCGGGCCCCTGATCCCGCACCTCCAACCTTGCCTGTTGGCCGATCTGCCGGACAGTGATCTGAACCAGCCCTTGTTGTGGCGAAAACTTGATAGCGTTGGAGACAAGGTTGGAAAAGGCCTGAGCCAGGCGCTTGCGGTCAAACGTTGCGTAAATTGCCTGATTGGCATGGCTCAGCTCGATCATCACACCACGCCGGTGGGCGAGGGGCTGGATTTCTTCCAGCACTTCTCGGACCGTACTCTCCAATTCTTGTTCCACAGCCTCAATGTGCATGTTGCCGCTGACCAGCTTTTCAATATCGAGCAGGTCGCCGATAAGATATTTCAGGTGTTCGCTGTTTCGTTTTGCGACTTTCAGCATTCTGATTGTTTTTTCCGTTAATTTTCCTGTGGTTCCGCCCAATATCAGATCAAGGGAGCCGGCAATCGAGGTCAGCGGTGTCCTTAATTCATGGCTCACCGTGGAAATGAACTGATTCTTCATTTCATCAACCATCTGACGATCATGAATATCGGCAATATAGCCATGCCAGAGTATGCTGCCGTCGGGCAGCGCCTCTGGGTTGGCATAGCCTTCCACCCAATGCCAGGCATCGTCCTGCCAGCGGACACGGTACTTGTATTGCCATGTTTCAAGAGTTGTGGCGGAAACCCGGATGGATTCGGCGACGTCGGCAACGTCATCGGAATGGATGCGTGCGAAAGCTGGTGAAGCGTCTTTGGCGGCGTCCTCGGCAGTAATCCCGTAAATAGTCTGAATGCCAGGACTCGTATACGGAAAAGCGCTATGGCCGTCAGGCCACAGCCGGTACTGATACAACATTCCGGGAATCTGATTCGTCAGCTTGTTCAGGGTTTCCGTATGTTCCTGCTGATATATGATATCCGCAACCCACCTTGCCAGTAGTGTGACGAACATCTTTTCGGTTGCTGTGAAGGGACGACTGCGTGGGTGCCGGGACGAGAAGTTAACGGTTCCGAAAATCCGGTCGTCAATCCAGACCGGCGCCGCCAAATAGCTCTCCAGGCCGAATGCCTGATAGCAGTCGTGATTCTGGTATCGGGATCCGCCCATTTTGTCGATTGCAAAAACTTTTCCGGAAACCAGCATCAAAGAGCAGTAGGTTCGCTCAAGGGGAAGGGTGGCCCCATTTTCAAGAGTCCCTTTGAGGCGCGTGAAATGCCATTGAACTGTATAGGCGTTGCCGGTAATCCGGCTGATGATTCCGGTCTCAACTCCCAGATATTCGCAGGCGGCCTCCAGTGCGCGAGTTGCTTTCTGGCCGGCATCGCCCTCGCCATCCAGAGCGATTTCGGTCAAAAGGTTCATGGCCCGATCTCGTTCATCGTAGTAATTGCCAAGTTCGCCGAACCCGAATTCGCGCTCAACCAGATCGGCCAGGTCCCGCAAGGTGACCTTGTCGTCGTCGCTAAAGGTCCGGGGCTTGTTATCGATCACGCAGAGGGTGCCAACCCGGTAACCATAGCGGTCGTGTAGCGGTGCGCCAGCGTAGAACCGGATATTGGGAGCTCCGGTTACCAGGGGATTGCCGGAAAACCGTTCATCATTCAGGGCATTCTCGATAACCAGGGATTCTTCGCGAAGAATGGCATGGCCGCAAAAGGAAATATCCCGGGCTGTTTCCGGTGCCTCCAGACCATGTCTTGACTTGAACCATTGCCGGTCACGATCAACCAGTGATACCAGAGCAATTGGAATATTGAACGTGCGTGCCGCGAGCCTCGTCAGTCGGTCGAATCGCTCTTCCGGAGGTGTGTCCAGCAACTGCAGCTCATCCAGTGCCGATAGGCGATGAGCTTCGTTTGATGGGAATTCAGGCGTTTTCATGGTTACCTCCGCTTTCTGGACTTTCTCTATCGGCGGCGGGCAATTCCACCCAGAAGTGAGCGCCCTTCTGATAATAGCAGCCGACTTGTCCCTCCATGAGTGCCGGGGAGGGGTTTCTCAAATTTAGTCCTTCAAGTCGTGGCAGGATCGGTTCAGAAGTGTTTTCATTGGAGTGACAATAATGGATTTCCAAGCGTGGTAAAATACCCTTGCAGGAGATTGGATGTGGCCTTGCGGTCGACAGGCAGTGTTTCTTCACAGCTGGCGGTGCTAAGACAGAAGTTCCTTGACCGGGCCCGGGGTGACATTAAGAACCTCCAGGCCCTGGCGAAAAAAATGCGTAATGGCGAGATTTCTGCGGACGGACTTATCTACTGTTATCAGAGCCTCCACCGGCTGTCGGGTTCCGCGGGAACATTTGGTCTGCCGGAGCTGGGAGAGGCCGCCAAGATTCTGGAGAAACAGTTAAAAGTTCAGGCAGAAGGGCTTGATGATGCCCCAGACACGACCGGTCAGCGTGTTGGCGTGCCGGAAGGGCTTGCTGATGGCATCGATACGCTCTCGGAGCTTTTGGAAGTAAAGAGTCAGGGCATTGAATCTGAACATTTTTATGACGAGGGCAGCCCTGCCTTTAAGGGCAGCCAGGGTATACAGGTCAGCATCCTGCTTGTGGACACGGGCAGTCAGAGCCTGGCAATACTCGCCCAGGAAATGGCGTCTTATGGTTTCCTTTTCAGACGCCTAAACGGTGGTGATCCCAAGTCACTGGGGAACGAGTTCAGAGAAACACAGGGCGCTGCCGTGATTCTGTGCCGGGATTCGGCCCTTTCCGATGTTATATCGGCCCGCAGTCAGTCGCTGACAAAAAATACCCTCCGCCAGATGCCAGTGATATGCCTTGGCGGTGATGACTCTTTCCAGAATCGTTACCGAGTTGCTCGGGGCGGCGCGCTTGCCTTCTTCCCGGAACCCGTGGATATCCCCGAGCTGGCTCAGAGAATTGAGTCTCTGGCGATTGAGCTCAGTGCCAACGTTCAGGGCCGTGTGTTGATTGTTGAGGATGACGTTGAGCTGGCCGAGCATTATTGCCTGGTGCTGCAATCGGCCGGCATTGAAACGCAGTCATTGTCAGACCCCCTGTATCTGATTTCACACCTATCAGCCTTCGAGCCCGATATTGTGCTGATGGACGTACAGGTCGGTGGCTATTCCGGCGTAACTCTGGCTCGCCTCATCCGCTTCGAACCGCGTTGGCTAAGTCTTCCCATCATCTATCTTTCATCTGAGGATGACCGGGATAACCAGTTGGATGCGTTGTCGAAAGGCGCAGACGAGTTCCTGATGAAACCCGTCTCTTATGATTATCTCATTCGGTCGGTGTGTATTCGTTGCTATCGGGCTCGCCAACTGTCCGAACTTATGAACCGGGATAGCCTGACCGGCCTTCTCAAACATTCGCTTATCAAGCAGGAAGTTGAGAGGGAATTGGCCAGGTGTCGTCGGAACGGTCACAGATCCTGTGTTGTGATGCTTGATCTCGACCACTTCAAGGTTGTCAATGATACCTGGGGTCATTCCCAGGGAGATATCGTGATTCGCACGCTTGCCAACCTGCTCAGGAACCGATTGCGGGAAACCGATATGATTGGCCGTTATGGTGGTGAAGAGTTTCTGGTGGTTTTGCCCCAGTGCTCTGTTTCGGCGGCAACTGACCTTATCCAGGGTATCAGTGAGAGCTTTTCTGAACTCTCATTTGTTTCCGGGGAGGGTCGCTTTAACGTTACCTTGAGTGCCGGTATCGCTGCCATAAATGATTTCATCGGTGGTGATGACGCTCTGGAAGCGGCCGACCAGGCGCTATACCAGCGCAAGCGCAACGGCCGGAACGGCGTCACTGTCCACTACCGCCGATAACATGGTCCCTTTTACCTCAGGGTGGTCGCTTGAGAGCGCTGATTCTTGAAGATGATAATCTGATCGCCGAGTTGCTGGAAACCGAAGGCAACAAACAGGAGTAGTGCAGTGGAATCTGAGCACAAGGGTTTGCCCCGGCGAGTGATGTGTGTGGAAGATGATCCGGACATTCGGGCCATTGCAGAGATCGCCTTGCAGGATGTGGGCGGATTCACCGCAGTGCTCTGTGAGTCCGGTTCCCGGGCGCTTGAAGTCGCGCCGGGCTTTGGCCCTGAACTGGTTCTGCTGGACGTGATGATGCCCGGTATGGATGGTCCTGCAACCTTGCAGGCACTCCGGCGGCAACCGGGAATGTCAGCTGTGCCGGTCATCTTTATGACGGCACGGCTCCAGCGGTCAGAGATTGACGAGTATCGGGCCCTGGGCGCTGTGGGCGTGATTCCAAAGCCTTTTGACCCAATGACCCTGTCGGACCAGATAGCAGGGATACTGGCAGATGCGGCAGGAGACAATTTCCGGTAGTCTGGCCGGTCTGAACCATCGTTTGATGAAAGAGGTCACCATGTCATCCTTCCCGTCCCGGGACGAACTCAAAGCCAAACTGAATCTCGAGACCTCCCGCATCCACTGGCATGACCTGCAAACCTTTTTTGCCCGGGGCCAGGTGGTGAGGGTGGCCCCGGAGCTGGATCTGCTGAGGGTCGCTACCGAACTGGCAGCCGACAACAAGGCCTGTTTTGAACAGTGGATGACTGAGGGACGGGTTGGCGAGGTTGCGCCTGACATTGCGCAAGCCTGGTACGACCGCAATGCCGAACTGTGGGCGGTAGTTATCGCGCCCTGGGTGCTGGTCCAGGATCGGTCCGGCCATGTCCTGCACTGATCGGTCGGCACCATGAAACTCCATTATTTTCACGGTCGCGGCGCGCTCAGGGAGCTTGTAATGGTCAGGGATGGCCATCGTATCGAGCTGCACATCCGCCCTGTTGGCAGCGGTCTCTGGGGTCTGGTGGCTTTAGCCGGGCCAGACCGTGGTCGCCCCGACGGCCAGTTCCGCCGTGGCCCCTGGAAAACCCAGGCCCGTGCCGAATCGGTATTGCGCAGTGTTGCCGGCACCATGATGGGCAAGGGTTATGAGCCCCGCCCTGGCGATTATGCCGTCTGGTCGGTTACTGCCCAGCGATTGGCGCGAATGATCGGGACGACCGGGGACGAGCAGGCAGGCAGACCTGACGCCGATTCCGACCCGTTCGATCCCCTGGCCTGACGGCGCAGCTTGGTGGCATGGCAGCACAGGTTTTGGCACTGGTGCTGGTCCTGTTTGTCGCAAACATGAGCGGCCTTTGGCTGTTCCACCGCTGGCAGCCGATGGCGGTTGAGCGCCCGGAGGGTGAGGTCAGTCCGGGGCACCGCCGGCTGTTTCTCGCCGGCCTGAAACCCTTGCTGGCGGTAATGGCTGGCCTGCGTGCCAGTGGCCATTGCCTCCGGCTTTCTGCTGTCGTTTCTGTCGCCAGTGCTGATGGGGGTGTTTCTGGCTCTGGGATAAACTGATGCGGTGCAGGGCAGATTGTGGTTCTGCGCCGGGCGGATCATGCCATGTAGCAGGCCAAACAGAGGGGCGTAACCGTTACGTCCGGTTTTCAGGCCCCTCTGGCTGAAGATCACCGTTGAGCAGAGCGGACGAAGGGCGCCAGGCCTGGGACTTGTACCACTGGTCAGAGAGCCGTCGCACCGAGCTCAGATCGTCCAGGGTTCGCTCCCCGGCAATTGCAGGTAATTCGCGTGTCACGATCATGGCAAGCATTCGGGATTTGAGAAGGTGGTAGACCTTTTCGGTTTCCCCGAAGGTTTCTGACAGGCGTTCTTCAGACGCCACCAGATTGCGCAGCAACTCCCTGTAGCCTTCCAGTTCCCGGGCCAGAGGGGCCAACTGGGGCAGTTTGGCGGCCTGCCGCAGTTTCAGGAGTGCCGGGGCCAGCTCTGTTGTTTCGGCAAGATATCGGCAGGTTCGAATGGACAGGGTCAGGGTTTCGACCGTCTGGGGCAGCATTTTTTCCGCGCGCAATCGGGAAATATACTCGGTAATCGCACTGTTGAGGCCGAGTGCCGCCTCTGACCGGGCGTGAATCCGCTCTGGTACCAGGTCCTCACGGTCCAGGCAGACCCGCAAAAGTCCGCGGGTCAGACTGATCAGCCGTTTCATTTCCTGGTCTACGGCGCCAACCGCGAGTTCAGGGGTGTTGATCAGTGTGTCGTCAAGGAAGCGGGGTTGGGCGTTGTCTTCCTCCCTGCTCCGGAACAGGCGCCCCAGGATTCTCGCAACTGGCTGCAGTAGCGGCAGCATGATGACGGCGCCGAGCAGATTGAAAAGCGTATGGAAGATCGCCAGTGACACGGCGGCGTTGGTGTCCAGTTCCAGCCAGTTGGTCAAGGCAGCAATCAGCCAAAGCATCAGTGGCAGTATCAGTATCGCGATGGTCCCGGTTCCCAGGTTGAAGAGGACGTGACCCAGGGCGAGACGCCTGGCGCTCGCCGTTGCCTTGAGCACAGCAATAGCGGCCGTGGATGTGGTTCCCAGATTGGCGCCGATGACCGCTGCGGCGGCATCCTGCAGTGACAGAAGATTGCTGGCTGCGGCACTGAGTATGATGGCCAGGGCAGCGCTGGAAGACTGGGTAAGAAGCGTTGCCAGAAACCCGAACAGAACGAACAGCGGCAGCGCCAGCCCCTGGCCGAGTACGTCTTCACTGTCAAGGCCGATGGTCAGTTGGCCGAGAGAGTCCTTCAAGACTGATAGACCGAGGAAAAACAGCGCAAATCCTGCCAGCGATTCCCCCAGAGACTGGCTTCTCTGCTCACGGCTGATCAGCTTCATGCCCATGCCTGCCGCCAGCATGGGCATGGCAAAAGCCTCAATCTTGAAGCCAAACCCCACCAGGCTGACCAGCCAGCCGGTCATGGTGGTGCCCACATTGGCGCCGAAGACCACACCAAGAGATTGCGCCAGGTTCAGTAAACCGGCGTTCACAAAACCGATGGTTGCGACCACAACAGCACTGGAGGACTGAACGATGCCAGTAATCAGGACCCCTGCGCCGAACCCCCTCAGCGGCGTCCGGGTCCAATGGCCCAGCATGTGGCGCAGTTGATGTCCGGCCGCGTTCTTGAGACCGTTGGTCATCATTTCCATGGCCAGCAGGAACAGGGCAAGGCCGCCGAGAATCTGAAAGATAGTTGCTATCATTTACGAATGCTTGAATTTTGAAGTGAGATTTCGTTGAGCTTAGCAGACCCCGGACAGGCTCTGTCGGTCGTCAGGCAAGAAACTTCCGGACATCGATTTTATATTCGTCAGGATCGACAGCCCGCAATATGCGGTCCTGGGTGCCGGGTTTGGCCAGGTCGATGGTTTCCACCGTGATCGGCATCCGGAACCGGGTCTGGTACATCACTCTGACCACCGGCAGTCTCTGGTCCGCCTCGCTGGTTTCCACCACCACACCCAACCGCCCACTCTCCAGAAGGACCATGGATCCGACCGGGTAAAGGCCGATGCAGCGGATAAACTGCTTGACCAGCACCGGGTCCAGGTGGTCGCCGCTCCACTCCAGTAGTTTTTTCAAGCCCTGTGTCGGAGTCATTCCCTGGTGGTAGACCCGGTCAGCAGTAATGGCGTCATAGACATCAGTGATGGCAACCATGCGGCCGTATTCGGAAATATCCTCACCCCTGAGGCCTTCCGGATACCCGCTCCCATCGAGTCGCTCATGATGCTGGGCGGCAGTGATCACGGTCAGCTCGCCAATGCCCTCGGTGGCGGCGAGAATATCCCGGGAATGCCGTGCGTGCAGTTTCATGACCTCGAATTCTTCAGGGGTCAGGCGCCCGGGTTTATGCAGTATCTCATCGGGCGTGAGGGTCTTGCCCAGATCGTGGAGCAGCGCTCCGACAATGGTCTGATGCAGAACGTCGGCTGGCAGGCCACGGTAATTTCCGAACAAAGACATCAGAACACTCAGATTGACCGAGTGTTCCAGCAGATAATTGTCTTTCTCCCGGATGCGACCGAGACAGCTCAGGGCGTTGGCATTCCGAAAAACCGAACGCTGGAGTTCATCCGCCAGCTGGTGGATCGGGGCAATGTCGATGGCGGCGCTCATCTTGACGTTGTTCATGAAGTCGCCCACCAGCCCCTGGGCCTGGCTGTGAATTTTCTGGGCAATCACAATTTCTTCAGTAAGCGGAACATGCGGGCGCAGGCCTGGCGCCTGCTCGCCCGCACGCTGGAGGGCGGATTCGTTTCGGCGATCCACTTCGGAGGCGGTTTCGGAGTCCTGGGTATCGGCACCTTTGGAGGCGTCGATATAGACAGACTGTACCCCCATCCGGCGGATTTTCTCGATGGTTTCCTCCTTTTTGATCACGCCGCGCTTGCGCTGGGTGTTATGAGGAATCCAGTCGTTGTTCAGGTCGGTGATGTACATGCCGACCTTCAGTGCCGAGATAGGAATGCGCTTGATCATTGTCCGGGGAAAAACGTCCGCAGGCTGTTCTGATAGGTCCGTGCGATCACCTCCTCCAGGGGAAGACCTTTAACCAAGGCAATCTTTTCCGCGACAAACGGCAGGTAAAAAGGGGCGTTTTCCTTGCCACGGTATGGGACCGGGGTGAGGAACGGTGCGTCGGTTTCCAGCAGGATCTGGTCCAGGGGCGCCATGCGGACAATGTCTCGCACGTTTTCCGCCTTGTTGAAGGTGGTGATGCCGTTAAAACCGAGGCACCAGCCCTGATCCAGCGAGTAGCGTGCCAGGCCCGGACCGGAGGTAAAGCTGTGAATCACGCCACGGCGCCTGAGACTGGCCTCGAACTCACTGAGGATGGCGATGGTGTCCTCGTCTGCCTCCCGGCTGTGGATAACCACAGGCCGGTCGGTATCGCAGGCAATCTGAAGCTGGCGCCGGAACACCTGGCGCTGAACCTCCTGGTCGGCGTTGTCATAGAAGTAATCCAGCCCGATTTCGCCTACCGCCACGATTTTGTCGTCACCGGCATGGGCGCGTATTTCAGCTTCCACCCCATCGCAATAACTTTCGGCATCGTGAGGGTGAATCCCTTGCGTGCCGTACACCCAGGGTGCAATCTGGCTGAGCTCACGGACCCGGGCAAGGTTGTCCGGGGACACGGCAATGGTGATTACTTTCTCGATGTTGACCTGTTGCACCTGCTCCAGGGTCTCCTCCAGGGGGCGTTCCCTGAGGTAATCCAGGTGGCAGTGGGTCTCGATGATCGGGTGATCGAATACGGGAATCTCGCGACGTTTTTTACTCATTACCGGGTACTACACTCCATCGCAACCGGTGTTAAGGCTGCTATTCTGAGAATTAGGTCATGCAAGTTTACCAGTTTGTACGATTGTCGACCTGTAGTTGATTCATAGGGAGTTCCACGGAGTATCTTGATGACGTTATCGGCGTTGGCCAGTTCCTTTCTTTTTGACGCAAACAAACCCAGGTTCCGGGATTACCCGACGCTATTGGATGATGGCGAGGGCCTTCCCGCGCCGTCTTTGCAGCCGCGCTGAACGAATACCGGCGCCTGTTGGCCAAAAACGGCGTGAAGTAAAACAAGACGGAGAGGCACATGCACATTGTTGTTGTCGGTGGTGGCGTGGTGGGAATGACCACCGCTTATGAGCTGAATCGCCGGGGTCACAAGGTTACGGTACTGGAGCGTCACAGCATTGCGGGAAACGAAACCAGCAAGGGCAACGCGGCCCAGCGTTCCTACGGTGTGGTCTACCCCTGGGCAGATCCGGCCATGGTATTCAAGGCGCTGCCCTGGCTATTCAAGCAGGATGGCCCCCTGAAACTGCGGGTGCCACCTTCTGTGGAAACACTCAGATTCATGTTCGCCACCCTTCGTTACGCCTGGTCACCGGGGCTGTTCGGGCTGAACCGGCGCGCCATGTTACGTCTCGGTATCCACAGCCGGGAACGTTTTCTGACACTGGAGAAGGAACTCGGTCTGGCGTTCGATGGCGCCCACCAGGGCCTGCTGCACCTGGCCAGTACGCCGGAGGCACTGGAAGGCTACCGGGCCACCCACGATTTGCTGAACGAGTTGGGCATCCCATCCCGTTTGCTCACTCCCGAGCAGGTCCGTGAAGCGGAACCCGGCATGGTCGGTAATGGCCCCCTCTACGGCGCCCTGAGCTACGACACCGATGGCACCGGCGACTGTCACCAATTCTCCCGGGAGCTGGCGAAAGCCTGTGAGGAACATGGCGTGGTGGTTCGCTACAACGTGGACGCTGAAAAACTGATTGCCGATGAGCACAAGGTAAGTGCTATCACTGTGAGGCCTGTCGATGGCGTTATGGAGGCCCTGGAAGCTGACGCTTTTGTGATCAGCGCCGGATGCTGGTCCAGCCATCTGCTCCGGCCACTCGGGCTGGAACTGCCCATCTATCCGGTCAAGGGTTACAGCCTCACTGTCGCGATGAAAAATTCGGAGCGAGGTCCGGCTTCCACCATCCATGACGACAATTACAAAGTTGTTTCCACCCGTTTGGGCAATCGTTTGCGGGCCACCGGTTTTGTCGAGCTGGCGGACTTCAATCGGGATATTCCCGAGGTTCGACTGGCAACGATCCGGAAATCTGTGGAGTCACGGTTTCCCGGTTGTGCAAATCTCGACGAGGCGGAAGCCTGGACCGGTTTCCGCCCGATGACGCCGGATGGCCCAGCGATAATCGGGCGGGGTCCCCGAGACAACCTTTACCTCAACACCGGCCACGGCACGTTCGGCTGGACCCTGTCTGCGGGCAGTGCTGACGTCATTGCCCGGGTAATAGAAGGCGAGGAACCTATCATCTGCCTGGATGCTTTCCGCCCGGGAAGATTCCAGGAGTAGTTTCCGTAAATCGGTGCGCGCAAGAGGCCGGGAGCCGGACGGATAAGCCCTCCCGGGATCGTCGAAAACATGGATGTTTTCGTCGAGCGTACATGGACGTATTCACAGCGTATCCCGGAAGGGCTTATCCGTCTGGCTCTTTCTCGGATGCAGAGCCTCGGATGCAGAGCGCGCTCAATGTTCGAACACATTGTATGAACAAACCCGATATCCCGATCAGACAGCAACGGCAGCCGCTCGAAAGCCCACTGGAACAGCTTTCCCTCAGGCGGTGTGTCCAGCTCAGGCAGTAACGACTCAAGTCGGCTCCTGAGCGCACCGAGACGGCTTTCTTCGGCGTGTTCGTGCTGGACATCAGAAGCCCCGGAAAGCCCTGACATTTCCCAGGCATAGAGCATCACCGACTGGGCGAGGTTCAGGGAGGGGTAGGCCACCTTCATGGGAAGGCCGGTCAGCAGGTCGGAGTTGACCAGCCAGAGCTCGCCGAAGCCCATGGTGCAACGGGCACGGGCGGCCGCTCCGACATTTTCCGGAACCGGCCTGGACCCGGCGTTATCCGGAAATGGCCGCCATGGTGGCAGAAGCGACTCTTTGACACCCCGCAACCTGCTGATCGATGCCGTCAGGGTTTCCTGAAACAGGCAAGGCGCCCGAAAGCGCCTTGCCTGCCTATTCAGATAGCGGCCAGTACTTAACGGCGAACCTGAATGCGCGCTTCCACGCGGCGGTTGGCAGCGCGGCCGCCGGCTGTGTTATTGGAGGCGACCGGCTGGGCTTCACCGTAACCCACGGCGTTCACGCGGGACGGATCAACACCCAGGGGCCCGGTCAGGCGACCGGCAACTGCTTCGGCGCGGCGCTGGGACAGGAACTGGTTATAGTTGGCGTCACCGCGGCTGTCGGAATGGCCGGCAATCTCCACGACGGTTTCCGGGTTTTCCCGCATGAAGTCTGCGACACGGCGGATCTCATCATCATAGGCGTTGCCGATCACAGAGCTGTTGGTCGGGAAATTCACCTGGATGGTGAAGGTCTGGATGGTTTCAGTGACCCCTTCACAGCCGGCGGCATCCACATCCGCGCCTGCAGCGGTGTTCGGGCACTGATCCTGGCTGTTAACGACGCCATCGTTGTCGCTGTCCAGTTCACAACCGCGGCTGTTTACTTCAGCACCGCGCGGCGTGTCAGGGCATTGGTCGCGGCTGTCCGCAACGCCGTCGCGATCCGAATCCGGTTCGCAGCCACTGTTGTCAACGGTCGCTCCTGAGGGCGTGCCCGGGCACCGATCCTGGGAATCGGGTACACCGTCACCGTCTGCATCCGCCGGGCGGGTGGGCGCCGGAGCGGCCTGGGCCACGGTGCGGGTGAAGGCATAACTGATGCCCAGGGAAACCTGGGTGTCGAAGGTGCTTTCGTCAATGCCGTGGAACTCTCGGAGGTCTCCACGCAAAGAAACCGCGTCACTGACGTTGTAGCGGAAACCGGTACCCACGTTGACCCGGGTTTCATCGTGATTGCTGCCGGCTGTTCGTACGCCACTTGAGTCAGAGCCGAAATCTGCATAGCCGGCACCGAGGGACACATACGGGTTCCAGACTTCGTCCGGACCTGCAAAGTAATAGGTGCCATCGACCCGAACTTCATCAAACTCGGACTGGCCGGGCACATACTTGCGGTCCGCGTCGGCCCGGGAGTAGAGCGCTTCCACGGACCAGTGGGGGCGGAAACGGTATTCCAGGCCCACCCCAAAGGTGCCGGTTTCGCTCAGATCACGCTTGTCATCAAACAGCTGGAAGCCAGCAAACGGGTTGATATAGATGGTTTCCTGACGTTCGGCCAGGGCCGGAGTTGCCAGAGTGGCGGCCAGGACAGCCGCGGAAATCGGACGCATGACGTTCATGCAGAACCTCCTGTTCATTGTCGTTGTGGTACCGCACTTTGTTATGAAAAGTGCTTGTATACCCGGAATTTAGGCCAGTAGGCCAAAAAAGACAAAAAATGATACGGATTATTACGTCCGCAATTGTACCCGGTTGACCTTTACGTGCCAGAAGTCGTTTCAGGCCAGAGCCGTGAAATAAAGATGTGCGCTCTTCTTGCTGAAATTGAGTATTTCGCCGTTGTCGAAATGCACTTCGAACGAGCTTTCATCCTCCGCAATCACCGAGCCGGAACCAAAAACCGCATGGTTGAGGCGCAGCCGATGCCAGGGAGGTTTCGTCGAACTCGCCGATTTTGCCGCCAGGCCCTCAAGGGTGACGCTTTCCCCGTTGGCATAGCGTTGGCTGACCGGCGTCAGGGGCGAGGTCAGCCGGATACTGGAGGTTTCGGCCGGGTTCCGTTCATCCAGCCATCGCCCGAATTCCCTGGCCAGCTCAAAACAGCATTCTTCCACAAACCGGCTGGGGCCCTGATCGCCATCCAGGTACGGTTGCGTGCTGGCAGGCCGGGTGATCAGATGAAGCTGCTGGCGGGTGCGGGTCATGGCCACATACAGAAGCCGCCGCTCACTCTCCAGAAAGCTCCGGGCATCGTCTTGGGGGCGCGGGCTGTAGGGCAGGTACTTCTCCCGCAGACCGGGGATAATCACCGTCGGCCATTCCAGCCCCTTGGTGCGGTGAATGGTGGACAGCAGAACGCCCCCCTGCTGTTTTTCGCCGGCCTGCTGCCTCAGGGTTTTCAGGTGGTCCAGGGCGCCTTCGGCGGTAACGTCCAGGCTTTTCAGATACTGCTGGAACCCCTGTATGGTATCAATCCGCTCCTCAGCGCTCTCATAGGTTAACGCCAGGCTTCGTATGCCTTCGTAGAGGTCTGTATGCTCGGCGTAAGTGCTGATCAGCCCCGCCACAGGACCCGAGTAACCACGGAGCTGTGCCAGCAGCTCCCCCAGTTTTCGCAGCTTGCGCGCCGCCATCGGCGCCAGGGCATCAAAATCCATCGCCAGCAACCGCTCGTGCCAGCCGCTGGAAGAGCTCGAAAGAAACCGCGCCAGTTGCTCCAGCTCCGGTTCTTTCAACCCAACGTGCGGAAAGCGTAACAACTGCCGGGCCTGCTCCAGTCGGTCTTCCTCCGGCAGCTTTCCGAGCTTCCCGGTCACCACCATCAACAGCGCAGTGATGGCCTGCACCTCCCGGCTGAACAGCGCGCCCTTGCCGGCATCAATCCGGTAGGGAATCCGCTGGGCCAGCAGCTTGAGCTCAATCGGCACACTCTGGCTCCACACCCGGAACAGAATGGCGGTGCCGGCCAGGGCCGGCTCTGTCTGGTTTTGCAGAATCTGCAACACCGTATCGGCATCACTCTCCGCCCGGTGCAGGGTAATCTCCGTTTGCGGCGTGGACGGGTGGGAATGGCACAGTACATCCTTGCGCCCGGTGTTATGACAGATCAGATGATTCGCCAGCAGGGCTACCCGGTGGCCGTAGCGGAAGGTGTAACTGAGTGTCTGCTCCAGCGCGCTTTCGAACTCATCGCTGAAGCGCTTGAGAATAAACTCCGGCTTCGCGCCCCGAAACTCGTAAATCGTCTGGTCCGGGTCCCCTACCACCGTTACCCGGGCCCGGTCGCCGGCCACGTACCTCAGCAACAGATGCTGGATCTCATTGGTGTCCTGGTACTCATCCACCAGAATCAGATCCATCTTGTTGCCTACCAGCCGCTGCAATGGCGGGTTCTGATGAATCGCCATCACCGGCTCATACAGCATATCCGCATAACTGATCCGCCCCTGGCCTTTACGCCACTGCTCAAAACTGTGGAACAGATCAATCAGATACTTGTGCTTGTCCGAATACCCCAACTCCTCAAACACAACCTCCGCCGGCGACAGCGTCGTCTTCACCAGGTCAATAAAGCCCGTCGCCGTCTCCACAAAATCCTTCTTGCTCCGCCGGATCTCGTCCGCCAGATCCTCCGGCGCCAGCCGCCGTGTCAGCTGCCAAGCCTGAAAACTGATCTCCTGATCCGTCAGGATCTTCTCCGAAAACCCCGGCAGGTACCCCTCCCGGACAAACCGCCTGTACAAACGCAGCCCCATGGCGTGATAGGTCCGGATCTCCGGCAACGTAAGACCGCTCTGGCAGCCCACCTCCTGCAACTTCCGCTCGAAATCCACCCGGGCACTGCGATTGAACATCAACACCAGCATCCGGTCCGGGTCATGCCCCTGTTCAAGCAGATACCGTATCCGCCACGCCAGCGTCGACGTCTTGCCGCTCCCGGCCACGGCGGTGATCACCGCATGTTCATAGCCGGCAGTAATAATCGCCCGCTGCTCATCGGTGAGGTAATCCGGAAGGTTGGTGGTATCGGAAGTTTGGGGTTTGGTTGGCATGGCCGGTATTGTAACGGCCTGCTGGTAGAGCGGATACCGCTACCGCATAATTGATACAGTTCGAGGCGCGGGGACGCTGACTCACAGGTATGACAGACAGTTGGTGAGCGGCCTTCCAAAACTGTGCGGAGCCAAGGATGGCGCAGCCCAAGCGCCACATGGATGTGCCGCAAGGAGCGTGTTTTGGAAGGCCGCTCACCAACTGGCTGCCCCGAGGCCCCGCTAACTCCCAATCTAAAAGGTCTGAATAATGGAAATGTCAGAATCCGTAAACGTACTAGGCGAAAAACTGGAAACCTGCGGCAAAGACCCGATTACCGGCTTCTACCGCGATGGCTGCTGCAACGTAGGCCCCGATGACTTTGGCCTCCACGCCGTCTGCGCCGTAGTCACCGACGAATTCCTCGAATTCTCCAAAGCCCAGGGCAACGACCTCAGCACCCCCAGACCCGAATTCGGCTTCGAAGGCCTTAAAGCCGGAGACAGCTGGTGCCTTTGCGCCGCCCGCTGGCAGGAAGCCTTTGATGCCGGCTGTGCACCAAGAGTGCGCCTGCGGGCCACCCACCAGGCCGCCCTGGAAAAATGCGCCCTCGACGACCTCAAGGCCCAGGGCGCTGACCTCAGCTGATGAGACATGCCGGCATCAACACCGCGCCGTGCACAAAAGCCTGGTGCAACCTCCAGCAAAGCCTCGCTGCCCGCGGCGAACGCCGGCTTGTTTTGCTGGAAGGCACCCGTGATGCCGCGATCCGGTGGCTGGCCGGCTTGCTGCCAGGCCTGGACTTCCAGGCCGGCGTCTGGACCGGTCCGGCTGCGGACACGCCCGACAATCGCCTGACCCGGCTTGCACCATCAGCGGCCCGGAAATGGCTTGGCGGTGAACTCCCGGTGATTGTCTGGGACGGCTGGCAGGGCAATCCGCCGGATGCCTTCGCCGCGCTTTCGGGAGCACTTACCGCTGGTGGTTTGCTGTTTTGGCTGATGCCGCCCCTTGAGCAGTGGCGCCATTTTGCAGATCCGGATTATTCCAGAACCGGCCTGGACCATGAGGGCGGGCACATCTTTGCTGCCCGCATGGCCAGAATTCTGAGGAATCACGAGGCGGCGATCCGAATAACGCCGGACAGCGCGCCCTCCTCGCTTTTACCCCCTCTCACCATTCCGGAGACTGCCTTTACCATTAAAACCACGCCCGATCAGGAACACCTGGTCCGGCGCCTGGTTCGCTTTGGCCTCGGCCGCCGACGCCGGCCAGTGGTCGTGACCGCGGACCGGGGCCGGGGTAAATCCGCGGCCCTGGGCATGGCAGCAGCGCAATTGCTGCAACAGGGCAGGCAGGACATCCTGGTTTCTGCGCCCTCGGAACAGAGCGTGGAAGCCCTGTTCCGACATGCCCGCGAGTCACTGGGGGGGCAACTGGCCAGTGCCAGGTCCGGGGCACTGACGACTCGCGACGGAGGACGCCTCAGGTACCTCCCGATTCGGGAACTGCTGGCCTCGCGCCCGGAGGCTGAGGTGGTCATGGTGGATGAGGCCGCCGCCCTTCCCGCACCCCTGCTCAAGGCGGTTCTCCTGGGCTGGCCCCGGGTGGCGTTTTCCACCACGGTTCACGGCTATGAGGGCGCGGGAAGGGGGTTTTCCATACGTTTCCGTCAGGTGCTGGAGAAGTCAACGCCCCACTGGCAAGCCCTTGGCCTGACCGAGCCGGTGCGCTGGGCCCAGGGTGATCCGCTGGAAGCCCTGGTCTCGGAATTGTTCATGCTTGCGGCGGACGGTGATGGTAAATCCTCAGGTCCTGCTGCCAGTTCGGATGAACTGATCATTCAGCCGTGGCAGCCGGCCGAGGCACCGGATCCGGAGCTGTCCGACGCCTTCGGCCTGCTGGTGGATGCCCATTATCGGACTGCCCCTGCCGATCTTCGGCAATGGCTGGACGATCCGGCGGCCCGAAGCTGGCGGGCGCGGTTCGGCGACCAGACGGTGGGCGTGCTCTGGTGCGCGCTGGAAGGCGGGCTTGAGCCGGCACTGGCGGAACAGGTCAGTCTCGGTACCCGTCGTATCCGCGGCCATCTGTTGCCCCAGTCACTGGCCAGCCACAGCGGTTATCCGGAAGCAGCCTCCCTGAGGTGTCTCCGGGTGGTCCGCATCGCGGTATCGGACGAGTCGAGGCGGCTGGGTATCGGGAGCCGTCTGGTTGAGGCAGCAAAGGCTTTTGCCAGCGAGCAGGGACTGGATTATCTCGGCACCAGCTTTGGCGGCAGCAGCGATCTGCTGGCCTTCTGGCAGAGTTGTGGCTTACAGGTGGTGCGGGCGGGCCTGCAGCAGGAGGCGTCAAGCGGTGAATACCCGTTGCAGATGATTCGGGGTATCAGTCCGGCAGGCTCGGAATTGGCGGAGCGTATCCGTCAGCGGCTGGGAGCGCACTGGCTGACGCTGTTGCCGGCCAACTGGCCGGCGCTTGGGCCGCGGTTACTCGCCGGCATCACCGCCGATCTGCCATCGGGGCCGGAGCCCGATAACGACGACCTGCGGGATCTGCACAATTTCGCCAACGGTCATCGCGGATTCCAGATGACCGTCCCGGTGTTGCGGACACTGAGCCGGACACCGGGGGTCATGGCGTGGCTGGCAGATCAGGAGTCACTGGCCTTGTGGTGTCGGGCGGTGCTTCAGGGCCGGTCATGGTCCTCACTTCAGGCTGAGAAACTTTGCCGGGGGCAAAAGGATGGTGAAGACCGTTTGCGGCAACTGCTTCGCGATCTTTTTGACGATCTCCTTGAGAAGGGGCCGGAGTTGTGAACCGCTCGATTTAATTCCCGGCCTTGGCTGACCAGAATAGGCGCACCTATCCTTCCACAGAGATTGTTTGTTATGGCCAAGGGAACCGGCTCTCCCCGTTCTTTGCTGATTTTGCTCACACTGCTCAGCTTCTTATCTGCCTGCGCCTCCCAAAGCCAGCCGGTAAATCTCACCCCGCAGGCCTTGGCCGAGGCCGATATACTTCTGGTTTCAGCCGCCGGTAATGGCGAAAAAAGACGTGTACAGTTGTTGCTGTCGGCCGGTGCCGATGTGAACACCAGCGATCATGAGGGCTATACCCCGGTGATGCGCGCCGCTGAGAACGGGCATCTGTCTGTGGTCAGGGTATTGCTGTCGGCTGGTGCCAATGTCAATGTCAGCCAGGGCGGAGAATCCCTGCTCATGAAGATTGTCGCCAGGGGTGATTTGCTGACGGCTGAAATGCTGGTGGCCGCCGGTGCCGATGTGAATTACCGGGCTGACAGCGGCAAGACGGCACTGGACATTGCCCGCGCTACCAACAACCGGGATCTGGAAATGCTGCTGGTGCAGGCGGGCGCTGCGCTCTAGCCGATGTCTGGCATGGCTATTCCAGCCTCATCGGATCGGTTTCATCGTTCCATTCCGGCACGAAGTGGGCCGCAACCACCTCCTCGGGCACATCGGCAATCCGCTCGCAGGACCACCGCGGGTTGCGGTCCTTGTCGATGGCCAGGGCCCGGATGCCCTCCTTCAGGTCAGGTCTGCGGGTGCATTCCGATGCCATCGCCAGTTCCATCCGGAAAATATCCCTGAGTGACATCTGCTGGGCCTTCTTCAACTGTGTCCACACCAGCCATGCCGATACCGGGCAGCCAGTCCTGAGGGTGTTCACGCAGGTATTCCACCACTGGCTGCCGACCTTTGCCGACAAGAGTTGATCGACGATCTCCGGCAGTTCGTCGCCGGAACTCAGCCGGGCGATGTATTGCTCGTGCTGCTCCAGCTGGCCGGCTGGCAGTGCCCGGTAGTCGGGAGACTGGATCCGGTTGAGCAGCCGGAACAAACGGTTGTCATCGGCGGCGGCCTTGCCGGACCAACGTTCTTCCTGTAACCGCGCCAGCAGGGTGTCACGGTCTTCCGGCAGGATTGCCAGATCGGCGAGGCCTACACGGAGGGTGTCCGTGGCATTCAGGCGAGCGCCGGTCAATCCCATGAACAGGCCAAGGCGTCCGGGAAGCCGGTTCAGGAACCAGCTGGCGCCCACGTCCGGGAACAGGCCAATGGCGATTTCCGGCATGGCCAGCGTAATGTCCGGAGTCACCAGGCGATAACGGCAGCCGGAAAACAGGCCAAGGCCGCCTCCCATAACCACGCCCTGGGCAATGCCAACCACCGGTTTCGGGAAACGGTGAACGCTGTAATCCAGCCGGTATTCGCGGGCAAAGAAGCGGGCCGGCTTTTCGGGATCAGCGGGGTCAATGATGGCAGCGTAGAGTTGCCGGATATCGCCGCCGGCACAAAACGCCCGGTCACCGGCGCCCTGCAGGACAACAAGGCAGATCCGGTTGTCCCTGGCCCAGCGGTCCAGGGTGCTCTGGGCCTGTTCGATCATGCGGTCGGAAAGCGCATTGAGAGTGCCGGGTGAATTCAGTGTCAGCAGGCCTATGTGACCTTCGCGACAGGCAAGTTCCTGGGCCTCTACAGACATCGAGGGTATCTCCGGAAAAAGAAAATAATCGTTGGCACGGAATCAGTCGTACTGTCACCTCGATAGCCAGGGCAGTTAAAGAGGACCAACGTCGGAGGAAGGCCCTTGACCTATCGCATTTGACGTTCCGGGGCTCTGTGCTATAAATGCTAGTCAGTTTGCCGTCCTGTTCAAGGTGCCGGTCGAAAAATCTGAAAACGATGATGAAAAACGATGAGAAGAGGTTAATCCCAATGAATCTGAAACACTACGCTATTGCGGGAATCTTTGCGTTCAGCGCTGCAGTTCCTGCTGTAGTTTCTGCGGCAGACGCCGCGGCAGGCAAGGCCAAGGCAGCAGTCTGTGCTGCGTGTCACGGCCAGAACGGTCTGGCACAGATCCCCACCTATCCGAACCTGGCGGGCCAGAACGAGCAATACCTTGTATCGGCACTGAAGGCCTACAAGAACAAGGAACGCTCCGGTGGCCAGGCGGCCATCATGCAGGGCCAGGCTGCGGCCCTGAGCGACACTGACATCGCAAACCTGGCGGCATACTATGCCAGCCTGCCGGCAGACGGCGGCAAGTAAGCCATCTGCCGCATCAGCGGTGTGGCTCAGGCCGCCCCGCTGACAATCCGGTAGCTGGGTCGATAGGCCGAAGAGCCCGGCAACTTCATCCGGTTTTGCGCCACGAACTGTTCCAGCATTGCTTCAAGCGGCTTGATCAGGTTCGGGTCGCCGGCAATTTCGAACGGCCCCTTCTCCTGAACCTGACGTATTCCTCCCTCCTTGACGTTCCCGGCGACAATGCCGCTGAAGGCCTTGCGCAGATTGGCGGCAATCAGATGTGCCGGTTGGTCCCGGTGCAGCTCAAGAGCGCGCATGTTGTCGTGATTCGGCTCGAAGGGTAACTGGAACACCGGATCGATCTTCAGCATCCAGTTGAAATAATAGGCGTCCTGCATGGCGCGACGGAAGGTTTCCACCTCCTTCATGCCTTTTTTCATGGTTTGCGCCACACGCACCGGATCGTCGATGATGATTTCATACTTGCTCGCCGCTTCATCGCCCAGGGCGTTGCGGATGAACTTGTCGATCATCTCGAAATACTCGGCATTCTCCTTCTCGCCGGTAAACACCACCGGGAAGGGCAGGTCGGCGTTGTCCGGGTGCAGCAGAATACCCAGCAGGTAGAGAATTTCCTCGGCGGTGCCGACACCGCCCGGGAACACAATCACCCCATGGCCGCAGCGGACGAACGCCTCCAGGCGTTTTTCGATATCCGGCATGATCACCAGCTCATTGACGATGGGATTCGGCGCCTCCGCGCCAATGATACCGGGCTCGGTAATGCCAATATAGCGGCCGTTTTTTACCCGCTGCTTGGCGTGGCCGATGGTGGCGCCCTTCATCGGGCCCTTCATGGCGCCTGGCCCGCAACCGGTGCAGATGCTCAGGGCTCTCAGGCCCAACTGATGGCCCACTTCCTTGCTGTACTGGTATTCCGCGTGGCCGATGGAGTGGCCGCCCCAGCAAACGACAAGATCCGGCTGCCGCCCCGCCTGCATGACACGGGCGTTGCGCAGGATGTGGAATACGTAATTGGTGATGTCCTCTGGGTCGTCCCGGCGAAAACCGGCGGCGGACTGGGGGATCGAATGCGAATAGACAATATCCCTGAGCACCGAAAACAGATGCTCCCGGATTGCCCTGAGCATCTGGCCGTCGACAAAGGCGTGGCAGGGGGCATTGATCAGCTCAAGCTTCAGGCCACGTGGTTGCGGTACCAGCCGGACATCGAAATCCCCACGGGATTCCATCAGCGCCTTGCAGTCATCCGTTTGTATGCCGGTGTTCAGAACCGCCAGTGCGCACTGGCGGAACAAGCGATACAGGCCGCCTTCGCTGCGGTCCTTGAGTCGGTTGACCTCGTGGTTGGAAAGAATTTCAAGGCTGCCCTCGGGGGAGACCAGGGCATTGATGGTCATTTCCTGCATTAACGGTGAAGCTCCTGAATGTTGCGGCAATGCCGGATTTTGAGGCACGGAGTCAAAACGGTACACTAAGCGCTTTCCCTTTCATACGCCACCCGACAAAATTCTGATTTATGAAACTGTTGATTCGTCCCGCCCCGGAAGTCGCCATCAAAAGCAAGCCCGTCCGCCGCCAACAGATGCGTCATCTGGGGCAGAACATACGCAGGCTCCTTGTCCGGGTGGATCCGGAAATCCGGGTTGAAGGCCGCTGGGACCGGGTGGATGTGGAGGTGCCGGATGGCCGCCGCCTGTCCGGCCCGGTCGTTGAAGCGCTTCTGCGCATTCCGGGCATCTCTACCATCCAGGAAATCGCGGCGTTTCCACTTGTCAGCCTTGAGGATGTTGCCGAAAAGGCCGTTGAGGCCTTCTCCGAGCGCTTGAATGGCAAGACCTTCGCAGTCAGGGCCCGCCGCCATGGCGAGCACAGCTTCCGCTCCATTGATCTGGAGCGGACGGTCGGCGCTGCACTGATGCAGGCATCCGGCGCCACCGGAGTTGATCTGAAGTCACCCCAGGTTGAGGTGCGCATCGAAGTTCAGGGCGATCAGTTCCATATTGCCCACCGCAGGCACCGGGGCCTGGGTGGCTATCCGATGGGCAGCGTCGAGAACGTTCTGACCCTGATGTCTGGTGGTTACGACTCCTCGGTTGCGGCCTACCTGATGATGCGGCGGGGGCTTCGCAGTCACTTTCTGTTTTTCAGCCTGGGTGGCGCCGCCCACGAAGTTGGCGTGCGCCAGGTGGTGCATTACCTCTGGGACCGTTACGGCGCCTCCCACAGCGCCAAGTTTATCGCCGTGCCGTTCGAGGGAGTGGTGGCCGAGATCATGCGTTCGGTCAGCCACCGACACTGGGGTGTGGTACTGAAGCGGCAGATGCTGGTGGCCGCAGCCGAGATTGCCCGGAAGAACAATGCCATTGGCCTGGTGACCGGCGATGCCGTGGCCCAGGTGTCCAGCCAGACCCTGAGCAACCTGAATGTAGTGGACCGTGCCACTGATGAAGTGGTCCTGCGCCCGCTGGTGTCCATGGATAAGGAATCCATCATCCGGATCGCCCGGGAAATTGGCACCGAATCTTACGCCCGCACCATGCCGGAATACTGTGGCGTGATCTCCCGGAAGCCGGCAACCCGTGCCAAACTGCATCGGGTGGAAGAAGATGAAGCCCGGATGGACGCAGCCGTTCTGGCGAGCGCCATTGACGCCCGGGAGGAAACCCCGGTAGACCGGTTGCTGGAAACGACGGTTACGCCGGAGAAGGTGGAACTGGTGCAGACGCCAGCGGTGGATGACGTGATTATCGACGTGCGCCATCCCTCAGAGGGGGAGCAGGCACCGCTGGAGTTGACCAGCAATGAAATCCTGCGGATTCCATTCTACGAACTTAACCGGCAGATGGCGGACCTGCCGGGGAATCGGCAGTATCTGCTGTACTGTGATCGTGGCACCATGAGCCGCATGCACGCGGGGCACCTGAAAGCCGAAGGGCACGAAAACGTGAAGGTTTACGCGCCCGCCGCCTGAAAGTCAGCCCTCCAGGCCTTTGAAGAACTGCCGGACATTGTCACTGAGCGTGTCCAGATCATAGCCCCCTTCCTGAACCACCAGCGTCGGTAGCCCCAGCTTTCGCACGTGGGTGCTGAGCTTGCAGAAGCCTTCTGAAGACACAGATACCTTGGCCTGGGGGTCGTCCTTGTAGATATCAAAGCCGAGGGCGAGGATCAGGGCATCCGGCTGGAACAGCTTGATGGCGGCCAGGGCTTCGTCCAACTTCGCAAAGAAATCGTCCTCGGATGAACCGTGGGGCATTGGCATATTGATGTTGTAACCGAAACCTTCGCCTTCTCCCCGTTCGGTTTCGAAGCCGGTGACTACCGGATAGAAGTTGGTGGGGTCGCCATGGATCGAGATATAGAGCACGTCGCTGCGGTCGTAGAAGATCTCCTGAATGCCCTGGCCGTGGTGCATGTCGGTGTCGAGAATCACAATTTTCGGGAACCGGGTTTTCATGTGCTCCGCGGCAATGGCGGCATTGTTCAGGTAGCAGAAGCCGCCTGCGGCATCTCTCCGCGCGTGATGGCCGGGTGGGCGACACACGGCGTAAGAGGTCCGGTCACCCGCAATCAGCGCATCGGCGGCACCGAGGGCACTTTGGGCGGACCAGTAGGCGGCATGCCAGGTATGCTCGCCAATCGGGCAACTGCCATCGGCCTGGTAACGGGCGGCCTCGGCGAGAATGCCGGTCAGGTGATTGGGAGCGCGGACGAATATATTGGAGATGACCTCGTCACCCCAGTCATCCATCTGTTTCCAGCGACGATGGGCGGATTCCAGAAAGCGCAGGTAACCCAGATCGTGAACCTTCGAGATTGGGCCGGCGCCCTGATCCGCCGGCTGAAGCACTGAAACGCCCATCTCCTTCAGGCCATCCAGCATCTGCCCGGTACGATCAGGCACTTCCTGGGGTTGACGCATCTGGCCCCGGGTAAAGTAAGTCTGTGGAATGTGCTGGTCCTGCGCGGGATGGAAAAATGCTTTCATTGTCCGGCCTCTTGAGTGTCTGGTTCTCCGAGTATAGGCACAGTCGGAGGATGATCAATAGCCTGCCCTTGACTTTACAGGCTTCGCTACAACACTCACTATGGGAGACATAAGCTACTGACGCAATGCCGTCCCGTAAGGGGCGCCGCCGAATACCAGGCCAAATACCGACCCAAATACCGAAAAGGAGCCAAGATGATCAAGTCACCCCTGTTGGAAAAGATGACGGGCTACATTGGCGGTCGCTGGACAGACAACGCCGAAGGCAACACCTTTGATGTCTACAATCCCGCCACCGGTAAAGTCATCGCGCAAGTGCCGTTAATGCCTGAGCAGGATATCCTGGCGGCCGTAGCCGCCGGCAAATCGGCCCTGAAACTGACCAGTCCGTACCCCATCGAAACCCGCCGCAAATGGCTGGAAGATATCCGGGACACCCTGAAAGCCAACAGGGAGGAAGTCGGCCGGATTCTCTGCATGGAGCACGGCAAACCGCTGCAGGAAGCCCAGGGTGAAGTGGATTACGCCGCCGGCTTCTTCGACTACTGCTCCAAGCACATCCAGGCCCTGGACGCCCATACCATTCCCGAGAAGCCCAAGGACTGCACCTGGACCGTCCATTACCGGCCTGTCGGTGTGGCTGGCCTGATCACACCCTGGAACTTCCCCATTGGCATGATCGCCAAGAAGCTCTCCGCCGCCCTGGCGGCAGGCTGCCCGTCGGTGATCAAGCCAGCCAGCGAAACCCCGCTGACCATGATTGCCCTGTTCAGCCTGATGGACAAACACACCGACATACCCGATGGCATGGTCAACCTGGTTATGGGCAAGGCCAGCGTCATTGGCAAGGTGCTGTGCCAGAGCCCCGACGTACCCATGCTCAGCTTCACCGGCTCCACCGAAGTGGGTCGCAAGCTGATTATCGACACCGCCGAACAGGTCAAGAAACTGGCCCTGGAGCTGGGCGGTAATGCCCCGTTCATCGTCTTCGACGACGCCGACCTGGACGCGGCCGCCGACAACCTGATCGCCAACAAGTTCCGCGGCGGCGGTCAGACCTGCGTCTGTGCCAACCGCATCTTCGTTCACGAGAAAGTGGCCGATGTCTTTGGCCAGAAGCTTGCAGAGCGCGTGAACAGGATGACCGTGGGTGATGGCATCAACGGTGATGTCGATCTCGGCCCGCTGATCAACCAGGCCGGCTTCGACAAAGTGAAGCGTCACCTGGAAGATGCCCTCGAAAAAGGCGCGAAACTGGTTGCAGGCAAGGAGCCCGGCGAACTCAGCGGGGGCCTGTTCTTCCCGCCCACAGTGGTGCATGGCGTGAACCGGGACATGCTATGCTATCAGGAAGAAACCTTCGGCCCGCTGGTGCCCATGGCCCTGTTCCGCACCGAAGAGGAAGTCATCGAAGCCGGTAACGATACTGAGTTTGGTCTGGCGTCCTATGTGTTTACGGCTGATGCCGAGCGGGCACAGCGGGTGGCTGCCGGTCTTCGCTTTGGCCACTGCGGCTGGAACACCGGCACCGGCCCCACGCCGGAAGCGCCATTTGGTGGCATGAAGGCCTCCGGCATCGGCCGGGAAGGCGGCCTGGAAGGTCTGTTCGAGTTTGTGGAAGCTCAGACAGTTCCGAGAGGTTTCTAGTAGAGAAGCCATCTCTGAAGTGAGATAAGCGCGGGGGCGGGTCTCTGTTCAGGACTGTCTGTGGCCAAGGATGGCCACAGCCAAGCGCACATGGATGTGCTCGTAGCGTGTCCTGAACAGAGACCTGCCCTCGAGCGTTCCTCCCCGGATAAGGGCTAACCCAGGCCCAAAAGAAATCCCGCATTTCTCCTGTTATACTCTCAGACCTGTTTATTTAACCAGTAGCGAACCGATTTTCTATGGACATCTCCCACATCATCGATCCCCTGAATGACGCCCAGCGCGAGGCCGTCACTGCCCAGAATGACCACTTGCTGGTTCTGGCCGGCGCTGGAAGCGGAAAAACCCGGGTTCTGGTTCATCGGATCGCCTGGCTGATGACCGTTGATCGGGTGCCGCCCACTGGCATCCTGGCGGTGACGTTTACCAACAAGGCCGCCAGGGAAATGCGCTACCGCATCGAGCAGATGATGCAGATTCCTGCCCGCGGTCTCTGGTTCGGCACCTTCCATGGCATTGCCCACCGTCTGTTGCGCTCACACTGGAAAGACGCCGGCCTGCCGGAGAGCTTCCAGGTGCTGGACAGCGACGATCAGCTGCGGCTGATCAAGCGGGTGATGCGGGAAAACCAGATCGATGAGAGTAAATGGCCGCCGAAGCAGGCCCAGTGGTTTATCAACAGTCAGAAAGACGAGGGGCTGCGGGCGGATCATATCCAGGAGAATCCGGGTGATCATTTCCAGTCGATCATGCTGAAAATCTACCGTCAGTACGAAAAGCTCTGTCAGCAGGGTGGTCTGGTGGATTTCGGTGAACTGCTGCTGCGCTCCCACGAACTTTGGCTGCACCGGCCCGAGCTGCTGGCCCATTACCAGGGCCGGTTCCAGCATATCCTGGTGGACGAGTTCCAGGACACCAACACCATTCAGTACGCCTGGCTGCAAGTGCTGGCCGGTAACCGGGTGCCGATGACGGTGGTGGGGGACGACGACCAGTCCATCTATGGCTGGCGGGGCGCCAAGGTCGAGAATATCCAGCAATACCAGCGGGACTTCTCCAATGCCCGGCTGGTGCGGCTGGAGCAGAACTACCGCTCCACCCAGATGATCCTGAAGGCGGCCAACGCGGTGATTGCCAACAACCAGGGCCGGTTGGGCAAGGAACTGTGGACCGACGGCCAGCAGGGCGAGCCAATCAGCCTGTACGCGGCGTTCAATGAACAGGACGAAGCCAACTACATTGCCGACAGCATCTCTGCCTGGGTCCAGGACGGCAACCTGCGCAGTGAATCCGCCATTCTCTACCGCTCCAACGCCCAGTCCCGGGTGCTGGAAGAATCATTGATGCGCCAGGGCATTCCCTACCGGGTATACGGCGGCCTGCGGTTCTATGATCGCCAGGAAATCCGCAATGCGCTGGCGTACCTGCGATTGGTACAGTATCGGCGCGATGACGCAGCCTTTGAACGGGTTGTGAACGTTCCGCCCCGGGGCATCGGCGCCAAGAGTCTGGCCGAGCTTCGGGAATATGCCACGGAACAGAGCCTCTCCCTGTGGGAATCCGCTGAGCGTCTGCTGGAAGCCGGGCAGGTGAAAGGTCGGGCCAAAACCGGGCTGCAGTCGTTTATCGCCATCATCGAGGGTCTGTCTGAAATGGTGGGCGATGCTTCGCTTCAGGGCCTGATGAAACAGACCATCGAAAACAGTGGGCTGAAAGACTATCACGCCAGCGAAAAAGGCGAGAAAGGCCAGGCCAGGGTGGAAAACCTGGAGGAACTGGTCAACGCACTGTCTGATTATGACGTAGAGGATGGCGTTGATCCCTTGGCGGAATTTATCGCCCAGGCGGCTCTGGACGCTGGTGAATCCCAGGCCGACGACCATGAAGACAGTGTCCAGCTGATGACCCTTCACTCCGCCAAAGGCCTTGAATTTCCGCTGGTGTTCCTGGCCGGCGTGGAGGAAGGCCTGTTTCCCCACGGTATGTCCCTGGAAGAACCCGGCCGCATGGAAGAAGAGCGGCGCCTGGCCTATGTGGGTATTACCCGGGCTATGAAAAAGCTGGTGCTCACCTACGCGGAATCCCGCCGCCTGTATGGTCAGGAAAAGTTCAACGCTCTCTCCCGGTTTGTCCGTGAAATTCCGGGTGATTGTCTGCAGGAAGTGCGCTTACGCAACACCGTCACCCGCCCGGCCATGGTTGAGCGGCCAAACCAAAGTCTGTTCGCCCAGGACTCGGCGCAGCAGTCCGGCTTCAGCCTGGGGCAGAGGGTGCGCCATCCGAAGTTCGGCGAGGGTATCGTTATGAATTCAGAGGGAACCGGGCACCATACACGGGTGCAGGTGAACTTTGATGAGGGCACCAAGTGGCTGGTGTTGGCTTATGCCCCGTTGGAAGCCTGCTGAAGGCTGGAGGGAACAGCCATAGCCGGGGTCAGATGAACGCGTTCATCTGACCCCATGTTCAACCCCGCCGCTCACATCAGCGCCGCGTAAATCACGCCAGCCAGAATAATCCGGTAGATCACATACGGCCACATACCCACTGTGTTGAGCCACTTCAGGAAGAAGTGGATCGCGGTGATGGCCATCAGGAAGGATGTCACGCCGCCGATCAGGAAACCGCTCCAGTCCACGATAACATCCGAGGTTGCCACTTCCAGCAGCTTCACGGCAGATGCTAGCACGATAATCGGGATGGCTAGCAGGAAGGAGAACCGGGAGGCGGTTTCCCGGGCCATGCCCAGGAACAGGCCGGCGGTGATGGTGACGCCGGAGCGGGAGGTGCCTGGCACCAGGGCCAAGGCCTGGGCGATGCCGACCAGAAGCGCGTCTTTCCAGTTGAGCTTGTCGAGCGTACGCTGGCGTTTGGGTAGCCAGTCGGCAATGCCCAGCAAAAGGCCGAAGAACAGCGTGGTAAAGAAGATGACCTCCACGGCCCGAAGCTCGTTGTCGATCATGTCCAGCAAGGCCAGGCCAGCCAGACCCGCCGGAATGGTGCCGATAACCAGGTACCAGGCCAGGGCACCCTGGCCGACGATTTTGCGGCGGCTGACGGAAATCAGCCCGTCCCGGGCGATGCCGAAGACGTCCTCCCGGAAATAGAACACCACGGCCAGCAGGGTGCCGAAATGCACTGACAGGTCGAAGCCTACGCCCTGATCATCCCAGCCAAAGAACACCGGTGTCAGGATCAGGTGGGCCGAGCTGGATATGGGCAGGAATTCGGTCAGTCCCTGGAGAAGGCCAAGGAAAAGGGCCTGGAAAACGTCCATTCGGTAGGTTCCGTTCGGTTCAGTGCGTCAGAAATGTGAGCGGGATATTAGCAGGGTGGCCGTTTGCTGAACAGATGACCGGTCGGATACCGGCACCCGATACCTCTCGGAGCGCCGGTACCCGGGTATCAGGCCGGAAACCGGTCCCGGGTGCTGTTGGCAATACCCACCAAAACCAGCATCAGCGGCACCTCAACGAGAACCCCGACCACTGTTGCCAGGGCAGCCCCGGACTGCAGGCCGAACAGCGCGATGGCGGCGGCTACGGCCAGTTCGAAGAAGTTGCTGGCGCCGATCATCGCGCCGGGTGCCGCAATGCAGTGGCGCACTTTCCACAGTCTGGCCCAGACGTAGGCCAGGAAGAAGATCAGGAAGGTCTGTACGATCAGCGGCACGGCAATCAGCACAATGTGAAGGGGGTTGTTCAGAATCACTTCGCCCTGGAAGGCAAACAGCAATACCAGGGTGACGATCAGCGCTGCTGGCGTGACCGGCCCAAGGCGCTTCATGAACACCTCGTCGTACCAGCGCTGGCCGTGGCGGGCAATCAGCGTGCGGCGGGTCAGGTAGCCGGCGGTCAGCGGTATTACAATGTACAGCACCACCGACAGGAACACGGTATCCCAGGGCACCTGAATATCGGAAATGCCAAGCAGGAACACCACAATGGGTGCAAAGGCGAACAGCATGATGAGGTCGTTCAGTGACACCTGCACCAGGGTGTAGGCGGCATCGCCTTTGGTCAGGTAGCTCCAGACGAACACCATCGCGGTGCAGGGCGCGGCACCCAGCAGAATCGCGCCGGCCAGGTATTCGCTGGCCAGTTGCGGGGCAATAAACGGCTCGAACACCACCGTCAGGAAGAACCAGGCGATGGCAAACATGGTGAACGGTTTGATCAGCCAGTTCACGATGGTGGTAATGGCCAATCCTTTGGGCTCTTTGCGCACGCCGACCACGGCACTGAAATCGATCTGCGCCATCATCGGAAAAATCATCGCCCAGATCAGGATGGCGATGGGGATGGACACCTGGGCGTATTCAAAGCGGGACAAGGTCTCTGGTACCGACGGTGTCAGCTGACCCAGGGCCACGCCGGCGATGATCGCCAGGGCCACCCAGACTGACAGGTACCGCCCGAAAAGGTCCATGCCTTCGGAGGACGGCGTTACACTAACTTCCCTGGTGTTGTCCATTTTAATGTGAGGTCCCCCTTTACTCGGTGCGCTGGAGATTCTATTATGCATTAAAATATATATGTGGCAACTCAAATATACGGGATTAAAGATATGAAGCGCCGCGTTTTGTTCGTCTGCACCGCCAACAGTGCCCGCTCACTGATGGCGGAAGCGTTGCTCCGGGACGTGGCGGGGGACCGGTTTGAGGTGGCCAGCGCCGGTACCGAGCCCACCAGTCCGCACCCTATGGCATTGCAGGTTCTGCAGGGAGCCGGCATCTCCACGGACGGTCTGCACAGCAAGCGGTTGGCGGATGTGCAGGGGAGCTACTGGGATTACGTCATTACCCTCTGCGAGAAAGCCGCCCACGAATGCGGCACCCTGTGCCAGCCGGCCCAGCCGATTGCCTGGGATTTTGCCGACCCGGTTCCGGCAAACCGCCACGGGACCTTTGCCCTGACGCTCAAGGAAATCAAAGAGCGTATCGCGCTTTTTGCCCTCGTCCATCAGAAAGAAACCGGGTCAAAACCGTTCAGCTATGACCCGGTGGCGGTGTTCAAGGCATTGGCCGATGACTTCCGCCTGGCTGCGCTGCTGCTTATCCGGAACCAGGAACAACTCTGTGTCTGCGAGCTGACCGAAGCCTTTGGCGTCTCCCAGCCCAAAGTCAGCCGGCACCTGGCGACCCTGCGGGAGGCTGGCATGCTGACAACGGAGCGCCGGGGGCAGTGGATTTACTATTCGCTGAATCCGCAGTTGCCTTCGTGGCTGGTTCGGGTGCTGGACGAAACGGCCACCGGCAATACCGCATTGATTAAGAGCCCGCTGGAGCGGCTGCAGGCCATGGCGGATCGGCCGGCTGTCCAGTGCCTGTAGTCATTACGTTGTTTAGTGGATTGACCAGACCCTTCAGGAGCACGTCATGAGCAAGATCAGAATCGGAATTAACGGATTTGGCCGCATCGGTCGCCTGGCCTTGCGGGCTGCCTGGGGGTGGCCGGAGATGGAATTTGTCGCCATCAACGATCCGGGTGCGGATGCCGGCACCCTGGCCCACCTGCTCAATTTTGACAGCATCCATGGCCGCTGGCGCCATGACGCCTCTGCCGATGGTACGGAGATTGTTATCGAAGGGCGGCGACTCCGCGTGACCCATAACAAGACCATCGGCGAAACCGATTGGTCCGGCTGCGATCTGGTGATTGAGGCCAGTGGCGTCAACAGGAAAGTCAGTGCCTTGCAGGCGTACCTGGACCAGGGCGTGAAGCGGGTGGTGGTTACCGCACCGGTGAAGGAAGCAGGTGCCAGGAATATCGTGGTCGGCGTAAACGACGACATCTTTGACCCTGCCAACGACCGCATCGTCACGGCGGCCTCCTGCACCACCAACTGCCTGGCGCCGGTGGTAAAGGTGATTCATGAGAAACTGGGCATCAGGCACGGTTCGATCACCACCATTCACAGCCTCACCAACACCCAGACCATCATCGATGCGCCTCACAAGGATCTGCGCCGGGCCAGGGCCTGCGGCAGTTCACTGATCCCGACCAGCACCGGTTCCGCGACGGCGATTATCGAGATCTTTCCGGAACTGAAAGGGCGGCTGGATGGCCACGCGGTGCGAGTGCCTTTAACCAATGCGTCGCTGACCGATTGCGTGTTTGAAGTGGAAACGCCCACGGATCGCGACACCGTGAACCAGCTGTTGAAAGCAGCGGCAGAGGGTGAATTGAAAGACGTTCTGGGATATGAGGAACGCCCGCTGGTGTCCATCGACTACAAGACCGACCCGCGTTCCTCCATCGTCGATGCCCTGTCCACCCTGGTGGTCAACGGTACCCAGGTAAAAATCTATGCCTGGTACGACAACGAGTGGGGCTACGCCAACCGCACCGCCGAACTGGCGCGCCGGGTGGGCTCGGCGTGATATGACGGCCGCCATCCGACAGTACCTGATTATCACCGGTAACTACTGGGCTTTCACCCTCACCGATGGTGCCCTGCGGATGCTGGTGGTGCTGCATTTCTACCAGTTGGGCTATTCGCCGCTGGAAATCGCCCTGCTGTTCATCTTCTACGAGTTTTTCGGGGTGGTGACCAACCTGGTGGGCGGCTACCTGGGCGCCCGCGTGGGCCTGAACCGTACCATGAATATCGGGCTGGGCCTGCAGATTGTCGCGCTGGCCATGCTGGCGGTGCCGGCGGCCATGCTCACCGTGCCCTGGGTGATGGCCGCACAGGCACTCTCCGGTATCGCCAAGGACCTGAACAAGATGTCCGCCAAGAGCGGCATCAAGTTGCTGGTGCCGGATGAGCAGCAGGGCACCCTGTACAAGTGGGTGGCGATTCTTACCGGCTCCAAGAACACCCTCAAGGGTGTGGGGTTCTTCCTGGGTGGCGTGTTGCTGGTGGCCGCTGGCTTTAAAGGTGCGGTCGTGATCATGGCAGTGGCGCTGGGCCTTGTGTGGCTGGCGAGCCTGTTCCTGCTCAGGCGGGAGCTGGGCAAGAGCAAGGCGAAGCCGAAGTTCCGTGAAATCCTGTCCAAGAGCCGGGCGATCAACGTACTGTCCGCCGCGCGCATGTTCCTGTTCGGGGCCCGGGATGTCTGGTTTGTGGTGGCCCTGCCGGTGTATCTGCACACGGTATTTGGCTGGGATTTCTGGCAAGTGGGCGGTTTCATGGCCATCTGGATTATCGGCTATGGTTTTATCCAGGCCATCGCGCCCCGGATTACCGGGAATAGGGAAGGCAAGCAGCCGGCCGTGCTCTGGGCGGCTGCCCTGGCGTTGATTCCCGCCGCCATTGCCAGTGGCCTGCTGGCTGGCTGGTCGCCTCAGTTTGTCGTCATCGGCGGTCTGCTGCTGTTCGGGGTGCTGTTTGCCATCAATTCCTCCCTGCACAGCTACCTGATAGTCTCCTACGCCAGGGGTGATGGCGTGTCCCTGGATGTGGGCTTTTACTACATGTCCAACGCCGCCGGACGACTGCTGGGAACGATTTTGTCCGGTTGGGTCTATCAGGCTTATGGCCTGGAAGCATGCTTGTGGATATCCTCAGTGTTGGTGGTAATGGCAGCGATGTTGTCGCTCCTGTTGCCAGATCGTCGCGCCGTGGCTGTCTCGCAAACCGGACGACCAGCGTCGTGACCGGCCTGGAGGCTTGTGAATGGTTCAGAGTTGCCCGGGCGAGCCGGTTTTGAAGGCACTATTGCTGGAAGGCGTCCGTGTCGGCAGCCTGGATGAGGTATCGATGGCTGTGCCCGGAGGGCAAGTGGTCTGCTTGTCCGGGCCTTCCGGCAGCGGTAAAAGCCGGTTGCTGCGTGCCGTTGCAGACCTGGAGCCCCATGGCGGCAGCATCTCGCTCAATGGCACCGATCAGCTTTCCCTGCCAGCGCACCAGTGGCGCAGGCGTGTGGTGATGGTGCCGGCGGACAGCCAATGGTGGTTTGATGATGTGGCTGCTCACTTCCCTGGTACGACTGGTGACCTGCTACCACCGGCGCTGGGTTTTCCTCCAGAGGTGATGGGCTGGTCGGTCAGCCGGCTGTCTTCCGGGGAGCGGCAGCGTCTGGCGCTCTGGCGTGCCCTTGCCATGCAACCGGAAGCGCTGTTGCTGGATGAACCTACTGCCAATCTGGATGGCGAGACCACGGAAACCATTGAAATCTGGCTGCTTGAGGAGATTCGACGGCGGCAGATTGCCACCCTCTGGGTTGCCCACGACCCGGCGCAGATCCACCGCGTCGCCAATGCACACTACCGGATTTACGGAGCCAGACTGGAGCCTGTCCATGGACGTGATTGATCTGGTCTGGTGGAAACTCGGGCTGGCAGCTCTGCTGATTCTGGCCCTGGCGGTGACCGGGTATCTGGCCCGACTGGGCATTACCCGCAACCTGCTGGTTGCCGCTTTGCGCACGGTCATCCAGTTAGCCCTGATCGGACTGGTGCTGGAGGTCCTGTTCGCCTCCTCCGGGTTCTACTGGATTGCCCTGATGGCATTGGTCATGCTGCTGGTCGCGGGCAGGGAAGTGGTAGCGCGCCAGAGCCGGCGGCTGCAGGGAGGGTGGGCCTTTGGTATTGGTACCGGGGCTATGTTCGTGTCCTCCTTTACTGTCACGGTGCTGGCGCTGAGCGTGGTGATCGGCCCAACCCCCTGGTATGCCCCTCAATACGCCATTCCGTTGCTGGGTATGATGCTCGGCAACACCATGACCGGTGTCAGCCTGGCACTGGACCGGCTGAACGAGTCGGTCTGGCGGCAACGGGCGGTCATCGAGAACCGGCTGATGCTGGGGCAAACCTGGCAGCAGGCACTGGAGGATATCCGGCGGGAGGCCATGCGCAGTGGCATGATGCCTTCGATCAACGCTATGGCGGTTGCCGGTATTGTCAGTTTGCCGGGCATGATGACCGGTCAGATTCTGGCGGGCAGTCCGCCTGCGGTGGCGGTGAAATACCAGATTCTGGTGATGCTCATCATCACGGCAGGCACCGGTTTTGGTGCAGTGATGGCGGTCTCCTGGGGTGGCCGCAGGCTGTTTGATGATCGAGAACGTTTGCGTCTGGACCGGTTGGTAAAGTCCTGAGCCAGGGAGAAAAGACAACAATAATGATCGACCTGCTAAGACGTTACCCCCTGCCTGTTATCGTGCTGGCCCAGTTGTTCGGTACTTCCCTGTGGTTCAGCGTTAACGGCGTCTGGTTATCGCTCTCCGGCGAGCTGGGCCTCACGGAGACCGATCTGGGCCGGCTGACGCTGGCGGTCCAGGCCGGCTTTATCGTGGGCACTCTGACCATCGCTGTAACCGGGCTGGCGGACCGGTTTGGCGCCAGCCGGATTTTTGCGGTGTCGAGCCTGCTGGGGGCATTGGTGAACGGTGGATTTGTTTTTGCCGCCCATCTGCCACCCCTGGATTTCCTGCTGCGGTTTGCCACAGGCCTGTGCCTGGCCGGTATCTATCCGCTCGGCATGAAAATGGTCATTGCCTGGACACCGAAGTACGCCGGGGCGGCCCTGGCGTGGTTGGTGGGCATGCTGACACTCGGCACGGCATTGCCTCACCTTATGCGCGGCGCGACATTCGGCCTGCCCTGGGAGTTGCCGTTACTGGTGGCCTCTGTGTTGGCGCTGGCTGGAGGTGCCATGGTGTTTCTGTTGGGTGACGGGCCGCATCTGCCTAAAAGCAGTGGTCCCATACCCCTCAGTCAGGGTCTGGCGGCATTGCGTATACCCAGGTTTCGGGCGGTCGCCGGTGGCTACTTCGGGCACATGTGGGAGCTTTACGCCTTCTGGACGCTGACGCCCTTGTTGATTGGCCGGGAGTTGCAGCGTTTGGGTGCTGATGACGGACTCATTCCCTGGCTGGCTTTTGCCGTAATTGGAATAGGGGCGGCCGGTTGTATCGGTGGAGGCAGACTGAGCCGTACCAGGGGGAGCGAATGGGTGGCCTGGCGGGCCCTGATGCTGTCAGGAACTGTTTGCCTGGTGTACCCCTGGTTAAGCGGGCTGTCGCCGTTGCTCCTGATTGCCTTGCTGTTTGTCTGGGGGCTCGCGGTAGTCGCGGATTCGCCGCAGTTCTCCGCCCTGGCGGCGGCCACGGCGCCGCGGGAATCGGTAGGCTCGTCGCTGGCGGTAATGAATGCCGTGGGGTTCGGCCTCACCTTGCCGGCCATCTGGCTGACCAGCGGCTTGTGGGGTGATCTGGGGGTCTGGGTGGCGCTGCTGTTGGTGCCCGGCCCGGTGTTCGGGCTCTGGTCGCTGGCCCGGGCCGGGGCGTAGGCCGGTTCTGTCTGAGCCGCAAACTGTTATGCTCTTGGGCAAGGGTAGTGATCAGCAACCGGTAAGGCGCACAGGAACACGACATGGCCTATTTCAGCAAGCATTACCACAACCCCGGCACCGCGCCCGGCACTCTCGTTGCCAAGAGTGACCGCAGGCGGCCGGTGACCATTCACCTGATCGACTACACCGAGGACCGCCTTGAGGAAGTCAGGCTGGCGAGCGCCGCTGACTGCCGTGATTATCTGGTGAGAGAATCAAGAACCTGGATTCAGGTGAATGGCCAGGCCGATCCGGAGACACTCAGAAACCTGGGCGATCTCTTCGGTCTTCACGATCTGGCCCTTGAAGATGTGCTCAATACCGGCCAGCGCCCCAAGCTCGAGCTATACGATGATCAGTTGTTTATCATTGCTGCCATGCCGTTTTACGATGGCGAGAATCTGGACATCGTCCAGGTCAGCCTGTTCATTGGCAAAAACTACCTGATCTGCCTTTGTCCGCTTGATGAAGACCCCTTTGAGCCGGTCCGAAAGCGCATGCGGCTGCCCAATAACCGGAGATTTGCAACCCGGGGAATCGACTACCTGCTTTATGCCTTACTGGATCTGGTCACCGATTCCGCGTTTCCCGTGCTGGAGAAGTTTGGTTACCAGCTGGAGGAGATGGAGACAGATCTGCTCGAGAACCCGAATCAGCGGACACTGGCCCAGATCCACAGTCTGAAGCGGGAGTTGCTGGTGCTCCGACGGGTGCTCTGGCCGCAACGGGAGCTGCTGACCAGCCTGATGCGCACGGAAGACCCATTAATCCATGCGAACACGCAAGTCTATTTCCGGGATTGCCACGACCACAGCGTGCAGATCATCGAACTGCTGGAGAGCTTCCGGGAAATGGCGACCAGCATGCTCGATATCTATCTCTCCAGCATCAGCCAGCGTACCAACGAAACCATGCGCGTGCTGACCATCATTGCCACCATCTTCATTCCGCTGACCTTCGTGGCAGGTGTGTACGGCATGAATTTCACGAATCCGGACAGCCCCTGGGCGATGCCGGAGCTGGGTTGGTACTTCGGGTACCCCATGGTCTGGGGCGTGATGATTGCCCTCACCGCAGGCCTGTTGTGGTTTTTCAAACGCAGGGGATGGATGTAGTCTCCATTTATCCGATGCAATAGAGTGTTTCCAGGTCGACTTCAAGGCGCTTGTGACTGTCAGGAGACCCACCTGGACTCAAAGCAGTCGGACGGTTTTCACAAGGCGTGGTGTTGATGGCCTTCCATGCCCCGGAGCTGGAAGGCCTTGAGATGCTGCTAAGGCGATCCTGTCTGGCGCCACTGCTGTGCAGGTTGTCTCAGCCTTGCTGGCTGAGGGACCCAAGGCTCTTGCCAGGATCACCGAAGAGATGGCGCGCAGACTGTCCGGAATGGGCTACGACTCACTGGCCGAAGCCCGGGGTGTCCTTTCCATGGAAAACGCCCGAACGCTCAAATCTGGGAGCGGCTGAACTACGCCCGCCTGTTACATGGTTGGAGATGAAGTTCAAAGGCTTTGCTCGGGAACTTCCCGGATCCGGCCGTGTTCATCGATGGCTACATAAACGAAAAGGCCTTCGGTTACCTTGCGGGGATTCTTCGCGGTGCGGTCCAGAGTCCAGACTTCGACGTTGATCTTCATGGAACTGCGACCGATATCGACCAGCTCGCAATAACAGCCCACCTGTGAACCAACCCGTAACGGCGACAGAAACTCCATCCGGTCCATGGCCACGGTGGCATTGCGGCCCTGGGAAATACGACCGGCCATGGTGGCGGCGGCGATATCCATCTGTTTGACCAGCCAGCCGGCGAACACGTCACCATTGGCGTTGGTATCGACGGGAAGGGGAATTACCTGAAGCGTCAGTTCACCACGAGGTGTGGGTTTGTCATCGTCATGCGCGGTCATAGTACTGCCTTTAGCGAGCCTGGAGTTGTTGTAACCCGCATGGTAGCGGCCTGAGGCGCCGCTGCAAGCAAATTTGAACATTCCGGACTATATTTCAGATGCTGTAACAAAGCTGTCACAGAGTGCCATTAGTCTGCATCCATCGGGAAAACACATCCGACACAACGTCCAAACCGAATAATGGAGACTTGACGTGATGAAACTGAACAAAGCACTCGTGACTGTTGCGCTGGCCGGCTCCGTGGCCGCCCTGTCCGCACCGGCCATGGCCCGTGACACCATCAGCATCGTGGGTTCCTCCACTGTTTATCCGTTCGCTACCGTGGTGGCCGAGCGCTTTGGCACCAAAACCGACTTCAGCACGCCGAAGCTTGAGTCCACTGGCTCCGGCGGTGGTATGAAGCTGTTCTGTCAGGGCATCGGTACCCAGTACCCTGACATCACCAACGCTTCACGCCGCATGAAGACCTCCGAGTTCGAGCTGTGCCAGAGCAACGGTGTTACCGACATCACGGAGTTCCGCATCGGCTCGGACGGCATCGTTATTGCCAGCTCCAAGGATGCCGAGAACCTCGATATCACCCTTGAGCAGCTGTTCCTGGCTCTGGGTTCCAAGGTTCCCGTTGACGGCAAATGGGTTGCCAACCCGAACAAAAGCTGGAGCGACGTGGACTCCAGCCTGCCGAACAAGCCGATCCGAGTGATGGGCCCGCCTCCGACCTCCGGTACCCGGGACTCCTTCAACGAGCTGGCCCTGGCCGCCGGTTGCGACGCGCTGCCTGAGGCGAAGAGCCTGAGCAAAGACGAGCACAGCGCCATCTGCGAAAGCGTCCGTGAAGACGGTGCCTTCATCGAAGCCGGTGAGAACGACAACCTGATTGTTCAGAAGCTGATTGGCGATGCCGCCATGTACGGTGTGTTTGGTTACAGCTTCCTGGAAGAAAACTCAGACCGTCTGCAGGCAGCCACTCTGAACGGCAGGGTTCCGACCGCTGAGGCGATTGCCGCCGATGAATACCCGGTTGCACGCTCACTGTTCTTCTATGTGAAGAAGGCTCACATCGGTGTGGTTCCGGGCATCAAGGATTACGTTGATGAGTTTATCAGCGGCGCGGCCATGGGCCCGAACGGCTACCTGAAAGACGTTGGCCTGATCGTCCCGCCGCGTGCCGCTCTGATGGACCTGATGGACAAGGCAGAGGCTATGCCGAACCTGACGCTGGATGAACTCAAGTAATCAGCCGTCCGGTAAAGCAGGGGTGCGGGTCCCAAACGGGATCCGCGCCCTTTTGTACGTTTGGACGATCTGGTGCCAGCACAGAGCTGAATCTGTAAACTGTGCGCCTATCTGAAGTCGAAGACAGGAATTTTCATGCAACCGGCTAATCTTCTTTTGCTGACCCTGGTGCTGGCCGTCGTCGCCTACGGGCTTGGGTATGCGCGGTCCCGGTCATTGGCCATGCCATTGGGGGGTATTCGTCACCTCAAGTCCCTGCCTTTCTATTATGGGGCCCGTGCGGCACTCTGGAGCGGTATTCCTGCGCTGATTGTGCTGGCCCTTTGGGCGGCCTTTCAGGGAAAAGTCATCCAGTTGATCGTGATTGGCGGGTTGCCGGAAGGCATGATACCAGCAAGTGAAGGCGAGGCCAGCCTGCTGCTCAGCAAGATCAGTAACGTTGCCAGCGGCGCCTTGTCGCCGGCGTTTGCGGAAGCGCCCATCGCGGAGGCGGCGGAGCGTCTGAAGGCCTTGCGCTCCCAAAGTCAGTTTCTGATGTCGGCCCTTGTGATCGCGGTCGCTGTTCTCGCGGGTTTCCTGGGGTGGCTGAGAATCCGGCCACGCCTGAACGCCCGGGCCCAGGTGGAATCCATCCTCAAGTGGCTCTTTTTCTCCTGTGCCGCCCTGGCCATCCTGACCACTGTTGGCATCATCTTTTCGGTCGCACTGGAAACCTTCCGCTTCTTTGAAAAGGTGCCGTTTTCCGAGTTTTTCTTCGGTAGCCAGTGGAGTCCGCAGACTGCACTTCGGGCGGATCAGGTAGCTGCAGAGGGTGCCTTCGGGATGATTCCCCTGTTTACCGGTACGCTGCTTATTTCTGCCATTGCCATGGTGGTGGCGGTGCCGGTCGGCTTGCTGTCTGCTATTTACCTGTCTGAATACGCGAACAAGACAGTTCGTGGTGTGGTCAAGCCGCTGCTGGAAATGCTGGCAGGCATTCCCACGGTGGTTTATGGCTTTTTTGCCGCCTTGACGGTTGCTCCCTTTATCAGCGACCTGGCCGCTTCCCTTGGCATCGAGGCGTCGTCGCAAAGCGCGCTGGCGGCCGGTGCTGTCATGGGCATCATGATCATCCCATTCGTCTCTTCCCTGTCAGACGACGTGATCAACGCCGTACCCCAGGCGATGCGTGATGGCTCCCTTGCCCTGGGAGCGACCCAGTCGGAGACCATGAAGAAGGTTATCTTTCCCGCGGCGTTGCCGGGAATCATGGGTGGCATTCTGCTGGCGGTTTCCCGGGCCATTGGCGAGACAATGATCGTGGTAATGGCCGCTGGCCTGGCTGCGAATCTGACTGCTAACCCACTGGAAACGGTCACAACCGTCACCGTTCAGATTGTCACCCTGCTCACGGGTGACCAGGAATTTGACAGCGCCAAGACGCTGGCCGCCTTCGCACTTGGCGCCATGCTCTTCCTGGCAACCCTGTTGCTCAACGTAATTGCCCTGAAAATTGTCCGTAAATATCGGGAACAGTATGACTGATCAACGTTCACAGGCGGAGATTGTCCGCCAGTCGCTCAAGCGCCGCTACCGCAAGGAACGCAGGTTCCGCGCCTACGGCATACTGGCCATCGCCATTGCCCTGGGGGCTCTGCTAACCCTCTTTACCGACATCATCGCGAAGGGGTACACCGGCTTCGTCAAAACCACCATCACGCTTGAGGTGAATCTTGACCGCGAGATGATGTACCTGGATGACCCCACGGATGAGCGCCAGATGAAAATGGCGGACTTTGTGGAGCCGCTGATACAGGCGCTCATCCAGGAGATCCCCGGGGCGACGGAAGAAGATCGGGACGGCGTTCGCGATCTGATCAACCCCTACGCGTCCGTGACCCTTCGTGATGCGATTAAGGCAAATCCTGGGTGGCTGGGTACTACTCAGACCATGAGCTTCCTCACCCACACTGATGTCGATGTTTATGTGAAACACGCCGGGGATGAGGCCTACTCGATCAAGCTGGATGAGCAGCAGAGGGCCTGGGTGGATGAGCTACTGGAAAGGGATGTCATCGAGACTTCTTTCAACGATGTGTTCTTCAGTGGGGGCGACTCCCGGGATCCGTCCAAAGCGGGTATTCTCGGTGCCATTGTCGGGTCTATGCTGACGATGTTCGTGACCCTGATACTTTCCTTCCCGATCGGCGTGGCAGCGGCTATCTATCTGGAAGAGTTTGCCCCGCAAAACAGGTTCACCGATTTTATTGAGGTCAACATCAACAACCTGGCGGCTGTCCCGTCAATTATTTTCGGTCTGCTGGGTCTGGCGGTGTTCATCAACCTTTTCGGCATGCCGCGGTCTGTTCCGGCGGTCGGTGGCCTGGTACTGACCCTGATGACACTGCCGACCATCATCATATCGAGCCGCGCCGCGATTAAGAGTGTGCCGCCATCGATCCGGGAGGCGGCTGAAGGCATCGGCGCCTCCCGGATGCAGGTGGTTCTGCACCATGTATTGCCTTTGGCCATGCCGGGTATGCTCACCGGCTCAATCATCGGTATGGCCCAGGCGCTCGGAGAGACCGCGCCGCTGCTGCTGATTGGTATGGTCGCGTTCATCGTCGACGTGCCGGACGGCTTCTTCGACTCCGCAACCGTATTGCCCGTGCAGGTGTTCCTGTGGGCAGGCAGCCCCGAGCTGGCCTTTATTGAGCGTGCATCAGCCGCCATTATGGTGCTGTTGACCTTCCTGATCAGTATGAATGCACTGGCGATCTGGATGCGCAAGCGTCTTGAACGCCGGTGGTGAGGAGATTCCAATGAATAGCATTAACCCGACGATTACCGGTGAGGCGTCTCAGCCCGAAGGGGCGGCCATCCCGGTTCAGGAAGAGAAACCGGCGGAAACCATCATCGAGGAAGGCAAAACCGTCGGCAAACCGTTCTCTGGCGATCCGAAGTTCAAACTTCGGGATGTTGACGTATTCTATGGTGACACCCGTGCGATCAAGAAAATCAGTCTGGATATTTCCCGCAATGAGGTCATCGCCTTTATCGGGCCTTCAGGCTGTGGTAAATCCACTTTCCTGCGTTGCCTGAACCGCATGAACGACAGTATTGATATCTGTCGTGTGAAGGGGTCCTTGCAGCTGGACGATCATGACATCTACGACCCCAAGCGGGATGTGGTTGAGCTGCGCGCCCGGGTTGGCATGGTGTTCCAGAAGCCGAACCCCTTCCCGAAGTCGATTTACGACAACGTAGCCTACGGCCCGCGCATTCACGGCCTTGCCAACCGCAAGTCCGATCTGGACGAGATTGTCGAGAACAGCCTGCGCAAAGCGGGCCTGTGGGAAGAAGCAAAGGATCGCCTGGACGCGACCGCAACCGGTATGTCCGGTGGCCAGCAGCAGCGCCTGTGTATCGCCAGGGCCATTGCTGTCAGCCCGGAGGTGATCCTGATGGATGAGCCCTGCTCCGCGCTGGACCCCATCGCGACCGCCAAGGTGGAAGAGCTGATCGCAGAGATGTCGGAGAGCTACACAATTGTTATTGTGACGCACTCCATGCAGCAGGCGGCCCGGGTATCCCATCGCACGGCTTACTTCCACCTCGGGCACCTGGTGGAGGTGAACGAGACCAACAAGGTATTTACCTCGCCGGAACATGAACTGACCGAGTCCTACATCACCGGCCGTTTCGGCTGATTCCGGACCTGGGGAATATTGGAGAACAACAGTATGCCTACGAAGAAGGACGACGTTTACGGAGATCACATCTCCAACAAGTTCAATGACGAACTGATGGCGCTCAAAACCGAGTTCCTGAAAATGGGCGGCATGGTTGAAGCCCAGGTTGAGAATGCCATTCAGGCCCTGGTGGATGGCGACGGCCATCTGGCCGACGAAATCCGCGCCAACGACAAGAAAGTCGACCGGATGGAAGTGGAGATCGACGAAGAGGCGACACTGATTATCGCCCGCCGTCAGCCTACCGCCCGGGACCTGCGCCTGGTGATCTCGGTCATCAAGATGGTGGCTGATCTGGAGCGTGTGGGCGATGAGGCCAAGAAGATCGCCAAACTGGCCATCAAACTGACCGAGGAAGGGCAGGCCCCCCGCGGCTACGTGGAAGTCCGTCATATCGGCGCCCACGTGCTCAGCATGCTCCACGAAGCCCTGGATGCCTTCGCACGTCTGGACTCCGGGCAGGCCCTGCGGATCATGAAGGAAGACAAGCGGGTCGACGAGGAGTATCAGGCGGCGGCCCGCACCCTGCTGACCTTCATGATGGAAGATACCCGCAACATCTCACGGTGCATGTCGGTCATGTGGGTGCTTCGTGCCCTGGAGCGGATCGGTGACCACGCCTGCAACATCGCCGAGAACGTGATCTTCATGGTCAAGGGCGAGGACGTTCGTCATACGCCGGTGGAAGAGGCCGAAAGAGTCGTCGGTCGCTGATCGGTTAAACATCGGAGTTAGGACTTCGTCCAGTCAAAGCTGGGGTCGAAATTGGGGTCAGATGAAAGCTTTCATCTGACCCCGTGTTCATGACCCCGTGTTCATTCAGGCCTGCTTCATCTTGTCGGTATACGGCGGCCACCCCAGCGGCTTGCCGGCCAGGACGTGCAGGTGAATGTGGAACACCGTCTGCCCGGAATTCTCCCCGCAGTTCATGACCACCCGATAGCCGTCATTCGCAAAACCCTGTTCCCTGGCTATCTTCGCTGCCACCAGATACAGATGCCCGACCAGTTCGCGGTCGGCTTCCGTCAGGTCGTTGATGGTGGCGATGGCCTTTTTCGGGATCACCAGAAAATGCACCGGCGCCTGGGGGTTGATGTCATTGAACGCCAGGCTGATGTCGTCCTCGTAAATAATGTCGGCGGGGATTTCCCGGTTGATGATCTTGGTGAAAATCGTCTCTGACATGGTGGCTCCTTTCTGGTTGTACGGATTTTCGCGTTCGGGTTTTAAAGCCGGTTCAGGCCCGGAATCCGGGCGGTGACCTGTTTTAGCATAGGCGGCAACTCTTCATCGATACCCATGGCGTAGCGGGCAACCCGGTTACGGGCGAAGGGCAGGGCGCGGGCGGCGCCGAGGCCGAGGTTCCGGAGCAGGTGCACAGGCGGAACCCGGTTGCTGAACAGATGGTAGAACATATCCATGGTCAGCATCATCCGGCGGTTGGCCGGACGGCGCTGCTGCTCGTACTGATCCAGCCATTTCCGGTCAGCCAGGTCGTCGCCGGCGCGCCTGGCTTCCCTGAGCACGCCTTGCAGTGCCTGGGCGTCCTGGAAGCCGAGGTTTACGCCCTGGCCCGCCAAGGGATTGATGGTGTGGGCCGAGTCACCGGCCAGAACCACCCTGCCCGCGAAATAGTGCCGGGCGTGCTGCCGGGCAATGGGAAAAGAGGCCCGGGCGTCGATGTGGGTCAGCGGTGGCAGGCGCGATGGGAAGGCCGACTGAATTTCGGCCATCAGTTCGTCGTCCTCCAGTGCCTTCAGGCGGGCCAGTTCATCGGGTGCATCGTACCAGACCAGCGAGCCCCAGCTTTCGCCTGGGTGCGCCGGGCCCGCACTGTGCAGCGGCAGGAAGGCCCGGGGACCGGAGGGGTGGAAGCCCTGCCAGGTAATGTCCTCAACCGGACCCTGATAGCGCACGGAGATCACCATGGCCTGCTGGCCATACTGGTTCCGGGTGGTGCCGATGCCGGCGAGATCCCGGACCCGGGACTGGGCGCCATCAGCGCCGATCACCAGGGCTGCGGTGAGTTCGCGACCGTCATCCAGGGTAACGGTGGCCGATTCGCCGGCCTGGCCCAGCGATGAAATGCCGTGTCCGTAAATCAGGGTCACCCGCGGTTCCGCCTCCGCAGTCTGCCGGAGCGCCTGCTGGGTTACCGGGTTCTCGACGATATGGCCGAGATGCTGGGCGCCCAGTTCCGTCGCGTCGAATTCAACTGCAATCAGTTTCCGGGGCACGAGGTTTTGAAGCGGATACCGGGTTTCATCCCAGACCGCAAGCCGCTGGTAGGGCGTTGCCCGCATGTTCAGGATTTTGTTCCAGGCATGGATGCTCCGGAGGTAGCGCTCACTACCGGCGCTCAGGGCGGATACCCGGATATCCGGGCTGGCTTGCGGATCGAAGACCGGCGGGGGAGCACGATCAACCAGGGCGACACTGAAGCCACTCTGGCCGAGGCCAGTGGCCAGGGCGGCACCGACCATGCCGGCGCCAACAACTACAATATCAAAGGCTTGAGTCATATCGGTTTCCTGTCTGATGCCCTCAGTTTACGCGATGACGGTGGTCAGACAAGAGGCCTGGATCAAGCCGGCATGAAACGTGTCAGTACCCAGCCATCCCGGACACCCGTTGTTTCGCGGCGTGGTCGGGCCGGCGGCGATTTTTGACCAGCCAGGCGGGCTTCTGGGCTCCGGGTTTGGTAAAGCCCTGGTTCAGGATCATTGGCTGAACCAGAGTCAGAAAATCCGCTGTTTTCATATGAACCGATTCGGTATGGCTGCCGGCCGCGAAAGCGAGTTCGGGCTGTTCGGTCAGGGCCTCGGCGCAGTACACGGTCATGCCGAACAGGTTGCCAAACGGCGGCATGGCGCCCACTTCACAATCCGGAAACCGGTCCTGGAATTCCTGTTCACCGGCAAGATCAAGAAAGTCGGTCTCAAGAATCCGGGACAGCCTGTCCCAGCGGATGCGCCAGGTAGCCGGCATGACCAGCATGGCCATTTTGCCATCCAGCTCGATAATCACGGTTTTGACGACACGGTCGCCGGCAATCCTTACGTGATGGGACAGTTCCTGGGCGGTAAACGCAGGGGGGTGGGAGAGGCACATATATTCCACGCCTGCCACATCAAGGAACTCCTTCAACTGCTGTACCGGCATAGTGACCACCTCCTACCAGCAATGACAGCGTTCCGGAGCCTGCGGTTGTTGGCTTGCCGGGCCCCGATGGCCTGGCGGGGCCGGAAAACCCCGCCATTAATGGTCAGCTTAGTTGAGGCTGCGCAGTTTGCGAGTAACCGGATGTATCAGTGCGAACCGGTTCACTCGTTCTTGTAGAGATGAACGTCGCGCTGTGGGAATGGGATTGTCAGGCCTTCCCTGTCAAAGGCTTTCTTCACCCGCTCGTGCATGTCCCAGTAAACCGGCCAGAGGTCGTCGGTTTTGGTCCAGGGCCGGACGATGATATTGACCGAGTTGTCGCCCAGCGAACCCACCGATATTCTCGGCTCCGGCTCAGGCAGTACCCGTTCGTCCTCGTCCAGAAGCTGCTTGATCACGGCCCGGGCCTTATCGATGTCATCGCCGTAGGCAATGCCAAAGGTCATGTCGCAACGGCGGGTGTCGTAGTAGCTGACGTTCACCAGCGTAGCGTTGGACAGGCTGCCGTTGGGAATGACGATGCGGCGATTATCGAAGGTGTCGACAATCGTGTAGAGGATGGTAATTTCCCGCACGGCACCGAGATATCCCTGAGCATCAATGGTGTCTCCAACCTTGAACGGTTTGAAGATCAGGATCAGCACGCCGCCGGCGAAGTTGCCAAGGCTGCCCTGAAGGGCCAGACCCACCGCCAGGCCGGCCGCACCGATGATGGCAATGAACGAGGTCGTGGCGATGCCGACCATGGAGGCAACAGAGATGAACAGCAGAATCTTGAGGATCGCGCCAATCAGGCCGCAAAGGAATTTATTAAGTGTCGGATCCTTTTTGCCCAGTTTGTTGTCGAGCACACCGACAAACCGGTTGATCAGCCAGAGGCCGACCACCAGGGTGATGATGGCCAGCACCACTTTTGGTGCATAAGTCATAATCAGGGTCATCGCCTGATTGATCAGCTCTGCAGCGCGTCCATCAGCCCCAAGCAGGTCTTCCATAGTGGACTCCTTGTTCATTGGTAGTTTTTCACAAGTGTCGGATTATCGGAAAAATCCGGCGACAACCTGATTCGTCTGTATCTCACATGACAGAAAAACCGGGCGGGCGTGTATCGCAACCGGCCTTTTCTGGTAGAGGGTTACGCAACCGAACCGGCTCTGGCCCAGTCCAGAATTGTTTCCGGGCCCCCGCGGACAAGAATTCGACCCTCTTTCCGGCTTAGCTGGTAGTCATACATGGGGTCGTAGTAATCCTGCAGCAACGCCTGAATCCAGGCATTGTGGGCTTCTGTCCGGCCACTGGCTTGCTGTTCTGCAAGCGCCTGTTCCATCAGGCTGCGAAGCTGCTGGTGTCGCTCGCCTCCCAGACGTTTACGGATGCGATCAAGGGCGCTGAGCAGATAGTCCCGGAAATTCAGCCAGCCGGCCTCGGCGCCATCCCGGTTGACGTAATCCGCGACCATACCCTCAACATAGTCTTCGCGGATGATGGTAATGCGCTCCTCCAGCGGTTGCTCCAGGATCATCAGGGGGGATTCGGCCATCCTTGCCCTGAGCGATTCGGGCAGGGCGCAGCGACCGACCAGACGGCTCTCGTCTTCCAGATAAACAGACCCGCCAATGAGATGATGAGCCTTAAGCATGGCCACGGTGAGCCGGTTCTCAAAGTCGATCTGGGAGGGTTGCGCAGTAACCTGCCCCCCAAAACTGGAGCCTCGATGGTTGGCCAGGCCTTCAAGGTCCACCGGATTGGAGAGCTGCTTCAGAACCCGGGTCTTGCCGGTCCCTGTACGACCGCTGAGGATGCGGAATTCGCTGGATTCGATCCGGGCTTCCAGGCTGTCGATCAGGAAGCGGCGCAGGGCCTTGTAGCCGCCTTTTACCAGAGGGTAGTCAATGCCGGCCTCGCGGATCCATTGCTGGGTAAGCCGGGAGCGCAGGCCGCCCCGGAAGCAGAACAGGTAGCCCTCAGGGTGGCGGGCGACAAAGTGTTTCCAGGTTTCAATGCGCTGAGCCCTGGTGTCACCTGAGACCAATTGATGTCCCAGTTCAATGGCCTTGCCCTGGCCCTTTTCCTTGTAACAGATGCCGACCCGATGGCGCTCCTCGTCATTCATCAGAGGCGCATTTTCCGCATTCGGAAAGCTGCCCCGGGCGAACTCCACCGGTGCCCGGACGTCCATCAGGGGCAGGTCATTCAGGAACAGGGAAAGGTAGTCGTCGGTGTCGGGTCTGCTTGCCATTTCAGCGATAAGTCAGTTGTCGAATGGAGGCGGCAGTATAGCGGAAGTGGGTGTTTTCTGCTTGTCGGGCCCTGTTTCCGGCCCACAAAAATAAAGGGCAACCCTGGGGCTGCCCTTTCTCGGAACAGGTCGGCGCATCCTTGCGCATTGGACAACAACCGTGTTGCCAGATCCCTGCGCCACTCCATGGTGCCGGCATCCGAGCCAGCTATCCGAATAATTATCCCTTAAGCGAGGCGTCCCTGTGTCCTTGCCTCTCCCTGCATTCCATGCCGGGGTGCATCCGGTGCGCCATCCCTTTCCCTGTCATCCTTGAAGAAAAGACTATACCAATTGAATGATGACAATCGTGTGAACTGCGCGCCCGCGATAACCCGCGATAAATGGCTCGGGAAGGGTGTTCGGCAATAAAATATGTTTATCAGTGGGTTAGGTTTTCCCAGAGGGTCGGCTAATGCCCCCGCGCACGCGATGCCACTGCAAGATCGCACGCGCCTGTAGGAAATATCTCACAACGATTCGGGTGAATTTCTCAAATCCGGTTTTCCAGCCTTCCGGATGCCGGGCCAGGGGAAGAGCCCGATGGCGATGCCGGCGGCGTCCGCAGCCAGATCGGCCAGGGAAAATTCCCGGTATGGCAGGTGTGCCTGGATGATTTCGATGCCCAGGCCAAAGCCCAGCAGTGCCGGCGCAAACCAGATGGCCCGAAGACCCGGCCAGGAGAGGCGGGTCAGGATGGTGAGCTCAAGGAAGGCGATCAGGTGGTTCACCTTGTCGCTGGAGGAAGAGGGCACGGGGTAAGGGTCATCCGTTGTCGCCAGGAATCCGATGGCCAGCACGGATATCACAAAGGCTACCCGCCACAGTGCGCGATAGTTCAGCAGGCTGGTCAGTCGGTGTTTCAGTGTTGCCATCGGGGAAGTCCCTGGGAGTTGCCGGGCTGTGGGAATGTTGCCAACATGATATGCTTTGCGCCCCGTCATTGTCATGGAAGCGGAGGTCCTGCCAGCGATGCTCAAGGGTAATTTTTTTCGTGGACTGGGCTACCTGGGTGAAGGTTTCCGCCTGATTCGTCAGCCCGGCCTGCGGCTATTTGTCATTATTCCACTGGTTATCAATATCCTGCTCTTTGGGTTGCTGTTCTTCTTCCTGGGCGAGCTTTTTGCCGGCCTGGTTGCCACCGCCATGGGTTGGCTGCCGGACTGGGCCTGGCTCCAGGCAATGGACTGGCTGTTCTGGATTCTGTATGGCGCTGTCATTCTGTTAATGCTGGCGTACGGTTTTGTGATTGTTGCCAACCTCATCGGCTCCCCATTCTACGGATACCTTGCCGAACTGACCGAAAAACACCTGACCGGTCAGGAGGTCAACACCGACGACAGTTGGGCGACGATCATCAAAGACGTGCCACGCACGCTCTGGCGCGAGGTACAGAAAATTCTCTACTACCTGCCCCGTGCCATCGGCCTGCTTATCATCGGTCTGATCCCGGTGGTTAACCTGATTGCAGCCGTTCTGTGGTTTCTTTTCAACAGCTGGATGATGGCGCTGCAGTATGTGGACTATCCCGCAGACAATCATAAGGTCAGTTTCCCGGCATTGCGCCGCTTACTGGGTGATACCCGGTTGACGGCATTGGGCTTTGGCCTGCCGGTGGCATTGGCGGCCATGGTGCCGGTTCTGAACCTGTTTGTGGTGCCGGCGGCGGTGTGTGGGGCCGCGGCTTACTGGGTTCGCGAGAACGGCGCGACCAGAAATTAATTGGTCTGGAGGTTTCTTGGATACATCGGAATTTGTTATCGGTCAGCGTTGGGTCAGCCACAGTGATACCGGCCTGGGGTTGGGGATTGTCACGGACATCTCTGGCCGAAGGGTTACCCTGGGATTCCCTGCTGCCGATGAAGAGCGCACCTACGCAATTGATAACGCGCCGCTTTCCCGCATCATTTATCAGGTCGGGGAGGAAATTGAGACCTTTGAGGGTGAGCGTTATATCGTGCGCGCGGTCGAGGATCTCGGCGGTGTGCTGATGTATCACGCGGAGAATGGCACTGATGTGCACGGAATCTCCGAAGTGAAGCTGGCCGGATCAGTGAACTTCTCGGCCCCGCACCAGCGGCTGTTTGCGGGTCAGTTCGACCGAAACGGCGCCTTTCGTCTGAGGTTCGCCACACTCCAGCATATGAATCGCCTGCGGGGGTCCCCGGCCCGGGGGCTGATCGGTGCCCGTACCCAGCATCTGCCGCACCAGATCTACATCGCCCATGAGGTGGCGAGGCGCCATGCGCCGAGGGTTATGCTGGCAGACGAGGTGGGTCTCGGCAAAACCATCGAAGCTGGCCTGATCCTGCACTACCAGTTTCACACCGGGCGGGCAAAGCGCGCACTCATCGTAGTGCCGGACTCCCTGACGCATCAGTGGCTGGTGGAAATGCTCCGGCGCTTCAATCTGCGTTTTTCGATTGTGGACCAGGGCCGCTACGATGCCTTGAAAGAGCAGGAAAGCGATGTCGATGCGCTGGTGAACCACATCTTCGGCGGCGATGACCCTGTCAATCCCTTCGAAAGCGACCAACTGGTGCTGTGCAGTCTCGACTTTCTGATGGACAGCCCGCAGGCCCGGGAAGATGCCCTGCGGGCTGAATGGGACCTGATGGTGGTGGACGAGGCTCATCATCTGGCCTGGGCCCCAGGGCAAGCCAGCCCCGAATACCAGATTGTGGAAGAACTTTCGGCGATCAGTCGTGGCCTGTTGCTGCTGACGGCGACACCGGAGCAGGTTGGCGTCGCCAGTCACTTTGCACGGTTGCGATTACTGGACCCCGCCCGATTTCACGATCTGGAAGCCTTCCGGAAGGAAGAGCAGCAGTATGAGGCCATCAACGGCGTGGTGTGTCGGCTTCAGGACGAAGGGGTTGATATCAGTGCCGAGGATCGGAAGCGGCTGCGGAACTGGCTGGGGGATGAACTGGACCAGTTGCTGGCCGGTGACGATCCGCGCCAGTCGGTGATCGATGCCCTGCTGGATCGCCATGGCACCGGCCGGGTGCTGTTCCGGAATACCCGGGCGGCGATTCAAGGGTTCCCCGAGCGTCGTCCGGCCCCTACGCCATTGCCATGCCCGGATATCTACGAGGGTCAGGTCTCCGGAATGCAGGGACTGGCGCCCGAGCAGTTGGTGTCTGAGGAACGATGGCTGGCAAACGATCCCCGGGTGGCCTGGCTGGAGAAAAAACTGGCCAGCCTGCGCCCCGCCAAGGCAGTCGTCATCTGTGCCCGCGCCGAAACCGCCATGGCCCTTGAGCGCTATCTTCAGTTGCGTGCTGGTATCCGCAGTGCCGCCTTCCACCAACATCTGAGCCTCATTGAGCGCGACCGGGCGGCCGCCTACTTTGCCGACAGTGAACAGGGCGCCCAGGTATTGATCTGTTCCGAAATAGGCAGTGAGGGCCGGAACTTCCAGTTCGCCCATCATCTGGTGCTGTTTGATCTGCCCGCCAATCCGGATCTGCTCGAACAGCGCATCGGGCGTCTGGACCGGATCGGCCAGACCGACGCCATTGATATCCATATTCCTTACCTGCAAGGGACCAGCCAGGAAGTTCAGTTCCGGTGGTTCCACGAAGGTTTGAATGCCTTTGCCGAAAGCTGTGCGGTTGGCGTGGCGGTTCAGGAGGCTGTCCGGAGTCTATGGCAGAAGGCCATCGAGGGTGACACCGATGCCACTGATGAGCTGGTCAGGGCCACGGCTGAAGAGTCGCAGCGTCTGAAAACGCTGCTCCAGAACGGCCGTGATGCGCTGATTGAACTCAATTCCTGCCGCCGGGATGTGGCTGAAGATCTGATTGCCGCCATTGAGGAAGAAGAAGGCGAGGTCCGGGTTCGTGATTACATGATGGAGGCCTTCGACATTCTCGGGGTGGATGTGGAAGACCACGCTGATCATTCCGACATTCTCCGCCCGGGTGAGCAATATCAGGCCGGTCACGTGGCCGAACTGCCGGAAGACGGCATAACGGTGACCTGGGATCGCCGGAATGCCCTGGAACGGGAAGATCTGGCCTTTATGAGCTGGGAACACCCGATGGTGACCGGAGTGATGGATTCGGTCACCAGTTCCGGCCTGGGCAAGGCAGCGCTCGCCAGTCTTTCGGTCAAGGCGCTGCCTGCGGGTACCCTGCTGATGGAGGCGCTGTTTACCGTGCACTGTCCGGCACCGGAAGCCCTGCAGCTGACCCGCTATCTGCCGGTCTCGCCATTGCGGTTGCTGGTGGACGTGAACGGCAAGGAGCTGTCGGGTGCGCTGCCCCACGACCGGTTGAACGACCTGTGCTCAAACATTCGCCGGCGCACGGCCCAGGCCATCGTGCCCCAGATTCGTCCGCAGGTTGAAACCATGGTGGATCATGTGGAACGGCTTTCGGAGCCTCATCTGGAACCCCTGAAGGCCCAGGCGCTTGAGCAGCTCGCCGCCAGCTTCGGGCCGGAAATCCGCAGATTGGAAGCGTTGCAGAAAGTGAATCCGGCGATCCGGGCAGAGGAAATCGACTTTTTCCGAAACCAGTTCGGGGCGGCGAGGGATGCCATAGGCCATGCCAGCCTGGCGCTGGAAGGTATTCGGGTGATCGTAACCGCCTGAGTCAGCCTGTGACAGGCGTAACTGGCTGACTGTGCGGCATTTGCTGGTCAGCCATCCGCTGATGCGGTACGGTGAACCTAACAAATTGTAGTCTTCAACATTCCTGAACCATGGATGACAGAGAGAACCTATGATGACTTTCATTCTGCTTGTAGTGGCACTGGCCGGCCTGTTGATTGTGATGCGGCGCGAGTCCGGTGCAACGTCCGCCATTGGTGTGATGGCAGGGGTTGGTTTGCTGTCCCTGATCCTTGCCTCCGGTTGGCTGGCGCTGGTGCTGTTTATCGGTGCTGCGGCAACAGCGGCCGCAGGCTTGCCAGGCTTCCGCCAGAGCTGGCTGACACCCCGCATTTTCGCGATGTTCAAGAAAGTCGCGCCCAAGGTTTCGGATACCGAGAAAGTCGCCCTGGAAGCGGGCACTGTGGGCTGGGATGGCGAACTGTTTACCGGTCGTCCGGACTGGCACAACCTGCTGGTTAACCGCTATACCGGCCTGAGCGAGGAAGAGCAGGCTTTCGTGGACAATCAGTGCACCCAGGCAATCTCCATGTGCAACGCCTGGGATGTGGCCTTTGAAAGGGCAGACCTGCCGAAGGAGCTGTGGGATTTCCTCAAGAAGGAAAAGTTCTTCGGCATGATTATCCCGAAGGAATACGGCGGCCTGGAATTCTCGGCCAAGGCCCAGACAGCGGTTCTGCAAAAACTGGCTGCGAACGAATCCCTGATGGTGTCGGTAGGCGTACCCAACTCTCTCGGCCCGGGTGAGTTGCTGGTCAAGTACGGGACCGACGAACAGAAGACGCATTACCTGCCTCGCCTGGCCGATGGCCGTGAGATTCCCTGTTTCGGCCTGACCGGCCCCCGCGCCGGCTCCGATGCAACCTCACTGCCGGACACTGGCATCGTGTGCAAGCAGGAAGTGGACGGCAAGGAAGTGGTGGGAATCCGGCTCAATTTCGAGAAGCGCTGGATTACCCTGGCACCCATCGCCACGGTTGTCGGCCTGGCCTTCCGGATGTTTGATCCGGACGGGTTGCTGGGCGACACCAAAGACTATGGTATTACCTGCGCCCTGATCCCCCGGGACACCAAGGGTATGGAAATCGGACGCCGCCACTGCCCGATCGGCAGCCCGTTCCTGAACGGACCGATCAAGGGTGCTGACGTATTCATCCCACTGGACTATATCATCGGCGGCGTGGAGATGGCGGGCCAGGGCTGGCGCATGCTGGTTGAGTGCCTGTCGGTTGGCCGCTGTATTACCCTGCCTTCCGGTGCCGCCGGTGCGGCTGCCTACTCGGTCGGAACCGCCGGTGGCTTTACCCGGATCCGCCGCCAGTTCAACGCGCCGGTTGCGGATATGGAAGGTGTGCAGGAGCCTCTGGCCCGCATTGCCGCCAAGACCTATATCGCTCAGGCGGCGGTTAACCACACCGCCAACATGATCGATAAAGGAGAGAAGCCGGCGGTGCCGTCTGCAATTCTCAAGTATCACCTGACCGAATTCCAGAGGAGTGTCCTAACTGATGCCATGGATGTCCACGGCGGCAAGACGGTGACCCTCGGCCCCCGCAACTATCTGGGTATCGGTTTCAGCGGTGCAGCCGTTTCGATCACCGTTGAGGGTGCCAACATCATGACCCGCAGCCTGATGATCTTCGGGCAGGGTGCGGTCCGCTGTCATCCCTACGTGCTCAGGGAGCTGGCGGCCAAGGATAACGATGATATCAAGGCGTTTGACGATGCTATCTTCGGCCATGCCGGCCTGATTTTCGGCAATGCCGCCCGCGCCTTTACCCAGGCGCTGGGTCTTGGTCGTGCGGATGTGCCGTTCGACACTGCCAGCCGCAAATACGCCCAGGCGGTGGCCCGCTTCAGTGCAGCCTTCGGCCTTTGCTCCGATGCCGCCATGACCACCCTGGGCGGCGAGCTGAAAATGCGCGAACTGATCTCGGCACGGCTGGGAGATATGTTGTCCAACCTGTACCTGGCCTCCATGGTGCTGAAGAGCTGGCACGAGACTCAGCCGGTGCAGGGCGAGAGGGAAGTGATGGAGTACAGCCTCAGTCTGCTGATGCACCGTACTGAAAACGCTCTGGATGAGTTTCTGCAGAACCTGCCGAATCGCGCAGTGGCGTTGGTTCTGCGGGGCGTCACCATGCCGCTGGGTCGCCGTTGGGATAGCCCCCATGACGACCTCTCCCGCAAGCTGGCCCGGGCAATCTCAACTGACACGCCGATCCGTAACAAGCTGATAGCGGGCGTATGGACCAGCAATGGTGAGGGTACCGTGGAAAACCCGGTTGCCCGCTACAATGGTCTGTTGAAGGACTACGACAAGGCAGAGCAGTTGTACCGGAAGGTGACCAAGGCCTACGCCAGGGGCGAGCTGCCTATGACGGCGCTGCACCCCGAAGAGCGGTTTGAAGCCGCCCTGGAAGCCGGTGTCTACACCGGGGAAGAGGCCGACTTCATGCGCCAGTACGAAGCCGTGGTGCTGGAAATGCTGACTGTGGACGACTTCCCGTTTGATGCCTTTGCGCACAACAAGAAGTCTGTGATTGACCACAACCCTGCCTGACCGGAGACATGCCCTGACATGTGGTTGTCTTTTTTTGCAGTAAGTGTTGGCGCCGTGATCGGCGCCAACCTTCGTTGGGCCCTGGGGTTGTGGCTGAATACCACCTACCATGCAATTCCTTACGGTACGCTGGTCGCCAACCTCAGTGGTGGCTGGCTGATCGGCCTGATGATTGGCTACTTCAGTCATGGCACCACATTGGCGCCGGAATGGCGGCTGTTCGCCATCACCGGTCTGTGTGGTGCACTGACGACTTTTTCCACTTTTTCTCTCGAGATGTTTGCCGCGATTCAGGACGGTAAATGGGCCATGGCCATCATCGGTATCCTGGCTCATGTGGTCGGCTCCATCCTCATGACTGCGCTGGGAATTTACACCTTTAGCCTGTTGAAGGGGTGATGGGTACCACTACCTACATAAAATCTCGAAAATACCCTTGGCAAGCTTCGGATTCAGGAGTAGAGTTGGGCTGGTAGGAAAGATTCAGCAAAGCATTTCATGAATAAGACGTACCTCCGCAGTTCGTAGTGACCGTCCTGTTTTTGATTCCGCGAGTTCTGTATTTCCGCAAAACGCCGACCTTGCACCACGAGAGTGTGCGGCGGCAGATAATATGATTGATTTCAGGAAGTTTAAGTATGTCTACTACTACCGGTACTGTTAAGTTCTTCAACGAAGCAAAAGGCTTTGGCTTTATCACTCGTGAAGGCGGCCCGGACGTTTTTGTTCACTACAGCGCTATTCAGGGCAGCGGTTTCAAGACTCTGGCAGAAGGCCAGCAGGTTGAGTTCACCGTTACCCAGGGCCAGAAAGGTCCCCAGGCGGAGAATGTTGTTCCGCTGTAATCCCTGAGGGATTCGGGAATAATCGCCAGAAAGGCAGCTTCGGCTGCCTTTTTTGATCCTTGAAATCGTCCTTCCGCGGCTATCCGTTTTGTGATTTTCCCCGCGCTGTGTAATCTTTGTTTCCCTGTTGCTCGTTAAAACGGAAGTCGAGACCTACAGGAATCGTTTCATGCTCCGAATGCTCAAAGCTGCCTGGATTCTGTTCTGGGCCATATTGCTCACCCTGATTCTGTTTTTGCCGATCGTGATCGCTGCTCTGTGCGGAAAACGCGGTGATGCGGCGTTTCACGGTACCCAGATCTTTGCCTGGGGGATTCTGAAAGTCTGCGGTATCCGGCTGCGGGTCCGTGGCAGGGAAAACATTCAGCCCGGCCAGCGTTATGTGATTCTGAGCAATCATGCCTCCTACTTTGATCCTCCGGCCCTGGTGCTGGCGCTGCGGTTGCAGTACCGCTGGGTAATCAAGAAGGAATTGCGCAAGGTGCCCCTGTTCGGGCTGGCACTGGAAACGTCCCGCAACCTGTTTATCGACAGGTCCAGGGGCGCTGATGCGCTGGAGAGTATCAAGCGGGGTGTTGCCCAACTGCCCAATGGCACCGGCATCCTGATTTTTCCGGAGGGCACACGCTCCCTGGACGGGAAGCTGCTGCCGTTCAAGAAAGGTGGCTTTGTGATCGCCAAGGATGGTCAGCTTCCGATTCTCCCTGTCACCATCCGGGGCTCTCACCAACGGCTTCCCAAGGGGCATGCTACTTTCACTCCCGGTGAGATTGAAATCGTGATCCATCCTCCGGTGGCCACCGGGGATCTGCCCCTCGATGACCTGATGACGGATGTTCGAAACAGCATCGCGTCGTCACTCTGAGCCATAAAAAACCCGACAACTTTGCCGGGTTTTGAGCTCCCGAAGGGGTATCTGTGATTTACAGGGCGAAAATCTCCTCGTAAAACGCCATGGTACCTTTCCAGGAGCGGGTAGCGGCCTCTTCGTCATAGCCAATCGGCATGCCAAACTCTTCGGCGATCCTATCTGCGCCAGGATTGGTGAACGAGTGCAGAACGCCGGGAAAAGTCACCAGCGTGAGGTCAACTTGCGCATCCTGCATTTCCTTGACCAGGGCGGCGACCTGCTCGGAGGGCACCATCCGGTCAGCGCCACCGGTGTAGACCTGAACCCGTGCCTTCACCACTCCGGGCTCAGCGGTAATAGGACTGCCAAGAGCGCCGTGAAGGCTGACGACGCCATCCAGATCCACGCCCATCCGGGCCATGTTCAGGACCACAGCGCCGCCAAAGCAATAGCCCTGTGCGGCAATGCGTGAGGCATCAACGCTTTCATGGTTCTGCAGAATCTCCATGGCTTTCATGAAACGGGCTTTGACCTGGTCCATGTCCCTGGTGGCTTCTTGCATGAACTTCTGGGCGGTATCCGGGTGGTCCGCCTGCTTGCCGGAGCCATACAGGTCCAGGGCAAATGCGGTGTAGCCTGCCGCAGCCAGTCTTTCTGCCTGGTCACGGGCGAACTCGTTATGGCCCCACCATTCGTGAACCACCAGAATCCCGGGGCGCTTCTGTTCGAACTCATCGTCCCAGGCCATGTAACCGGTGAAGGTGGTGTCACCGACCTCGTATTCGACGGTTTTGGTCTGCATTTCCGCCAGTGCCTGCGTGTTTGCGAGAGTCAGTGACAGGGTTGCGGCTGCGGCCGCTTTTTTCAGAGTAATCATGATGTTTCCTGCTCCTTGTGGATCGGGTTGGTTTTTGTCCGGAGTTCTACGCCTGGAACCGGTAAACCGATGCAATCAGTTGCCAAACCAGTATAGGATCTTTTGACTACACTACATGCACACACGTGCAAATCGGCGGATGCGTTGGAGGCAGTGCATGAAAATCGGTGTGCCGAAGGAAATCAAGAATCGTGAATACCGGGTAGGCATGACGCCAGCAGCGGTGCATGAGCTTTGCGGCCATAACCATGAGGTCTTCGTGGAGACCGGGGCCGGCATTGCGATCGGGTTTACCGATGACGACTACCGGCAGGCGGGGGCCAGGATTCTGGATACCGCAAAGGACGTCTTCGATACCGCGGAACTGATCGTCAAGGTCAAGGAACCCCAGGCCGAAGAACGGGCGATGTTGTGCCCGGATCACACACTGTTTACCTACCTGCACCTGGCCCCGGACAAGCCACAGACCGATGATCTGGTGCAATCCGGCGCCACCTGCATTGCCTATGAAACCGTGACCGACCACGCCGGCCATTTACCCTTGCTGGCGCCCATGTCGGAAGTGGCGGGCCGGATGTCGATTCAGGCCGGGGCTCACTGCCTGGAAAAAGCCATGGGAGGCCGGGGTGTGCTGCTCGGTGGCGTACCCGGGGTCGGCCCGGCACGGGTTGCGGTCGTAGGTGGTGGCGTTGTTGGCGAGAATGCAGTGGCCATGGCCGTCGGGCTCGGTGCCCAGGTCACGGTGCTGGATCGCAACATGGAGGTGTTGCGGCTTCTGGATCGTCTCTATGGCAACCGGATAACCACCCTGTTTTCCACGGCACAGACGCTGGACCTGGCGGTGACGGAATCGGATCTGGTTATCGGCAGTGTTCTTATCCCCGGTGCCTCGGCGCCCAAGCTGATTACCCGCGATATGATCCGGCGTATGCCGGAGGGCAGCGTGATCGTGGATGTGGCCATAGACCAGGGTGGCTGCGCCGAAACCTCCAGGGCAACAACCCACGATGACCCCACGTATATCGTTGATGGTGTGGTACATTACTGCGTGGCTAACATGCCCGGCGCCGTGGCGCGTACGTCGACCCTGGCCCTGAATAATGTGACCCTGCCGTTCGTAGCGGCGCTGGCCAACAAGGGCCCGGACCGGGCAATGAAGGAAGATCCGCACCTGAGGGCCGGGCTCAACGTGGCGGCAGGCAAGGTGACCTACAGGGAAGTGGCTGAAGCTACCGGGCACTCATACACAAACCCCGAATCCCTGCTGGGATCCTGAGCGGGAAACACTCGGAGAAACCATGAAACTGATCGGCTCCACCACCTCGCCCTATGTCAGGCGCATCCGGATTCTGCTGGATGAAGAGCGCTATGAATTCCTGAATCTCGACATCTATGGTGAAGACCGGGACGAACTCAGACGCCGCAACCCGACCCTGAGAATTCCGGTTCTCGAAGACGGTGACCAGGAAGTCTACGATTCCCGGATCATCGCCCGCTACATCAGTGCCAGGCAGGGCCGGGATCCGCTGACCTGGGATCAGCAGAACCAGCTGACCATGATCGACGGCGCCAATGACTCCGCGGTTACCATGCTTCTGTCTGAACGTTCCGGGATTGATACCAGTCAGGACCTGATGTTCTACAACCTCCAGCGCGAGCGGATCATGACCACGCTTCGCACTCTGGCGGCGATGGTGGAAGACGGTCAGTTCGAGACCTGGAACTACCCGGCGATCTGCCTCTACTGCATGGTGGACTGGCTGGATTTCCGTGATCTTGTGGATTTCACGGGCGTTGAAGGCCTCCTGGCGTTCCGCGACAGCCGCAAGGATTACCCCTGGGTTGCCGAGACCGACCCTCGCAATTCCTGATGTCCGGCGGCCGGTGCCTGCTGGTCGCCCCGACTGGCCTGATCACCAGGCCGATTTTTTCGTCAATTCTCCTTTGCACTCTTTCATTCTTGACTATAGTTAAGAACAGGGGGCGGTCGCTGATCCGACCGTTTCCGGTTTTCGTATCTCAAAATACCAACAAAGGCAAGGAAAGGGGGGTGTCCATGCTCCTGTCACATGCATTCGGTCTCTTTACCCATCCTGGTGAAGAGTGGGCTTCCATACGAAAAGAACATGAAACACCGCGCCGGGTCTATGTTGCCTATGTCCTGATCCTGGCGGCCATTGCGCCTGTCAGTGCCTATATATCGACGGCCTATTTCGGCTGGACGGTAGGCAACGAGAGGCTGATCAAGCTGACGGAAATCAGCGCATTGCAACTGAGCGTGCTGACCTATCTGGCCATGCTCGTCGGTGTCTTTGCGCTGGGGTACGCCATCAACTGGATGGCGAAAACCTATGGCGCCAGGGAAGAGCACGTGCCGTCCAACGGCATTGCCCTGGCGGCGTACTCCTGCACACCGCTGTTCCTGGCGGGTTTCGCCCTGCTGTATCCGGTGCCCTGGTTCAACGCCATCGTGTTCCTGATTGCCGCCTGCTATGGCGCCTGGCTCATGTACGATGGCCTGCCGATTGTCATGGGTATCGAAAAGGAACGGGCGGTGATGTACGGCGGCGCGTTGCTGACCGTTGCCCTGGTGATCCTTGTGTCCACCCGGGTGGGTTCGGTCATTCTCTGGAACTTTGGCGTAGGGCCGGTCTTCATCAGCGGATAGTCCGGTTCAGCCCAGCCCGAATTATTCATAAGTAGAAAAGGCGAGCCTTGCCTATCTCATTGATATAATGGGACTTTCACCAATGCCAACGACGCCAACACTGTTCGTGGCGCTCAACTCACCAGAAGTACCGCCAGTTCAAGAACGAGTGCTACAGCAATGCGGTGATTACGCGGGGCAGCCACCCTCGGTTTGATCGGTACCACGACAAAGTCTTTCCGGGCGTTTTGTAGGCAGACACGGCATTTGTCAATGGCCATTTACTTTGGCCCATAAAATCACCCGCCGGCCAGCAGACAAGCCAATGTTTTTGTGGTTTTGTTCACATACTGCGCTCTTGTCGTTATTTGCCATCCCCCTGTCGTAATTTGGCAATGCATTGTTAACGAAGCCCGACTAGGTTCTTCTGCTGGAGTAGTAACGGCAGTTATCACAGGAAGCCGAGGCTACACAGGACTAAGGCAGGGGATGACATAACAATGAAACGACTGACACGACGGGATTTTCTGAAGGCATCGGCCATGGGCATGGGGGCGGTGGTGGTTTCAACCGGCCTGGCAGGCTGTGTGCTGGACAGCTCCGATGAACGGGCCACCAGTTTTACTCACGGTGTGGCAAGTGGTGATCCGCTCGCCGACAGCGTCGTGCTCTGGACCCGCGCGGTGCCAGCGACGGGGCAGGAGCGCCCGGTGGGGGTGACTTGGGAAGTGGCCACGGATGAGGCCTTTGAGGACCTTGTCCGTTCAGGTACGGCGGACGCTGCAAAGGCCAATGACTTTACCGTCAAGGTGGATGTCCGCGGACTGGCGCCCGGGCAGATCTACTACTACCGTTTTCAGACCACTGACAGCCGTTCCGCGGTTGGTATGACCCGGACACTTCCGGAAGGTAGCGTTGAATCTGTCCGCCTTGCGGTAGTCTCCTGTGCCAACTACCCGGCTGGTTACTTCAACGTCTACCGGGAGGTCAGCAAACTGAGTGATCTCGATGCCGTGGTGCATCTGGGTGACTACATCTACGAATACAGCTCCGAGAGCAGCAGCTACGGCGCCGGCGATGCCGACGCCCTGGGCAGAACCTTTCCGGATAACAACAACCTGGAGCTGATTGAACTGGAGGACTACCGCCGGCGCTATGCCATTTACCGGGCGGATGAGGACCTTCAGTCGCTGCACGCCAGGGTGCCGTTCATCGTGGTCTGGGATGACCACGAAGTCGCCAACGACGCCTGGAAGGAAGGGGCAGAGAATCACAATGACGGGGAAGGAGACTTTGCCGAGCGCAAACTCAGTGCCCTGAAGGCGTATTTCGAATGGCTGCCGATCCGCCCGGTGATTGAGGGCAGCGACGAGGCCATTTTCCGTACCTTCCGGTTTGGTAACCTGGTGGACCTGCATATGCTGGATACCCGTATCATCGGCCGTGATCAGCAACTGGACTACCTGGATTACTTTACGGGTGAAGGACTGGATGCAGCCCGGTTTACTGCCGATGTCGGCAGCCAGAACCGAACCCTGCTTGGCGCCGAGCAGCTGCTCTGGCTGCAGGCTTCCCTGGGCTATTCCAGTGCCACCTGGCAGGTGCTGGGCCAGCAGGTACTGATGGGCCGGATGAATCTGCCCGCCGAGTTGCTGGTGGCGATTGCCAACGAACAGTTTGAAGGCCTGCCGGAAAACCTCGCGGCACTGGCGCAGCTCAAGCTGCGGGCGCTTCAGCGCGATCCGTCCCTGACCCAAGAAGAATTGGCGCGGATCAACACGGTCGCGCCCTACAACCTGGATGCCTGGGATGGCTATCAATATGAGCGGGAAGTGGTTCTGGGCACCGCCAAGGCGCTGAACAAGAACCTGGTGGTACTGGCGGGTGATACCCACAACGCCTGGGCCAATAACCTGAAAGACATCAAGGGCGACCAGGTTGGCGTGGAATTCGCCACTTCCTCGGTCACCTCGCCTGGGCTTGAGGAGTATCTGGGCATACCCGATGAGATGATCCAGGGGGCGGAACAGGCGATCAGCCTGCTGGTAGACGATCTGGACTACCTGAATGTGAATCAGCGAGGCTACATGGTCGTCACCTTTACTCCACAAGAAGCTCGGGCGGACTGGTACTTCGTGGAGACCATCAAGTCACGGGATTACCGCATTGATGCCGCGCGAACCGCTTCCCGTAGGGTGTTGCCCGGTCAGGGTAATCGTACCCTGGAGAAGGTAACCGCCGGGTAGGGTGACGAGCCTTTCCGTTTGCTATTCTGTTCTTGATGCAGCGCAAGCCACTCGGGGTTCCTTCCGGGGTTTAATGGCGATACTGCAGAGGCAGGGGGGGGTTAACGGTATGTCTGGGGCGGCGGAACGGAAAAGCAGCGAACGCCATCAGCAGGGGGCTGGATGGCACGTGCTTGAGCCTGCTGATGTCAGGGAGCAACTGAAGGCAGAGTCACCCCTGTCTGACGAGGAAGCCGGTAATCGCCTCGTCAGCTATGGCCCCAATGCGCTGCCGGAAGCGCGCGCGAAGGGGCCATGGGCGAGGCTGGGCCGGCAGCTCAGGAATTTTCTGATCTATGTGCTGGCAACGGCTGCGGTGATTACGGCCAGCCTGGGCCAGTGGGTGGATGCCGGGGTGATTGCGGCCGTGGTCGTTATTCAGACCCTGGTGGGCTTTATCCAGGAAGGAAAGGCTGAACAGGCCCTGTCGGCCATTCGCCACATGCTTGCGCCCAAAGCCCGGGTTCTGCGGTCCGGTGGCCAGCACCAGCTGGATGCCGCGAACCTGGTTCCGGGTGATACGGTGCTGCTGGAGCCCGGCGACCGGGTTCCCGCCGATCTCCGTCTGGAAAAATCCCATAACCTGAAAATTGATGAGGCCATTCTCACGGGTGAATCCGAGGCCGTTGATAAATCAACGGGCGCTGTTTCCGCAGACGCCCCGCTGGGGGACCAGTCCGGAATGGCGTTTTCGGGCACCATGGTAGCGACCGGCACCGGTCGCGGTATCGTGGTTCGCACCGGCGCCAGGACTGAAATTGGTCGGATCTCCGGCCTGCTTGCCCAGACCACCACCCTGAAAACCCCGCTGCTGGAACAGATGGACAGGTTCGCCCGGGTACTATCCATCATCGTCATTCTTACCGGCATTGCGATTTTCTTTGGCGGGCTGGTGTTCAGCGGCCTGCCATTCCGGGAGCTGTTCATGGCCGTGGTAGGGCTCACCGTTGCCGCCATCCCCGAAGGTTTACCCGCCATTCTCACCATTACCCTGGCTATCGGCGTTCGCCAGATGGCCCGTCGCAAGGCGGTCGTCCGGCGCATGCCGGTGATCGAGACCCTGGGTGCGGTCTCGGTGATCTGCTCTGACAAAACGGGAACCCTGACCCGCAACGAAATGATGGTAACCCGGGCAGTGTTATCCGGTGCCCGGCTGGAGGTGACCGGGGAAGGGTATGGTTTTGAGGGTGCGGTAAACGGCGAACAGGGACAGCAGGCGAAGTCACCCCTGCTGGATGAACTGGCCCGGGCGGCAGCGCTGTGTAACGATGCCCATGTGCATCAGGAGTCCGGCCGGGTCCGTATCAATGGCGACCCCATGGAAGCCGCGCTCTCGGTGTTTGCCCGCAAAGCCGGGTTTGATGTGCACAGCAGCTCCGCAGACTGGCCCCGGAAAGATGAAGTCCCCTTCGATACCCAGAATCGCTTCATGGCCACGCTGAACCACGATCACCATGGACACAGCGTGATTTACCTGAAAGGGGCGCCGGAACGCATTCTTGATATGTGCTCAGGGGAGGTTACCGAGTCCGGGGAGGTGTCGGGCCTGAATCGTGGGTTCTGGGATCAGGTGATCACCGAAATGGCCACGGAGGGGCTCAGGATACTGGCGCTGGCCCGTAAACCGGCGCGACCGGGGCTCAGCGAACTGGCCATCGAGGAGCTGGAGCAGGGGGCGGAGTTGCTGGGCCTGGTGGGGCTGTTGGACCCGCCCCGGCAGGAGGCGATCCGGGCCATAGCCGACTGCCACGACGCCGGAATCCGGGTCAAGATGATCACCGGAGACCATGGGGTAACGGCCGGGGCCATTGCGCGGAAGCTGGGCCTGAAAAATACCGATCATGTGCTGACCGGCAGAGAACTGGATCAGCTCGACGACAAACAGTTACGTGAGCTTGTAGGCGAGGTGGATGTCTTTGCCCGTACCAGTCCCGAGCACAAGCTGAGACTGGTGACAGCGCTTCAGGCCCAGCATGGGGTTGTAGCCATGACCGGTGATGGTGTCAACGATGCCCCGGCCCTGAAGCGGGCAGACGTGGGAATTGCCATGGGGGTGAAGGGGTCTGAGGCTGCCAGGGAAGCGTCTTCGGTGGTGTTGCTGGATGACAATTTTGCCAGCATTGCCGCAGCCGTGCGTGAGGGCAGGACCGTCTACACCAACCTGAAAAAAGGCATTGCCTTTATGCTGCCGATCAATGGCGGAGAGTCCATCAGCCTTATTACTGCCCTGCTTCTGGGGCTGACCCTGCCGATCTCAGCATTGCAGATTCTCTGGGTCAATATGGTCAGCTCCGTGGTTCTGGCCATGACCCTGGCGTTTGAGCCGGCAGAACCGGATGTCATGAAAAAGCCGCCAAGGCTCCGGGATGAGTCCCTTTTGCAGGGATTCGTAGTCTGGCGCGTGGCCTTCGTCTCATTGCTGTTCCTGACTGGCATTTTTGCCGCCTGGTACTGGGCCATGCACCACGACAGCAGTGAAACCACCGCCCGGACTCTCGCCGTTAACACCCTGGTAGCGATGGAAGTGTTCTACCTGTTTGCGGTGCGGTACCTGGACAGCCCCTCAATTACCTTGCGCGGTGTGCTGGGCACCCCCATCGTGTTACTGGCGGTGGCAACTGTGATTGCATTGCAGTTGTTGTTCACCTATCTGCCGTGGTTCAACGGTACTTTTGGCACTGAGGCGCTGAGCCTGGGCATGCTTGCCTTTGCTGCCGGGGCCGGGGTGGTGGTTCTGGTGGTTCTGGAAATCGAGACCGCGTTGAGAAAGCGCCTGCTCAGGGCAGGCCCCGGGTAATCATGGCCGGGTCACCCCGGCCTTCCACTGCGGCCAGTTCGGCACTGGACAGCCACTCGCCGGGCGGCTTATCCATAACGCTGGCGCAGGCGGCCAGGGTGTGGGCCCAGGAGCAGCCATTGGCGAACAGCATGCCTGCCTCATTGAGGGTTCCGCCCCGGTTGATGTAGCCGAGAACCCGTGCTCGTGAAGGCTCCGGGAACAGCGGATACAGGTGCCCGCGGAATACTTCCGGGCGCATGTGGGTGAGGGCAACCCGGCGGTGAATGCGATGGGGGAACAGCCGCTCACGTTCGAACTCAGACAGGCAGGCCCCGGCTTCCATGGTATCCCTGGGCTGCCGGAAGCGCCCGGGCTCCTGAATGTAGACCAGCCGGAACGGCGTCCCGGTTTCCCGCAGGCGTTCGCAGGCCCTCATAGCTTCAGACAACTGGTAGGCGCCGTTGGCTATCAAGAGCAACGGCTCGCCGGCAGACGTGTCTTCGTCCACCACCAGGGCGCCATGCCTGGCCAACAGTTCGGCTTCCCCGGTATCAAAGACGCAGGGCCGTTCGCGCTTCGGGATCACCATGCAGCTTATCCTGCCCCTTTCGCTGAACACCGATGGCAGCGAGGCGAGTGTGCTGTTGTAATCGGCCGGAAACAGCACGCGGGATACGTCGTTCATTTCCCCGAGCAGGCTTTCGCAGAAGGTGGTGTCCTGATGGGATTGTTCGTTCTTGCCGTTTTCCCAGGTATGGGACGTGGCAATGACCGGCAGGCCAAGCCAGCGTGCCGGCCGGCCCACCTCTTTCTGGTGCCGGGCAAAGGTTAGCTCCTGGCGGATGGCGCCGAGCATTTTCACGCAGAAGGCCTCGTAGCTGGCCACCAGGTTAAGCCCGGCCTTGTTGGCCAGGCAGGCTGAGACCACGGCTTCCTCGTTAAGGGCAGTGATAATCTTGCCGTGGACCGATTCCTGGTCGCTCTCAGGATCGTTTACCCGGTGTTTCAGGCTGTCCAGAACTCCACCGAGCCGGTTGCTGGCCAATTCATCCGGGTTGCCCACACGGGGTCTCAGGCCGGGATTCTCTGCCACGAGTGCCCGGAAAAAGTCTTCCACCGCCTTCATTGGCGAGGTTCGCTCCGGATTGGCTGGCAGTTTCGGAATCACCGGATCCGGCGGATTCCGGGTTGCCAAGGGGTGATCCCGCTCAAGCGGGCGGGCCTGTTTGGCATGCTGGTTCAGCGCGGCAATGCAGTCTTGGAGCTCATCCGGCGCGACCCATAAACGGGCGGAATGTTCGTTGAACCGTTCCCGGGCCCGGGCATCCATACGTGGATTGCCCGGAAGGGGAAGGTTGTGGGCAGCATTACTGCCGGCCCCGAAAAAACCGTAGCCCTTGACCGTCTCCGCAATACCATAGGGCACCCGCACCGGGTAACGGCTTTCGCCCCTCTGGGCCGCCTCGCCATTGGCGGCAAGTGCCTGTTCCATTTCATACAGGGCACAGACAAAGGCCGCAGGGTCCCGGCCATCAAAACGGAAGGGTACAAAACCGCGATGCTCCAGATGGGCTTCAAAGCGCTCAAGCCCCTCTCGGGTGCCCAGTTCGGTGCGCTGCTCAATACGCCGGCCGTTGGCAATCATCACCGGCATCACGGCGCCGCAGTCTTCCGCCCGCCACCAGCGGGGAATCCAGTCGCTGCCCCGTTGCTCTTCGGCGGCACCGTCTGACAGGAAGGCCACTAACGATTCCCCGGGCAATGGCATATGGGCATACTGAAGCTCGGCGAACCCCAGATAGCCGCCTTCCAGTATGCCGCCGGCTGTATGTGGATTGACATGGCTTCCTAGCGGCGCCGCCATGGTTCCGTCCGGTTTCTGGCGGTAACTGTAGAAATCGGACACCAGCGCCGAGAGCCCGTCCGGCCCGCGATAACGCCCGGCTTGTTCTGGATGAAGATTGCCTGTGAGGACATTCAGGGCATCCACCGCCGCCACGCAATGGCCCTGGCCCATCAGCCAGCTCCGGGTCCGACCGGTCAAATTGTTCAGCGCCAGATAACCGGCATAAGCCGGCACCATGTTCAGCGCGCCGCCTGTGTGGCCTTCGGGATTGGTCTTGAAATCCTGGGGTGCCAGCGGCTGTCCCGAGACATCGACCCGGCGGGCATAGGTCATATGAACCACCAGCCAGAGCCCGGCGCTGGTGAGCCGGTCCAGATCCGCAAGCCGGCGATACACTGTTGCCGCATCCGGCTGGTGCCCGGCAGCGACCAGATGCTCCGCCAGAACCCTGACCTGGTGTCTGGTTGCTTCGCTGTGCTGGACAACACCATAGCCGTCGCACCAGCGCCGGTAATCGGGGCAGTCCGAAGCGGTGTTGTCCACCGGTGCTGATTGAGTTGGCGATGGCACGAAAGGCCTCCATGGCGTCAGTATGTCAGGGGATTTTAAGACCACCGCCGGGTAGAGCCATTGATGCAGGTCAGTCGGAAATACATCTTTCCTGTAAAGCTTTTTGCCTCCGGGGGAGCGCAGGTCGGTGGGAAGCCCTGTCCAAAATACGCTGTGAATACGTTCCTGTACGCTCGGCTCCGCCATCCATGGCTCCGCACGATTCTGGACAGGGCTTCCCACCGGCCTGCACCAGGCCTGGGAATAGACTTCCCGTTGCCGAATGTCATGGTTTCTGAGAGTCTGGTCAGATAAGGCATCTGAAAAGGAGACTCCCATGACGCAAAACAAGAATCAGGACAAGCGCCGGAAATATTCGGCACCCGTGGTCGATGGCATTGGCAAATCGGCCAGTCGCGCCATGCTTCGGGCGGTCGGGTTTACCGATGAGGATTTCAGGAAGCCCCAGATCGGTATTGCGTCTACGTGGAGTAATCTCACGCCCTGCAACATGCACATCAATCAGCTGGCCGAAGCGTCGGCGGCCGGTGCCGATGAGGCTGGCGGCAAGTCGCTGATCTTTAACACCATCACCGTATCCGATGGCATCGCCAATGGCACCGAGGGCATGAAGTACTCCCTGGTGTCCCGGGAGGTGATTGCCGATTCCATTGAAACCGTGGCCGGCTGTGAAGGGTTTGATGGCCTGGTGGCCATTGGTGGCTGTGACAAGAACATGCCGGGCTGCATGATGGGACTGGCTCGCCTGAACCGGCCGTCGGTGTTTGTGTATGGCGGCACCATCATGCCCGGGGAGAACCACACCGATATTATCTCGGTGTTCGAGGCTGTTGGAGCCTACGCCCGAGGCGATCTGGACCTGATTGAGGTCAAGCAGATCGAGGAAACCGCGATTCCCGGGCCCGGCTCCTGTGGCGGCATGTACACCGCCAACACCATGGCGTCGGCCATTGAAGCCATGGGTATGAGTCTGCCGGGCAGTTCCGCCCAGAATGCCGTGTCGGACACCAAGGCGGCGGATTGCCGGGGTGCCGGGGCGGCGGTGCTGAACCTGCTGGAGAAAGACATCAAACCCGGCGACATCATGACCCGGGAAGCCTTCGAGAATGCCATCACCGTGGTGATTGCCCTGGGCGGTTCCACCAATGCGGTGCTGCATCTTCTGGCCATGGCCAGCACGGTGGGTGTGGATCTGGGACTGGAGGATTTCGTAGAGATCGGCAAGCGGGTGCCGGTGCTGGCGGACCTCCGGCCAAGCGGGCATTACATGATGTCGGAGCTGGTGGCCATTGGCGGTATCCAGCCGCTGATGAAGATGCTGCTGGACCGGGGCCTGCTGCACGGAGATTGCCTGACCGTGACCGGCCAGACCCTGGCGGAGAATCTGGCGGATGTGGCACCCTATCCGGAGGGGCAGGCCATCATCCATGCCTTCGACAACCCGATCAAGGCCGACAGCCATCTGCGCATCCTGTTCGGGAACCTGGCGCCGACCGGCGCGGTGGCCAAGATCACTGGCAAGGAAGGCACCCGTTTCACCGGCCGGGCCCGGGTATTCCATTCCGAAGAAGAGGCCCAGGAGCGGATTCTGGATGGCACGGTAGTTGCCGGCGATGTACTGGTCATCCGTTACGAAGGGCCAAGAGGAGGGCCGGGTATGCGGGAAATGCTCAGTCCCACGTCTGCCATCATGGGCAAGGGTTTGGGCAGCGACGTAGCCCTGATTACCGATGGCCGGTTTTCCGGTGGCAGCCATGGATTTGTGGTTGGCCATATTACGCCAGAAGCGGCCGAGGGCGGTCCGATTGCGCTGGTTGAGGATGGCGACACCATCACCATTGATGCGGTCAGTAACCGGATTGAACTGGGTGTCTCGGATGGAGAACTGGAGCGGCGCCGGCAGGCCTGGCAGGCACCGGTCCCGCGATTCACCCGGGGCGTGCTGGCGAAATATGCCCGCACCGTAAGTTCGGCGTCCAGGGGCGCCATTACCGATCTGCCATGAACTGATGACACCTGACTATCGCTGCTATAATCCGGCGCTGGTGAGGACGTAACTGGCTGGACAGAAGACGACAGAAGGGGCTTTGATGCATGGGTAACCGGAGTATGGCGATTGGTTGGGCGTTTTTTCTGATGTTGGCGCCCTGGCTCTCGCAGGCCCATCAACAGAATTCATCCGCCAACGCTCTGTCATCAGCGAAGGAAGCGGGTCCCAACTTGGCATCGGTGAATGCCGCGGTTGCGGTGGCCGGCGCCGACGAACTGATTTTCGGCAAAAACGCGGATCGATCCGTGCCCATTGCCTCGATCACCAAGGTCATGACGGCGCTGGTTGTGCTGGAATCCGGAGAGCCGCTGGATGAATGGCTGACTTTTCACCAGCGCCACACCCCGGCCGCCGCCAACGCCTACAGCCGGATCCGTATTGACTCGCAGATGCGCCGTGCGGACGTGCTGAGAATCGCGCTGATGTCTTCAGAGAATTTTGCGGCCTACACCCTGGCCCGCAGCCACCCGGGCGGTTTTGATGCGTTCATCGAGTCGATGAACGCCAAGGCCCGGGAGCTGGGCATGACTGGAACCCACTTCGTAGACCCAACGGGGCTGTCATCTGACAATGTCTCCACCGCGTCCGATCTGGTTAAACTGGTGAACGCAGCCACCGCCCATCCCGAGATCGGTAAATATTCCACGACCGACTATTTCCGGGGGCAATTCCGTAATCCCCGGTACAGCCTGTCTTTCGGTAACACCAATGCCCTGGTTCACAGGGACAGCTGGGGCGTGGCTCTGAGCAAGACCGGCTATCTCTCTGAGGCCGGGCGTTGCCTGGTGATGATTTCGCAGATGAACGGCAAGGAAGTGGTTACTGTCTTGCTGGACTCCCTTGGTACCCGCTCTCCCATGGGTGATGCCGGGCGGATCAGGCGCTGGCTGGACACCGGGGCCCGGGGTTCGGTGGCGGCAGCGGCCCGGCGCTACGAACAGCAGAAGAACGCGGCCTATGCGACTGCCGGTAACAGCACGGTCAGCGTGAACTGATCCTGGACCCTGAAAGGAATCCCGTCATGATCCAGATCTTCACCACCGGTGGCACCATCGACAAGGTGTATTTTGACGCCAACAGCGAGTTTGAGGTGGGCCACAGCCTGTTGCCGGAGGTGCTTTCGGAATCCAATATCCACGGTGGTTACCGACTGCGTGAGTTGATGCGCAAGGACAGCCTTGAGATGAACGACGAGGATCGGCGGCAGGTACTGGCGGCAGTCAGCGAATGCGATTGTGACCGAATCATTATCACCCATGGCACTGATACCATGGCCGATACCGCAGCGGTGTTATCCAGCCTGAAGGACAAGACCATTGTCCTGACCGGTGCCATGCAGCCGGCCCGCATGCGCCGGACCGACGCGGTTTTCAATGTCGGTTTTGCCTGGGCGGCAGTGCAACTGTTGCCGCCCGGTGTCTATATCGCCATGAACGGTGAGGTATTCGAAGCCGGTGCGGTGCGGAAAAACCTCCAGGCCCAGCGTTTCGAACGCACCTGACTTCAGGCCAGGCTGTCTTTTTCCTCGCGGGTCAGTTCCCGGTGTCCGCCGGGGCCCAGCTCCGGGTCCAGCGTGACACCGCCGATCCGCAGGCGGTGTAGTGCCTCGACATGGTTGCCGACCGCCGCCAGCATGCGCTTGACCTGGTGGTAGCGCCCCTCTGAAATCGTCAGCTCGATGATTCTCTCTTCCAGAATGGCCACTTGCGCAGGCCTGGTGGGTTTGGGCTCATTGTGAAGGTACACCCCCTGCTGCAGTTTCCGAACCGCCATGGTGGATAGCGGTTCGCTCAGGGTTACCCGGTATGTCTTGGGGCAATCCGTGCGGGGCGAGATGATCCGGTGGGACCACTGGCCATCGGTGGTCAGCAACAGCAAGCCGGTGGTATCCGCATCCAGGCGACCGGCAATGTGGAGGTTACGGGCCAGATTCGCGGGTAGCAGGTCCAGTGCGGTTGGATGGTCGCTGTCGGTGGTGGCGCTTACCACGCCTGCCGGTTTGTTCATCATCAGGTAGCGCTTGCCCGGCAAGGTCAGCGGCGTTCCCAACAACGCCACCCGCTCATGACCGGCCAGCTTCGTGTTGGCACCTGTGCAGGTTTGCTCATTCACCGTCACCTGGCCCTGGCTGATGGCCCGTTTGGCCTCCTTGCGGGAAAGTTCTGTGCTGTTGGCAATAAACTGGTCCAGGCGCATGGTGTTCAGCAGTGTTGTCCCGGTGCCCGGGGTGACCTGGGTTCTGGAATCCATGTCAGATCAGTCTCGCATAAAACGGTTACCTGCAATAGTAGGCTGCCGGCTGTGCAGTGGATCACTGGCCCGCCGGTATCTCCAGTTCTGCAAGAACCGACTCACCGGGGTAGCCATCTGCCACCAGGTTGTTGGCGGCCTGGAACTGGCGAATGGCAGAGCGGGTTGCCGGCCCCATAATGCCATCGGGCTTGCCAGGCTCATAACCCCGTTGCTGCAGGGCCTCCTGAAGGCGGATGATGCTGTCACGGGAGAGGGCCGGCGCATCCTCCGGCGGCGGGTTCTGCAACTTGCCGGCGCCGGCGATCCGGTCTGCCAGATAACCAACCGCGATGGCGTAGAATTCCGATTGGTTCCAGCCCATGATCACCCGGAAGTTGTCGTAGGCAAGAAAGGCTGGGCCCCGGTGTCCGGCGGGCACCACCAGGGCCGCATCAATGGGTTCCCGGGCCAGTGCATCGCCGAACGCATCGGTAATGCCCATCTCCCGCCACTGTGCCAGCGGCAGTCGCCGTCCGTCTGCCAGGGAGTAGTCGAAGTTGTCGGGCAGAAGTACTTCCCGGCCCCAGCGGTAGTCGCCGTTCCAGTTCATGGATTGCAGAAACTTGCCGGCGGACATCATGGCATCCGGCAGGCTGTTCCAGAGGTCGCGGCGCCCGTCACCATCGGCATCCACGGCGTGCTTCAGGAAAACCGTGGGCATGAATTGCACATGGCCCATGGCACCGGCCCAGGAGCCTTCCATCTGATCTGCCGGTATGGCGCCTTCATCAATGATGCGCAGGGCGGCGATCAGTTGTTCGGTGAAGAAGGTGCTGCGGCGGGGATCGCAGGCCAGGGTGGTCAGGGAGCTTGGTACCGGCATTTTACCGAAATAGCTGCCAAAGTTGGTTTCCAGTCCCCAGAAGGCCACCAGATAGGGCGCCGGCACGCCCGTTTCCCGGGTCACACGGCCCAGCAGCTCCCGGTGTTCCTCCAGCAATTCACGGCCCTTGCTGACCCGGGCATCGTTAACCCGCCGGTTCAGATAATCGGCAAAGGTGGTCGTGAATTCCGGTTGCCGGCGGTCCAGTTCAATGACCCGGCCCAGGTGCTCAGCCCCGGCCATCACTTCGCTGGCGGTCTTGCTGTTGACTCCGGCGGCAATGGCCTGTTCCTGCAGCCGGGCCTTGCATTCGGAAAAACCGGCAGGTGCCGATGCCGCGCTGTCCTGGGCGACGGTGGGCAGTGACAGAAGTGATAAAAAACCGGAAACCAGTAAGCCGCGGGCAAGGCCGCGAGGGTGCAGAATCCTTGCAGGTGTGGTCAGCACACAGAACCTCTATCAGGGTAATGGTGGTGTGAAAATTCCGAACCCCATGGTAGCGTGTTTTTACGCCGGAGAAACATTGTCTGGGGCCAGGAGGAGTGACAATTCTTTAACCTGCCGGTTCCCGGCAAACCGCATTTGTCGTCTTTTTGTTGCAGGCAGGTTTCCGGCGTTGGCCTTTGTTCTATAGTTGGGGCATTAACCCGGGTGGTGGAGAGCGGAAGGTTGCAATTATGGTAATGCTGAAAGCGCTGGTGGTGGACGACGCCAGCTTTGTACGTGATCTGGTCAAGCGAACAGTGCGCCAGCGCTTTCCGGTGATCGAGACAACCGATGCCCAGAACGGCCGGCGGGCCCAGTCGCTGATGTCCCGTACGGCGTTTGATCTGATCCTGTGCGACTGGGAGATGCCCGAGATGTCCGGGTTGGAGCTGTTGCAGTGGATGCGCGAGCAGCCCCAGTACGAGAAGGTGCCGTTTATCATGATCACCAGCCGGGGCGATAAGGATCATGTGATTGAAGCAGTCAGGGGAGGCGTTTCCGAATACCTCGGCAAGCCGTTCAGCCCGGATGGCCTTAGCAGGAAAATCATCAAGGTCATGGGGCGAAAACTGCAGGACGCCATGGATCACAGCGGCAAGTCCATGGCCAGCGCGGCGGACGCATTCAAGGAGTCCGCGACCTTGCTGACTCGCAAGCAGGAGCCGGCCACGGCGCCGGAAACTGCTGGGAAACCGGCCCGGTCATCGCCCTTGGTGCCCGGCAGCCGGGCAATTCCGAGACAGACTCCGGCCCGGGGCGCGATGAGCCTGGCCTCCGTCCGCTTTGCCGAAAGTACCCTGAAATCCGTGGTCAAGGACATCAACCTGACCGAGGTCCGGGTGGTTGCAAAGCGGGATCAGGTGTTTCCCGGCATTCTCGATCAGGCGGTCGTGGACATTGAAACGGGCGAGGGTCAAATGGCCCGGCTGAATGGCTACGTGCATCAGTTACAGGCGGTAGACAAGCGCCAGGATACCGACTTTGTCAGCGTGACCATCCGCTTTGTCGACGAGGATCCCAAAAAGCTGGAAGACCTGTCCCGGTTTATCGCCCGTTTCCGTGCCTGCAAGCGCTAGTTTCCGGTCTTCTCCGGTACCCGCTCGACCAGCCTGTCCCTGGGGAAATGGCAGATGAATTCGCTGCCTTCGCCAATGCGGCTGCGTATTTCCAGATTGCCATCGTGATTGAGCAGCACGTGTTTCACGATCGCCAGACCCAGCCCGGTGCCTCCGGTGTCCTTGTGCCGGCTCGGATCAGCCCGGTAAAAGCGTTCCGTCAGACGAGGGATGTGCACCGGATCAATGCCGATCCCGGTGTCTTTCACGGACAGGTGCGCGCCTTCCCGGTTGGTGGACCAGGATACGGTAATTTTCCCCCCGGCTGGCGTGTACTTGACGGCATTGAAGATCAGGTTTGAGAAGGCGCTGCGCAACTGGCTTTCATCACCTTTCAGTAACCGGTGGTCACCGACCTGAACCCTTATCTCGTGCTGCCTGTCGCCACTGAGCGCCCGGGCATCGTGGCTGATCTGGCTGATCAGCTGGTCCACGTCGGTGAGGGTGTCATTCACTGTCTGCTCACCGGTTTCAATCTTCGACAGCAGGATCAGATCCGTAATCAGGGCTTCCATCCGGGACGATTGGGCTGCCATTGTGTTGATGGCGCGGCGCCACTTTGGCGGCAGGTCCCCGGCGTTGTCGACCAGGGTTTCCAGGTAACCGCTGATTACCGTGAGCGGTGTGCGCATCTCATGGGAGACATTACCGACGAAGTCCCGGCGCATCTGCTCCAACTGGTACAGCCGGGTCACATCCTTGGCGACGATCAGACGGTCGTCATCGCCGAACAGGCTGATCTGGATCTGCAGGTGAATGCGGGGTTTGGCTGGCGAGTGTATTTCCAGCGGTTCACGATAGTCCCGGGAATCGAAGTAGCTCTTGAAGGCAGGGGTACGAATAAGATTGTGAATGTACTGGCCCTGGTCAGTGTTGCGCCGGAAACCGAGCAGGTATTCCGCGGAGCCATTCCACCATTCCATGGCGCCCCGGGAATCGGTCATGATCACCCCGTCGCGCATGGCGTTGGTGGACTCCTGCACCCGGTTTATCTGGGCACGCAAGCGGTCCTGGGTTTTCAGATGATTCTGGTGCAGTTTGTGGAGATTGTCGAAGATGTCGCCCCACAGCCCGATGCTCTGGGGCGCTTCGTCGGTAGCGCTGGGTTTGGCCAGCCACTGGTGCAGGCGTCGTGCCTGAACAAGCGTCCACCAGAGATAGATCACCAGTCCGAAAGTCAGCCCGTAAACAGGCTCGCCGAAGTAGAGGCCGACCAGCGTGGAGCCGAGCAGTCCGCTGAGGATATGGCGCAGGTACCGAGACCCGTTGTGTTGCATCAAAAACTGCCTTGTGTCCGATCCGGGGCTGACGCTCAGCTGGCCAGAGTTACTTACGCGGCTTTGGTCGAAAAGCGGTAACCGGTTCCCCGAACCGTCTGGATCAGATGGTCGTAGTCGTCGCCGAGGGCCTTGCGCAGTCGGCGGATGTGGACATCAACCGTCCGTTCCTCGACATAGACATTACCGCCCCAGACCTGGTCGAGAAGCTGGGAGCGAGTATATACCCGTTCCTGGTGGGTCATGAAGAACTGCAGCAGCCGGTATTCGGTGGGGCCCATGGTGAGGGCGCCTTCCTGGGTGGTGACACGATGCCCGACCGGATCCAGGGTCAGGCCGTCCACGTCAATGGGGCTGTCCACCCCAGGCGGCGTCGTGCGCCGCAGGACTGCTTTCAGGCGGGCCACCAGTTCCCTTGGGCTGAACGGCTTGGTGATGTAGTCATCGGCACCCACCTCCAGGCCCTGGATCTTGTTGTCTTCCTCAACCTTGGCGGTGAGCATGATGATGGGAATATCGGCGGTTGCCCCTTCTTTTTTCAGGCGGCGGGCCAACTCCACACCACTGGTGCCGGGCAGCATCCAGTCCAGGAGCACGAGATCCGGATGTTTGTCGACAATCAGGGCATGGGCTTCCCGGGCGTCCGCTGCCTCCAGATAGTCATAATCCGCCATTTCGAGGGCCACGGCGATCATCTCGCGGATCGGCGCCTCGTCATCGACGATCAGGACAGTTTTTCCAGTCATGAGCTTCAACCTGTGTCAGACCTTGGTTTGTTGCTGCCTCATTACAACGTCCAGATGTTACAAGTATATGACAGGTTCAGCGCATCAGCAGATCGATGGCCAGGCCCGCAAACACCGCGAAACCAGCCCAGTTGTTGTTCAGGAACGCCTTGAAGCAGCCCTCACGGTCCCGTTCCCGCGCCAGATACTGGTGGTACACAAACAGGCAGGCCATGGCCACGACGCCCAGATAGTAAAAGGTGCCGAGTTCGGCGCGCTGGCCCACGATGATCAGGATCAGCACGACCATAGCCTGCAGGATGGCAATGATCGTTTTATCCGCATCACCGAACAGGATGGCCGTCGATTTGATGCCCACTTTCAGGTCGTCGTCCCGGTCCACCATGGCATAGAGGGTGTCGTAGGCCACTGTCCAGAGTACGTTGGCTGTGAACAGAAGCCAGGTGAGCTGGCTGAGTTCGCCGGCCTCGGCCGCCCAGGCCATGGGGATAGCCCAGGAAAACGCCGCCCCGAGAAACAGCTGCGGCAGATGGGTATAACGCTTCATGAAGGGGTAGATGAACGCCAGCAGGGCGCCGCCGAAAGAGAGATACAATGTCAGCGGATTGGTGAACAGGACCACCATCAGGAAGGCGATCAGGCACAGGCCGGCAAACAGTGCCACCGCCTCCCAGGGTTTGACCCGGCCGGCCGTGAGTGGGCGGTCTTTGGTCCGTTTGACATGCTTGTCCCAGTCCCGATCAGCAAAATCGTTGATGGCGCAACCGGCGGCCCGCATGAAGAAGACGCCCAGCGTGAAAATGATGACATTGCCAAATCCGGGGCTGCCTTCCCCGGCCAGCCACAGGGCCCAGTAGGTAGGCCAGAGCAGGAGCAATGTCCCGATCGGGCGGTCGATTCTGAGCAGGCTGGCGTAGTCGGCCAGCCGGCGCTGGATAGGGTCTGGCACGGCATCGGGCAACATGGGGTGCGTCCGTCTGGTGTTCTGCGAATTCAGCAAGTGCAGGGGATTATAGCCAGTGGCAGGCAGCCGGTTAAAGCGTGTTCCGGTGAAACAGGGCGGGCAGGAAATATTCACCCACCAGCAGGGCGCTGTTATGGCCACTGAACAGGGAGCGCCGGGCCAGCTCTGGCTGGCCGGGAATGACAGGATTGCAGAGGCCGGTTTCCAGCGGGCCCCGTTCCCAATGAGGGCTGGTGAACAAATAGGCCCCCAGTGGCCTGTTGCCCAGATGCAGCAGGCGGCGCCCTTCACCTTCCAGGCAATTCAGGGGGATGACGGTCCGTGCCAGCACCCAGGGCTCGCCGTCACCGCACAGCCGCACTTCCCGTATCCAGGCGTGTTGCCTGGGGGGAATTGCCAGGCGCCGGGATTCCTCCAGGCTCGGTGACCCGAAGCCCTCCCGCCGAACCTCGACATGAAATGACCGGATGCATTGTTTCTGCAGGGCCCGGGTAAACGAGCCTTCCACCTGCAGCCAGTACCGGGCGCGACCGTGCACCGCGGGATTGCGCAGCCCGGCCGCTGTGAGAGAGCGATACCAGCTCGTCGGGGGGATGGTCAGTTGGCTGTTGATGTCGCTCTGTCGGCTTTTGATATCAGAGTCCCTTGACCGCATAGATGCCGGGCGCGTTGCGCCAGTAGCCCTTGTAGTCCATGCCGTAGCCGAACAGGAAACGGTCCTCCACTTGCAGGCCGGTGAAGTCCGCCTTCAGGTCCGGCCGTGCTTTGCGGTCGTGTTTCTTGTCCACCAGTACCGCGGTGAGTACTTCCCGGGCACCATGGGCCCGGCAGTAATCGGCAATGGCACACAGGGTGGTGCCTTCATCCAGAATGTCGTCCACAATCAGAATGGTGCGGCCATTCATGTCGGCTTCTGGCTGAAGTTTCCATTCCAGGATGCCGCCGGTGGTTTCCTGGCGGTAGCGGGTGGCGTGCAGATACTCGGCCTGGACCGGGAACCGGAGCCGGGGCAGTAACTGCCCGGTGAGGATCAGTCCGCCATTCATAACGCAGAATAACAGGGGATTGCTGTCTTTCAGGCGTTCGGTAATATCGTCGGCCAGTTTGCCAATAGCAGTCTGTACCTGCTGCTCATCGACCAGGCAGTCGGCTTCGGCCATTACCTCGTTCATCCCGGCGACGGTATCGGTCATATCGGTCGGTCCTGTCGTAAAACGGGCGATTATACCGGAGAGAGTCGCCGGAAGGGAGGGTTGCTCCTTTTTCGGCGGGTCTGTATTTGTGGCTATTGGCAGAACCCCCCGGTATGGTCCGCCGGTATTGGCATTGGTCAATTCCGGGGCGATGGGTATGATGGCCTGATTCAACCGTTGTTCGTACCTGGTAACAGGGTAAAAACACTTGTGCGCAATATTGTCAGACAATTATCATTGCGCCCGAAAGACATTGGGAGACGTTCTATGAAGAAGTGGCAGTGCGTGGTTTGCGGTCTGATTTACGATGAGGCGGAAGGCTGGCCCGAGGATGGCATTGAGCCCGGCACCAAGTGGGAAGACGTGCCGGAAGACTGGGTCTGCCCCGATTGCGGGGTTGGCAAGGAAGACTTTGAGATGATCGAGATTGGCTGATACCACCTGGCGCGGTTTGACGAAATGAGGAACGCGGTTATGACTGAGCAGGCCCCCATCGTTATCGTCGGTACCGGATTGTCCGGCTACTCGCTGGCGCGGGAAATCCGCAAGCAGGACAAAGAGACCCCGGTAATCATGGTGACTGCCGATGACGGCGTAAGCTACTCCAAACCCATGCTCTCCACCGGCTTTACCAGGGGCAAGGATGCCGAGGGTCTGGCCCAGGGCGCAGCCGGCGCCATGGCGGAACAGCTGAATGTGCAGATCAGGGCGTTCACCACTGTCACCGGAATTGATACCCGGGCACACGAACTGGTGCTGGGCGACGAGCGCCTCGTCTACAGCAAGCTGGTCCTGGCCTGGGGCGCCGATGTCATTCGGCTGGGCCTGGAGGGCGATGGTCAGGAGCACGTGTTCTCCATCAATGACCTGATGGACTACCGCGAGTTTCGCAAGGCCCTTGGCGATGGCAAGCGGGTCGCAATTATGGGTGCCGGCCTGATCGGTTGTGAGTTCGCCAATGATCTGCGCAACGGCGGCTACGAGGTGGACGTGATTGCGCCTTCGGAAGTGGTGATGCCTGGCCTGTTGCCAGAGGTTGCCGCCAATGCGGTTCAGCGGGAGCTGGAAAGCCTGGGCGTCCGCTTCCACCTCGGCACCGTGGTGGACCGGATCGACCGGAAGGGAGGCGGCGTCAGCCTGACTCTGGCCAATGGCGAGACTCTGGATGCCGACCTGGTGTTGTCCGCCGTCGGCCTGCGGCCCAGGATCGGGTTGGCACTGGCGGCCGGCCTTGCTACCGGTCATGGCATTACCGTCAACCGTGCCCTGGAAACCTCGGCGCCGGACGTCTACGCTCTCGGAGACTGTGCCGAGGTGGACGGTCATGTCCTGCTTTATGTCCTGCCCCTGATGGCCTGTGCCCGGGCCCTCGCCAAGACGCTGACCGGCGAGCGAACCGACGTGAGCTATGGCACCATGCCGGTGATGGTCAAGACCCCCTGTTGCCCCACTGCCGTTTGCCCGCCGGCTCCGGATGCCCGGGGCAGTTGGGATGTGGAGCAGGACGGCACTGACGTCAGGGCGCTGTTCAGGGGGCCGGAGGGTGAGGTCCTCGGGTTTGCAGTAACTGGCCGCTTCGCGTTGGAGAAACAGGCGTTGTCCCGGGAAGTGCCGCCGATACACGGGTAACTCTCCGAACTGACTGAATGGCTTCGGTTCCCTGGAGCCGTTTTGCCTGCCGTTCGCGGCTTTTTATTGCGAAATCTCCCCGCTTGCGGTAGAAAACTCCGTCGTGTGCTAACGAAATCACAGGAGCAGGCATGCTTGAGGTAACCAGGAGGCTGGTGGAATTGCTCGACCTTTCGCCCATCGGCGATGATCACTTTCAGGGCGATAGCGAGGACCTGGGCTTTCCCAACGTGTTCGGCGGACAGGTTCTCGGCCAGGCGCTGATGGCTGCCAGCCGCACCGTCGAGGGTCGCCTTTGTCATTCCCTCCATGCCTACTTCTTGCGACCGGGCAATCAGAGCATGCCCATTGACTACGAGGTCCAGCGGGTCCGGGACGGTGGCAGTTTCTCCGTTCGACGGGTGATTGCCCGCCAGGATGGCAAGGAAATCCTGACCGGGTCCATGTCGTTCCAGGTGGCCGAAGACGGTTTTGAGCACCAGTTGACAATGCCGGATGCACCGGGCCCGGAAACGCTTCGCTCGGAACAGGAGTGGGGCGAGCTGCTGGCACCCCAGGTGCCGGAGAAAATGCGGCCGATCCTGACCCGTGACCGCCCGATAGAAATCCGGCCCGTGAACCCGGTCAATCCGCTAAAGCCCGAAAAACGTCCGCCCCACAAGCAGAGCTGGTTCCGCGCCCAGGGGCCGTTGCCGGATGATCCGGTGCTGCACCGCTGCCTGTTGACTTATGCCTCCGATTTCCAGTTTCTCGGAACTTCCCTGAATCCCCACGGCCTGACGTTCATGAGCAAGAACCTGCAGGTGGCCAGCCTGGATCACGCCATCTGGTTTCACCGGGATTTTCGCATGGACGAATGGCTGCTGTACGACAAGGACAGCCCCAGCGCCTCGGCAGGTCGTGGTTTTAACCGCGGCAACTTTTTCAATGAGGAGGGTTTGCTGGTGGCTTCCACCACCCAGGAGGCGTTGATCCGTCAGCGTTGACAGGATGCTCAGCCAAGTTTGCGCTGGTCCGGCTGGTGGTGGTTTCGGCCCAGCCAGTCCAGCAGCTCATGGAAGGGGAGCGGCGGTGTGATCAGGTAACCCTGGATCATGTCACACCCCATCTCCCGCAGCAGATCCGCCGTGCCGTGATCCTCCACGCCTTCTGCAACGACCTGATAGCCCAGGCTGTGGCACATGTCGATGGTGGTCTGCACGATGACCCGGTCTTCAGCCTCGGTGGCAAGATCCGTGACCAGTGACCGGTCAATCTTGACCTCGCTGGCGGGTAACTGCTTGATGTATGAGAGCGAAGAGTAACCGGAGCCGAAATCATCGATGGACACCGGAATGCCCGTGTCATTCAGGGAGTTCAGGGCTTTCAGGGAATTGCCCGGGTCCTGCATCATTGAGGTTTCTGTGACTTCAAAAATGATGGCACCCCGATGGCCGTGATAGCTGCTCATTAAGCGTTGTACAAAAGTCGGGAAATCCGGTTCTCGCAGATTATTCGGAGAAATGTTCACGGAAATCGTCAGGGCCCAGCCGCTGTCCAGCAGTTGCGAGCGCATGGCCAGGGACTGCTCAAGCACCCATCGTGTCAGGGGTTTGATCAGCCCGGTCTGCTCCGCAAGGCTGACAATCTCGTCGGCACGTATCGGCTGGGGCCGTCCTGGCCATCGGATCAGTGCCTCCATGCCCACAATCCGGCCGGTTTTCAGGCACTGTTTGGGTTGCATGAAAAGCGCCAACCCATCATTTTCCAGTGCCTGCCGCAGCTCCGAAACCATGGTGAGCCGGTCAGCGCTGTAGGAATCCCTTGCCGGCTTGTAATAGGCGATGCCCCGTTCCCGGGCCGAGTCCGAGCCTTCGGCGATCACCGCCCGGCGGATCAGCGTGTTTGCATCCACGCCATGCTCCGGGAAAATCGCCACACCCAGTCGCGGGTCCAGGGGCACCTGCATGCCAAGGTAATCGATAGGGTACCGAATGCCGTCCAGGCCTTTGATAATCGACCGGGGAACGGAGCCGGTGGCATCGGCGTCAACGACAAACGCAAAGGTCTGTGGATCCAGTGAGGCCAGGAAAAAATTGCGCAGATCACTCTGTTCCACCGGCATGGCACCCGGCAGTTCCCGGATAACGGCATTGAAGTGTTTCGATGCCAGTTCCAGAATCCGGTCGCTGTTGCGGTGGCCCAGAGTCTTGGTAATGGACTGCAGGTTGTTCAGATGAATGATCGCAACACCATAACGTTTATCCGGGCTGCGCATCATCAGGTCATTCAGCATCATCTCGAAACTGCTGCGGTTGGGGAGACCGGTCAGCGGGTTATGCAGGGCGTGGTCCATCAGCTTGAGCTCTGCCGAGCGTCGCGCTGCCATGGCCCTGAGTTCGGCCTCCCGGGCTTCCACCTTCTCCTGCCGTTGCTGGTACAGTCTCGCTGCCAGAGCCAGTGTGAGCAGGATGGCCTCCAACGCCGAGCCAATCTGCATCCCGTAGGTGGTCAGGAAGGTAGTGGGTAGCAGCCCGTATTTGTTGGCCCCGGTGACGGCGCTGCCGAGCGTCAGTGCACCCCAGGCCAGGGTGTAGTAACTGGCCTGGGGATTACCCTTGGCCCATTGCAATGGGCCAAGGGTCGTCAGCAGCAGGCAACTGGGAATGGCCAGTGCCACGGTCAGGCGGCTCCCGGTGCTGTAATCAACAAAGAAGATGATAGCGGCAACCGCGGCATTCAGGGTGATGGTGAGAACGACCAGCCGATCCAGAGTGGGTCCGGTATTCTTCAGCTTCAGGAACGAGCGGGAGAACAGCAGGGTGAACAACACCGCAAACGGCACCGATAGCAGCATTATCTGGTTCTGTATGGCGGGACTGTCTGGAAAGATAAGCTGGAAGGTTGTGCCATTGAGACTGGCGATCAACAGCAGGTAGCCAAGGGTTGAGAGCACGTAGAGCAGATAAACCGGCTCCCTCAGGGCGGAAAAAATGAACAGGTTAAAGAAGATAACGGTGATCAGGATGCCGTAATAGACTGCATGCAACTGATCTTCGATAGATATGTGCTCGAAGAATGCCTGCGCGTTCCAGAGCTTGAGTGGTATCTGCATGGCTCCCTGAGTGTTCACCTCCAGCAGAATCTGGTACTCACTGGCAATGCTCTGTTCAAAGGGAAACAGGAAATAGCGGTGCAGTATGGGTCGCTGCTTAAAGGGAACCCGGTCCCCGGTCATTACCCGGGTGGCGATCCGGCCGTTTTCCAGCAGATAGAAAGTGAGCCTGTCGAGCTGGGAATAGCGGACTTCCAGAAGATTGATCGTTTCCGGGTGGCTGACGGGAAACCGGAGCCAGACCGTGTCCCTGATGTAGCCGAAATTCGGGCTTTCCTCTTTCAGGGTTTGCCAGTCGCCGGACGCCATCGCTTCGGCGGCGGTGAGGGCGCTATCCGGGCCAACGCGGAGGTACTCAATCTGCGGGATATACGATGTCTCAGCCCCTTGGGAAGGGGCTGCATGGCCTGACAGCAGAGTAAGTGCTATCAGCAAACGGAGCCAGTGTGTTGATGCCACGGTGTACCGCTTTCTATTGCTGTCTTTGCGAGTATGACGTGTCGCCATTAATGGCTCAAGTCGCTGGCGGGACCGGTTTGGCAAATTTCTGAAATCCCGCCAGCTCTGATTAAGCCAATCCCGGGCCCGGGGCAGTGTGTCCGCTTCTGGCCGGCTCAACTCACGGGCTTAACGGGCGGGTCAGTCTCCTGACTGCGCACTCGTGGTGCGATCCGGTTGCGACCGGACTCCTTGGCAGCGTACAGGTTCATATCGGCCTGTTTCAGCAGTTCGTCCAGGGATCCGGCCTTGGCAATAGAACAGACGCCCGCACTGATGGTAACCGGCAGGCTTTGCCCCCTGAACCGAAACGGCTGCCGGGCGACCCGGGAGCGAAGCCTTTCTGCCAGGGTCAGTGCCTGGAGCAGGGACGTGTCGGGGAGGAGTACCAGAAACTCTTCGCCGCCCCACCGGGCCGCCACATCGGTTTGCCGGATCACTGTGTTCATCAGCACAGAAAATTCGCGGAGCACTTCGTCACCGGCATCGTGGCCGAACTGATCGTTGATGGTCTTGAACAGGTCAAGATCAATCAGGGCAATGGAGAAGTGATGCCCGGAGCGCAGGTAGCGGGAAAACTCCATGGCCAGCCGGTTTTGCATGTCCCGGCGGTTGGAAAGCCCGGTGAGCTCGTCGGTTCTCGCCGCACGCTCGTGGGTTTCGGCAAGCGCCAGCAGCTCATTGCGGGCCTTGAGACGGCTGGCCTCAAGGACAAAGCAGAAAATCGATTCGAAGGTGAAGGTGGCAAAGAAACGGATCTTGAAGTCCGTGCTGTATTCCGCGACCACCAGTGGCAGTCCGGGAAACTGGAACACCACAACGGCAATGAGGTAACAAAACAGCAAAACCGCCGTGCCGGTTTTCAGGTCGGTGAGGTAGAACAGCAGGGGTGGAAATACATAGAACCAGAGGGGGCCGGTATTGCTCTCACCGCCAGAGGCCATCAGATAGGTAAACAGCAGGCCGACAATAACAATCAGCCCGCCTTTCTGCCTTGTCTGGTTGCCGGTGCTGGCAAAATACAGCATGTTCAGGCCGATCAGCCCGATAAACGACCAGAGCACCCAGGCGTGGGTTGCGTGGCCGGCGAACCAGGCCTTGGCGCCGATTCCGACGAGAAAGGCAATGGCGGTGGCCGACAGCCAGGTGAGCAGCCGCGAGACCTGGGCGTCTTCCTGTGCGCCGGCGGCGATCTGGCCGGAGGAGGTTGGTTGGGACATGAAAGCCTTATTTTTGGTGTTTTTGTGATTTAGACGCTTTTGGACCCGGATTATGAGTGACGTTAGTGAAATTTCGCAGCCTCGTCTGTGATGTGTTTAGCCTGGCTGAAATATGACCGTTTTATTTCAATTTCATGTCAAAGATTTTATAGTTGCGGCGCGGCAAAGCGCGCTCCCTTTTTTCACAGACTAAACGAGACCTGATCTGTTATGGCCCGTTCGAGCGGATTCCTGGACACTCTCCTTACCAGCCCTACCACAGAACGATACAGGGTCGGCATCAGCCTGCTTTTCCTGCTTGGTATATGGCTGACCGTCGGATCATTCAGCCAGGGAATGCCGAACAGCATGCTGCTGATGGCCGCCGCGGTCATTGGTGGTTACATGGCAATTAATATCGGTGCCAACGACGTTGCCAACAACGTCGGTCCGGCGGTGGGGTCCGGGGCACTCTCACTGGGCGCGGCGGTTGTGATTGCGGCTGTTTTTGAGGCAAGCGGTGCGATCATCGCCGGTGGCGAGGTGGTCTCTACCATCAAAGGCGGCATTATTGATCCCTCGACCCTGGAAGAGGGTCGGGCCTTTGTCTGGCTGATGACAGCGGCCCTGCTGGCCGGCGCGCTCTGGCTGAACCTGGCCACCTGGATGGGCGCACCGGTATCGACAACCCACTCCATTGTTGGCGGCGTTCTCGGTGCCGGCATTGCTGCCGGCGGCTGGGGCATTGCTGACTGGGCGGTGATGGGCAAGATTGCTGCGAGCTGGGTTATCTCACCGGTGCTGGGTGGTGCCCTGGCGGCGCTGTTCCTGTACGTGATCAAGAAGACGGTGCTGTATCGCAAGGATGTCATCCCGGCGGCGCGCACCTTCGTGCCCTGGCTGGTGGCTATTATGGCCTGGGCATTCGGTACCTATCTGATGGTCAAAGGGGTGAAGAAAGTCGTCAAGGTAGACTTTCTTGAGGCGACGCTGATCGGTCTTGTGGCAGGGACTGTGGTGTTCTTCGTGATGCGCGCGCTGGTGGGACGACTGGCGTCAACCATGGAGAACAGTCCGGCCGGAGTGAACACCTTGTTTATCTGGCCACTGATCTTTGCAGCTGCGCTGCTGAGCTTTGCCCATGGTGCCAATGACGTGGCAAACGCCATCGGCCCGCTGGCGGCCATTAACGATGCCCTGTCAACCGGAGCGGTGATTACCTCGGCCAGTATCCCGCTATGGGTCATGATGGTCGGTGCTCTCGGTCTTGCCGTTGGCCTGATGCTGTTTGGTCCGCGCCTGATCAAGACGGTTGGCAGCGAAATCACCGAACTGGACAAGACCCGGGCCTTCTGTATCGCCCTGTCTGCCGCGCTCACCGTTATTCTCGCTTCCCAACTGGGCCTGCCGGTCAGCTCCACCCATATTGCGATCGGCGGTGTATTCGGCGTGGGATTTCTCCGGGAATACCTGAAATCCAATTACGCAACCCAGTTGCACAAGATCATGGAGCACCACGATCCTGTCGAGCAGGAGCGCCTCAAGCCCTTCCTGGATGACTTTCGCAATGCCTCCGTCGAGGAAATGGAAGACCTGCTGAAGCAGGCCAAAAAGAAAAAACAGGTGCCGTTGTCCAAATCCGAACGCAAGCGGCTGAAAAAGATCTACCGGGAAGAGATGGTCAAGCGCTCCCACCTGGTACGCATCGCGGCAGCCTGGATTATCACCGTGCCGGCGTCGGCCTTTATGGCGGCTATCCTGTTCTTCACCCTGCGGGGCTTGTTGATCTGACTGGGCTGGTTGTAGCCGACCAGTTTGGCCATACTATGCAGAAAGTACGGAGGCGGTGCCTTCGCGCATCCATTTGTCCGGGGAGTGAAGTATGAGTACGTCGAGTGAGAGCCGTCAGGCGAAGATGATTGATGAGCTTCGGGTATTCATCAAGAAGGTGTTGAGTGATCCGACCATTGCGGTCAAATCCATGGAGATTGCCCGCAAGCATCGCGGTGAGCCGAATGCCGAGGAGATCATCGCCCGGGAAATCAGTGCCAATACCACCATTCGGATCCCCGAGAACTGGAGTGAGGCGGACCGCATGTTCCTGGATATCATCCACGAAGTCCTGGATGATGAAGAGGCGCTTTACTGAGGTTGAGTTGAACTCGGAGCGAGTGGGGCAGAGTCCCTGCAAAAACCGTGCGGAGCCAGGAATGGCGGAGCCGAGCGTACAGGGATGTATTCGCAGCGTGTTTTGAAGCGCCCCCAGCCGGCTCACCTGGCATTTACGGTCGCCTTCATGCTTGCCGGGCGCTGGGCGTTACCTGTTTCAATACGGCTTCAGCCATCTGATGCAGTATGTTCATTTCGTCCCGGATTCCTTCATCCGCTGACAGCTCCCGTTGTTCAGCCAATATGTCCGCCAGGATGTCCTTTGTGGTCAACGGGTTTGCCAACACCACCCGGAATACGATGCAGGGGAAGTTGAAATAACGGGCGGGTTCCAGCCGGGTCCGTGAGACGAACGCCTTGCCCCGTTCCCGCTGGGTTTTCTGGATGAACTTGGTGATCCGGTTCAGGCAGGTGTTGAGCTTCTCCGCCTGTAATGGATCGGCATATGCCAGAGCATCCTGAACGTTCTCGGGGCAATAGCGATAGGTCAGGATGTTCAGTTCTGGTCGGGTAACCAGTTCGAAATCCGGCACTGCTTCGATCATTTCGGCAAAGGTTTTGGCTTTGTCGATGCCCTGGTCGATCAGGATCTCGTAGCCCTCTCTGGCGAGGATTTTCAGGCCGGAGAGGATGAGCATGGACATGCCGGGCCGCGAGCCTTCGAGGGTGGTGCTGCCCAGATCCCGCGAGCCTTTCCGGATGATGTACTGGGCGTGGTGCTCCACGGCACTGGCCAGGCTTGGGTCGCGGAACACGACGAGACCCACACCCATGGGTACGTATAACTGTTTGTGAGCATCGAAGGTGACGGAGTCCGCTTTTTCGATGCCTCGCAACAGGTGTTTGTAGGTGCGGGAGAACAGGGTTGGCCCGCCCCAGGCGGCGTCGACGTGGAAGTGGGCGCCGAATTCCCGGGCGATGTCGGCCATGGCGTCCAGTGGGTCGACGTTGCCGGTTTCGGTGGTGCCGGCGACACCGCAGATGGCCATGACCTTGATCTTCTGGCGCTGCAGTTCCAGGCATTTGTCCCGCAGGGCGTCGGTCTGGATTCGGTTTTCGTCGTCGGTGTCCACCGAAATCAGGGATTCCCGGCCCAGGCCGAGTACGTCGGCAGCCTTGCGCAGGGAGTAGTGGCCGCGACGGGAGGCCACGATGGCGGCGCCTTCGTAACCATAGTATTTCAGGGCCCGGAACAGGCCTTCCTGATGCAGGCCCCGAAAGCTGCCTTCGGCGGGGAAGGCCCGGTTGCGGGCGACCCAGAGGGCAGTCAGGTTGGCGATGGTGCCGCCGGAGCACATGGCGCCCAGGGCATGGCGGGGGTCGTGCATCCACTTACGATAGAAGGCGCCGTCCTCCTGGTAGACCAGTCGGTGAATCATGCCCAAGACCTGGCGCTCCATGGGAGTGAACGCCTTGGAGGTTTCGGTTTTGACCAGGTTCTGGTTCAGCGCAATCATGATCTTGGACAATGGCAGCATAAAATAGGGCAGCGCTGAGGTCATGTGCCCGATAAAGGCCGGGGAGGCGGTGTGAACGGAGTTGGCGACCAGTTTGTCCAGGAGGAACTGGGCCTGTTCAGACACGAAGACGGGCTTTTCGGGGATGCTGTAATCGGAGAAGTCTTTCTCCACGTCCGAAAGGTCCCGTTCAACCGCAACAATGTGCTCCTGCAGGAAGCCTGCAAGGTTGCGGGAGATGTTCTGGTCAATCCGGCTCAGCGTGGATTCCGGCGCCTCGGGCACCGTGAATACGCGATACATGGCCTCAACCGAGGCCTGGGCGGATTTTTTCTTTCCGGTCATAGGCGCCACCCATGCTCAGTGGGCATCCGGAGGGCCGGTTCCGGATGCCCTGCGGACACGGCCGGTATTGATGTCCGGCACTGGTTTCTGGTCACCTGCCCCTGGCAGGCGCATTGGCATCCCTGAGGGGCCGTAGTATACGGCCTGGCGACAGGTTACGCCACATCGCCCCTGCCCGGGGTGTTGTGCCCCAGTCAGAGTAGTTCCCGATGACTATCCAGTATGGCAGCATCCACCCGTTCCTGGATGGCTTTTTCGACCTGGTCGAGGCGTTGGGTAATCTGCCGGGAGGAGGTGCCCAGGGCGGCGATGGTCCAGGTGGCGCAATCGAGGGCGTCCAGGTCGGCGGTTTCGGCCACGGCCAGGTCGGGTTCTTTGCCCCAGATGGCTTTCAGGGCGGTGAAGACTTTGCGCTTGGCTTTGAGGTCGTCGCAGCCGTAGAGCTGGAAGTGCAGGGTCAGGACGCCCACGTGGGGCGTGATTACTGGCTGTTGGGGCTTTTCGCCTTCCCTCAGGAGTTTTCTCAGGGCTTCTGACATGGTTGGTTCCGACCTTGGTGCCTGAACCGGCGGGGGTTGGCTTTCCAAAACACGCTCCTTACGGCACATCCCTGTGACGCTTGGGCTCCGCCATCCATGGCTCCGCACAGTTTTGGAAAGCCAACCCCCACCGGTTCGCATAGTTCTCAGTAGGCTTCTGTTGCCTTGGCCGTCGTTCGTTATAGCGCCGACAACAAATACATTAGCCTACTACAGGCGTTGCCCGTTTGATAATGGCTGCCGGATCCGTGCCCGAGGGCAGGTTGCCGTAGTTCATGCCGCCGCCGGATTGCAGGCGGGAGGCGCAGAAGGCGTCGGCTACGGCTTTGTCGGAGTGGCGCAGCAGCAGGGACGCCTGCATGACCAGGGCCATGCGGTCGACCAGGTTGCGGGCACGGTACTGGAAGTCGCTGATGTCGGCGAAGTCGTGTTGCAGTTGCGCCAGGAACTGGTCGAAGCGGCGGTCTACGCCTTTGGCTTCGGCAGCTTCTTTAAAGAAGGCGTCGAGGGTTTCGGGTTCTTTTTGCAGGGCGCGGAGGGTGTCCAGGCACTGGACGTTGCCGCTGCCTTCCCAGATGGCGTTGACCGGGGATTCCCGGAACAGGCGGGGCATGATGCAGTCTTCCATCACGCCGCTGCCGCCGATGCATTCCATGGCTTCGTAGGCGTGGTTCGGGGTGCGTTTGCAGATCCAGTACTTGCCGACCGGGGTGGCCAGGCGTGCCAGCAGGCGTTCGTGTTCCTTGTCCTGGTTGTCCAGGGCGCGGGCGATGCGCAGGGTGTAGGTCAATGCGGCTTCGCTCTCCAGGGCCAGGTCGGCGAGCACGTTCTGCATCAGCGGTTGTTCGATCAGGCGGTTGCCGAAGGCGCTGCGGTGGCGGCAGTGATGAGTGGCCTGGGCCACGGCCTGGCGCATACCGGCGGAACTGCCGATCATGCAGTCGAAGCGGGTCATGGCGACCATTTCGATGATGGTGGGTACGCCGCGGCCTTCTTCGCCCACCATCCAGGCGAGGGCGCCGCGCAACTCGGTTTCGCTGGAGGCGTTGGCGATATTGCCCATCTTGTTTTTCAGGCGCTGGACCTGCCAGGGGTTCTTGGTGCCGTCCGGGCGCCAGCGGGGCATGAGGAAACAGGACAGTCCGCCCGGTGCCTGGGCCAGTACCAGGAAGGCGTCGCACATGGGGGCGGAGACAAACCATTTATGGCCCACCAGTTCATAAGCCTGGCCGGGGCCTTCGGCACCCACCGGGTAGGCTCTGGTGCTGTTGGCCCGGACATCGCTGCCGCCCTGTTTTTCGGTCATGGCCATGCCGATGGTGACGGAGGTTTTCTGGCTGTCCGGCAGGTTGCGTGGGTCGTAGCGGTTGGCGAGGATCCGGGCTTCCCAGTCCGCCGCCAGTTCAGGTTGTTTCCGGATGGACGGAATGGCGGCGAAGGTCATGGTGACCGGGCAGCAATGGGCCGCTTCCACCTGGGAGTGCATGTAGTATTTGGCGGCGCGGGCCACGTGAGCGCCCTGACCGGGCTGGCTCCAGGGGCTGCTGTGCAGGCCGTTTTCGAAGGCAATCCGCATCAGTTCATGGTAGGCCGGGTGGAAATCCACTTCGTCTATGCGGTGGCCAAAACGGTCGTGGGTGTTGAACACCGGCTTGTTGGCGTTGGCGCGAAAGCCCAGCTCGATGGTTTCGGCGGCGCCGGCCAGGGCACCGAATGCCGTGAGGTCTTCGGTTGCGCTTCCGGCACCTTCTCGGAGAGCGGCTTCCTGCAAAGCCGTGTCCTGCTCAAACAGGTTATAGTTCTCCAGGGCCGGAGGCTGGTTGAAGACCTCGTGGGTGGTGGCCAGGTAGCGATCCTCCTGGTCGGTTATTGGCATCGGGGGTCTGGGTTGCCGCGCGTTCATTGCTACCTCCTGGTGCCGGTCAACCCCTGCATGCAGAAGCGGATGATGGAATCGACCAGCGGGTCGTTGTTGTCAATTGTTGCGCAGGCAGTCTGGGTTGGCGACAGCGGCCCAACCAGGCTTTCTGCAATGGCGCCGACCAGGCAGGTACTGCTCTGGCGTGCGTCCTGATCCGGTATGCACTTTTCGTCGATGCCTTCCCGGATCGCTTTCTCAAACAGGCTGGCGTAGGCCTTACGGTACGCCAGCCGTTCCTCTTCAACTTTCGGGTCCACCGGCTCGGCAATCAGTGACCAAGCCATCATCGGACCTTTCAGGGCCCGTTCGGCGAACTGTCTCAGGGCCCGCTCAAGCCTTTCGGCTGCGTTTCCTGAGGTGGCCAGTGCTTCGGCAACCTTGTCCACTTCCCGCTGGGTTGCCAGCCGGAATATTTCCGCAAACAGGTCTTCCCTTGACTCGAAGTGCCGGTAGAGGGTTCCCGTGGCAACGCCTGCCAGGTCAGCAATACGGGTAACTCTCGCGCTTCGGAAACCACCCTCGGCAACGCACCGGTAGGTGCACTTCACAATCCGCTTTCGCGCCTCGGCCTTACGCTGGCGCATTTTCTCCGTTTCCCGATAGGCCATTCCGGCTCCCTATAAGTAGTGAATCATTATTCATTCTTTGTGTCAATTCTTCAGGCTCTGGATAGATAATAAATTAAACCTTTTAATTCATTGCCTTATCGATATTTACAAAAAATTACAAAAAAGTAGTTGCCGGTGAATGGCGTAGTCATAAAAAGCAGATTATAAAGACGCCAAGACGAGGCCGCAGGCGGTTGTTCGTCGATACGGAGTGAGGTTCCCTGCGGGGTCGCAGCACTCGGCCATCTGTTTTCGTTGATGGAGAAAAGACGATGAGTGAATTCGACGAAAGCAACCTGGAGCAGTCCGGAAGCTGGACCAGCGACAGTGATGACAACCATTCCATTGCCGGCCGTGCACGGATTCGCGCACAGTTGCAGGCAGACATTGATGCTTTCCTGGGCCAGGGCGGCAAGATACAGGAAGTCGATACAACCTTTCGTTCGGATTGCCCGCGTAAGGTGGAAGTCGGGTTCAACAACCGGTCTCTCTGAACACCGGTCAGGCGAGCCGGGGTACCCCCCGGCCCTGTTTTTGATCGCTGTCTCGGTACCACCTGCCAGCCTGGTTTATTCTCGCCCACTACCATCCTGTCCTGTTAACCGGGGCAAGGCGTCAGTCACCCGATGATTCCGGATTCGCCCCTGGCCATGAAATCCCTTATCCGATTCTGCGCTGCATTGCCGGTGATAATAGCAGTTATTGTCGCATTCTGGCTGTTCACCACCGATTCACAGGAAACGACCCCATCCGCCAATTTTTTCTATCAGAGCGGGCAAACGGTCGTGGTGGCGGAACAAGGGCCTGCCGGCGGGCGGAGTGCCCCCTCGAAGCTGGTTGGCGAGTCGGCAGTTACCGTCCCGAAAACCTTGCCGGCTTCCCTGGCAGGTACGTCTGTTCCGGGCGGATGGGCCAGAACGGACCGGTTAGGCAACCTGATACCCACCGCGCATTTGCGTCAGATGTTCGAGTATTTTCTTTCCGCCCTGGGAGAGGAGTCACTGCAACAGCTGGTGGCCCGTATCGGGTCCGCCCTGGCAGCGCTTGGGGAGCCAGCGAGATCCCAGGCCCTGGCAACCCTTGGCTCTTATCTTGATTACAAGCTGGCCGTTTCGGAACTCGAGCAGGCCTATGGCGATATGACTGACCTTGGCCCGGATGAGATGCAGCGACGAATGGCCGAGATCCATGGCCTGCGCCGAACCTGGCTGGATGCCGCTACCGCCGAGGCCTTTTTTGCCGATGATGAAGCGGTAGACCGTTTTCAGATGGAGAAACGCCGAATTGCCCGGGACGGGAACCTGACGGCTGAAGAGAAGGCCGCGGCCCTGCGTAAGGCCGAATCATCGTTGCCGGAACCGCTCCGCGAGGCCCGGGAAGAAACCCGTCAGTTCGCCGAGTATGAACAGGTGCGCCAGCAGCTGGCAGGCGATCCCCGGGCACTTCAGGCCTGGCGGCAGGAGGTGTTCGGCGCGGAAGCGGCGGACCGGCTGGCACAGCTTGAAAAGGAACAGCGGGAGTGGGACCGGCGTTGGCAGGTGTACTCCGTGGAACGGAACCGCCTGATGTCGTCCGGGTTGGCGGCACAGGAGCGGCAAGAGGCGCTGGACCGCCTCAGGGCCCGCCACTTCAATGAAACCGAACGGATCCGTGCCGAGGCGCTGGATTCCATTCGCTAATCGCCCTGTCATCAAATCGGATTAACCTGCTGGGCGAGCCTGCAACCGGCGGCGCTGGCCGTGTATGATGGTGCACAGGGCGCCAGACCGGCGCCGGGAATATCCATCAGACGTTTTGTACAGTTATTCAGGAGGTCATCCGTGCCGATTCCGACTCCCCGTGCTTTCCCAGCTGCCCGCCTGCGCCGCAACCGGGCCAGCGATTTTTCCCGCCGTCTGGTTCGGGAAAACCAACTGAGCCCGGGCAATCTCATTTATCCGGTTTTCGTGCTGGAAGGCGAAAGTCAGCGCGAGCAGGTGCCGTCCATGCCGGGGGTTGAGCGCCTGAGCATCGATCTTCTGGTTGAGCAGGCGGCGGAGCTGGTAGAGCTGGGAATTCCGGCCGTTGCCCTGTTTCCAGTGGTGCCTGCGGAGAGAAAGAATCTGTCCGGTTCCGGCGCCTGGGATTCTGACGGCCTGGCCCAGCGGGCTGTCAGGGCCCTGAAAAAAGCGCAGCCGGAGTTGGGCGTGATCACCGATGTGGCGCTGGACCCGTTCACCACCCACGGCCAGGACGGCATCATTGATAACGAGGGTTATGTGCTCAACGATGTGACCGTCGAAGCGTTGGTCAATCAGGCGCTTTCCCATGCCGATGCCGGTGCCGATGTGGTCGCCCCCTCGGACATGATGGACGGCCGGGTTGGCGCCATTCGGGAAGCGTTGGAAAATGCCGGCTATGTGAACACCCGAATCCTGGCCTATTCTGCAAAGTATGCATCCAGCTATTACGGGCCTTTCCGTGACGCGGTGGGTTCGGCGGCCAATCTCGGCAAAGGCAACAAGTCCACGTACCAGATGGATCCGGCCAACAGCGACGAGGCATTGCACGAGGTGGCGATGGATCTGTCCGAAGGTGCCGACATGGTGATGATCAAGCCCGGTATGCCGTACCTGGATATTGTGTACCGGGTGAAAACGGAACTGCAGGTGCCCACATTTGTCTACCAGGTCAGCGGTGAATACGCCATGCACATGGCGGCGGCACAGAATGGCTGGCTGGACGAAGATGCGGTGATGATGGAAAGCCTGATGGCAATGCGTCGGGCCGGTGCCGACGGCATCCTGACCTATTTTGCCGTGCGTGCGGCCCGCCTGATGCGGGACCGGCCTCGCTGACAACCGATACAAACCAATCGCCGGCGTGCAAACCAGCGGCGGTGAACAACACTGAAATCGAGGAAACATGACGACGGAAACGGTCAAGGACCAGACAAAGGGTGGTGAGCTGAGTGTGCCTGCGCCGGTGGAAGTTCCCCCGGTGGGCGAAGAGGTCAATCTGGACGCCAGTGAAAACTACTTCAACCGGGAACTGAGCCAGCTCCAGTTTAACTACCGGGTGCTCAAACAGGCTCTGGATACCACCCACCCCCTGATTAATCGTCTGATTTTCTGCTGCATTTTCAGCAGCAACATGGACGAGTTTTTCGAGATCCGTGTCGCGGGCCTGCGTCAGCAGATGAAATATGGCCGCGAGACCCTTGGCGCTGATGGCATGATGCCGGACCAGGCACTGGTGGAAATCAGCTGCGTTGCCCACGACTACATCCACGAACAGTATGACATCCTCAATAACGTACTCATTCCTGAAATGGAGCAGCAGAACATCCATTTCGTGCGTCGCCGGGAGTGGACCCCGCAGCAGGCCGAATGGGTTCGAAACTATTTTGAGGAGGAAATTCTGCCGGTTGTCAGCCCCATCGGGCTGGACCCCTCGCACCCCTTTCCGCGCCTGGTCAACAAGAGCCTGAACTTTATCGTGGAACTGGACGGCAAGGATGCTTTTGGCCGTGAAACCGGCATGGCGATTGTCCCGGCCCCCCGGTCGCTGCCGCGCCTGGTGCGACTGCCGGATGAGGTGTGCGACGGCGGAGAAAACCTGGTGTTTCTGTCCTCCATGATCCACGCCCATACCGACGAGCTGTTCCCTGGCATGGAAGTGAAAGGCTGCTACCAGTTCCGGCTCACCCGTAACGCCGACCTTGAGCTTGAGGACGACCTGGAAGACCTGGCGTCGGCCTTGCGCGGTGAGCTGCTCAGCCGCCGTTTCGGCGACGGCGTGCGCTTGGAAGTGGCGGACAACTGCCCCCAGGAGCTGGTGCAATTCCTGCTGGCCGAGTTTGGCCTCACCGAACGGGATCTGTACCAGGTCCATGGCCCTGTGAACCTGACCCGGCTGATGGCCGTGGGTGGCCTGGTGGACCGGCCGGACCTGACCTATTCCGGCTTCTCGCCATCGATTCCCAGGCAGATCCGAAGCAAGGACTCGATGTTCGATTCCATTCGCAAGCAGCCGATACTGCTTTTGCATCCCTATGAGAATTTCAGCCCGGTGGTGGATTTACTGCGCCAGGCCGCCAAGGATCCCCAGGTGCTGGCCATTCGCCAGACTCTCTACCGGACCGGGGCGGATTCCGAAATTGTCGAAGCGCTGGCGGACGCGGCCCGGCGCGGCAAGGAAGTGACCGCCGTTATTGAGTTGCGGGCCCGGTTCAGTGAGGCAGAAAACCTTGAACTGGCGAGCCGGCTTCAGGAAGCCGGGGTGATCGTGGTCTATGGCGTTGTCGGCTATAAGACCCACGCCAAGATGATCCTGATTGTTCGCCGGGAGGAAGGACGACTGCGGCGCTATGTGCACCTGGGCACGGGTAACTATCACGCTGGCAACGCCCGCCTGTACACCGATTACAGCTTCATGACCTGTGATGAATCCATCAGCGATGACGTCAACAAGCTGTTTCAGCAGCTGACAGGCATGGGCAAGGCCCTGAAGATCAAGAAGCTGTTTCATTCCCCGTTTACCCTGCACTCGCGTTTGCTTAGCCTGATTGATCGGGAAGCCGGCTATGGCGAGAAGGGCCGGATTATCATCAAGTTCAATGCCCTGACCGAGATCCAGATGATCAAGGCCCTGTACCGGGCTTCCCAGGCGGGCGTGAAAATCGATCTGATTATTCGCGGTATCTGCTGCCTGCGTCCGGAAGTGCCGGGCCTTTCCGATAACATTCGGGTAAGATCCATCATTGGTCGCTTTCTCGAGCATACCAGGGTCTATTACTTCGGCAACAACGGCCGGCCCGATGTTTACTGCTCAAGCGCGGATGGTATGGAGCGTAACCTGCTGAGCCGGGTGGAAACCGCGTTTCCCCTGGATGACCCGGCCCTGGCGGCCCGTGTTCGCGAAGACCTGGATACCTATCTGGCGGATAACTGCCAGTCCTGGGTACTGCAATCGGACGGCAGTTATATCCAGAACCAGCCCGCTGAAGGTGAGGAGCGCCTGGCGTCCCAGTTGGTGTTGCTGGAACGATTGACCGGGAAAAACTGATTTCCGGGGAAACTTACGGCCCCCAACGCCTGGACGGCGAAACGAATCTGGGTCTGCTCCTGGCCCTGGCAGAGGCGTATCCGGAGCTGCGCCCGCAACTGTCGCCCCTGATCAAGTTGGGCTTGCTGGTTCAGGAGGGCGACAGGCTGGTGCCGGATGCGCAGGTGAGGCACCTCAGGCCCGTTCAAACTTCCGTTTCAGGGCAGCCTCTACCACCGGATCAACAAATTCAGACACATCGCCGCCCAGGGATGCGATTTCCCGGATCAGGGTGGAGGAGATGTAGGACAGGTGGTTCGCGGGTGTCAGGAACACGCTTTCCACCTCCGGGGCAAGCCGGCGGTTCATGTCTGCCAGCTGGAATTCATACTCGAAATCGGAGACGGCGCGCAGGCCACGCAGGATCACGGTGGCGCCCTGCTCACGGACAAAGTCCGCCAGCAGGTTGCTGAAGCCGGTGACGCTGACATTGGGGAGGTGCGCAGTTGCCCGGCGGACCAGTTCGCAGCGTTCTTCCAGGTTCAGAAGCGGCTGTTTCTTGGGGTTGTAGGCGATGGCGACGACAATTTCATCGAACATGCGGCCGGCCCGTTCGATCAGGTCGGTGTGGCCGTTGGTGATTGGGTCGAAGGTGCCCGGATAGATGACTTTAGGCATGCACAGCTCCTTTTATTTAAGACCCACAGGATATCAGGATCACCTTGTGTGCTGTAGTCCGGGACACTGGAGAAGGCGGTCGCGGCTCCGTGAATTGCATGTGTGCCTCCCCTCCTCCCGGGAAACGCTACAAGCACATCCCTGTGCGCTTGGCTCAGGCCATCCATGGCCTTCGACATTCCCGGGAGGAGGGGAGGCACACATGCACGCTCGCACGAGTTCGGCCTCCCCGAAAATTGTGCTAGGGCGTGACAAGTCTCTGCACAAGCCTCGTGCTGTTCCTTGCCGCCAGGGCATAAACCGATAGCTGCGGGTTTGCCCCGATGCTGGTTGGGAAGATGGAGGCATCGTGGATGCTGAGGTTGGAGACGTGGTGGTGTTCGCCAAAGCCGTTGACGACGGAAGTTTCCGGGTTAGTGCCCATGGCGCAACCGCCCATCTGGTGAGCGGTGAACAGGCGGACCCGATGGGGTGCCATGGGGAGCTGGTTGATGGCGGCTTTGGCGTCGGCCCAGTTGGTATACCAGTCGGAATCCAGGTGCATCAGGCGGACTTTTTCGGCGCCGGCGGCGAACTGGATTTCAGCCATGGTGTGGAAGGCTTGCCGCAGTCCGGTCCAGAGGTAGTCGGTAACCGGATAGTCCAGTACCGGGCTGCCGTCGTCACGCAGGGAGACGGTGCCGCCGGGGCTTTCGGGGTGGAAGCCATCCCGGAGCAGGGCGATGACGGACTGCATGTGGGGCAGACCGGCCATGGTGTTGATCTGGTTTTCGCCGTGGCCGGGGATGACGCCGCTGGACATGCCGGGGTGCAGGGGCGGCACTTCCAGTTTGTAGCCAACGGGGCCGTCGACGCCGTTTCGGAAGTTGAATTCGTCCGAGTAGATGGACTGCGGCGCGCCGTAAAAGGGGTTCACCTGCTGGGGCATCCGGGCAACGGTGGCGTTGACCGGATGGATGAACGACCGCTTGCCGATGCGCTGGTTCGGGTCCGGAATATCGGAGCGAAGCAGCAGACCGGGGCTGCCGATGGCGCTGGCGGCGACCACGAAATGTCTGGCCTTGAGGGTGACCCTGACCCCGGTCGGGGTGATGCCATCGGTGGCGAACGCGGAGGCTTCCAGATGGTCGATCTGGTCCTGTTTCATGACCAGACGGTCTGCGCGCAGGCTATGGAATAACCGGGCGTTGTTATCGAGTGCCCCCGGGATGGTGGTCATCAGCGCGCCCTGCTTGGCATTGGTTGGGCAGCCAACGCCGCAGTAGCCCAGGTTCCAGCAGCCTTTGACGTTGCGGGGGATGATCTGCCAGCTGTAGCCCAGTTTCTCGCAGCCCTGGCGCAGGATGTCGTTATTGACGTTGGGATCCACCTGCCAGGGTGCCATGGAGTGTCGCTCCTCCCGGCCGTCGAACCAGGGCGCCATGGCGTCTGGCCGGAGTGCTTCCAGGCCAAACTGGTTGGCCCAGTAATTGAGGGTGGCCGCCGGTGTTCGGAAGCTGCTGGTCCAGTTCACGGTGGTGGAGCCACCCACGCAGCGGCCCTGCAAAATGGCGATAGCGCCGTTCCGGGTTACCCGGCTCATGCCTTCCTGGTAGAGATTGGCATAGGCGGTTTGCTCGTCCATCTTGAAGTCTTTCTGGTAGTAAAGCCGGCCCTCCTCCACGAGGATTACGGACAACCCACTGCGGGCCAGAATTTCGGCGGTGGTGCCGCCGCCGGCGCCGGTCCCGATCACCACAACGTCGGCTTCCGTGGTCAGGTTTGCCTCCAGGTTAGCGCCATCGGTGACGTTCCAGCCCGATTCCAGGCCCTGGGCAATACGATCAGTTAATGACATGGTTGGCTCCGTCAGATCAGTTGGCAATCAGGCGTTTTGAAACTGTGGCAGGGCATCGACCGCATGCTGGGGCGGTCCGGGGTAACCGGACAGATGCCAGAAATCCCGATAGCCATAGAACGCCACGTTGCTGATCTTGGTGAGGGCAATGTAGCCATTGTTGAACAGCCCGATCCGGCTGGTGCGCCAGCGCTCCAGAAAGGCGTCCGCCTCCGCCGTAGTCACATTCGGCCAACTGGACCAGACCCGGGCAACCGTCACCCGGGTGAGACCGAAGTTCAGAAGATCAAACAGCCGCCGCAGCTCCGCCTGATTGGCTGGCCCGAACTTGTGGATGCCGGCATCAATCCGCTCGATGGTCCCGGCAATCGCGCTGTTCCTGGCCTGGGGCCGTTCCGGCAAACCCGGACCAACCATGGCCGGCAGCAGGGCCTCGAACAGCGCAATGTCATCCTCGGTTAAAAACCGGAACTGGTAACTGGCATCCATCCGGGTGCCAACGGCACTGAGCCGACCCGCTGGCTGGGAGGCGCAACCGCTCAGCCCGGCGGTGACGCTGACGGTGCCCAGAAGAAGGGCGCCGCCCAGTCCGGTTTTCAGAAAGCTTCGGCGGTCGATGTTTGAGAAATCAAGAGAATTGGAAGAAGTGGGATGATCATTCATGGATCCGTCTCTTATTTTTTTATTTTGGTGCCTGCAAAAAGCTTGATCGGTTGAGGCGGGTAGGGGGTTGCGGGACTGTGCAAAACAGGGATGTTTTGCTCAAGCTTACATGGACGTATCCACGGCGTGTCCCGAAAGCCCCTGCCCGCCTCAGCCAGCCCCGAGGAACGAAGGCAAAGGTTTTAGCGGATAAAAAACTTATAAACCATCTTGTGTGTCGCCGTTCCATGGGGCGCATAGACAAACTTGCCGCTGTTGAACTTCTGCTTGGTGAAAATGGCCCGGTGGTGGGAGAAGGTCAGGAAGCCTTCGCGGCCATGGTAATGGCCCATCCCGGAATCCCCGACGCCACCAAACGGCAGATCATCCTGAGCCACATGCATCAGCGAATCGTTGATGCACATGCCGCCCGAGTGGGTGTTATCCACAACATGCTCTTGCTGGGTCTTGTCATAGCCGAAGAAATACAGGGCCAGCGGCCGCGGTCGGTCATTGATGTAATGGATGGCTTCATCCAGGCTGCCATAACTGACCACCGGCAGAATCGGGCCGAAAATCTCATCCTGCATTAGCTTCATGTCCGGTGTGGTTTTCAGAACCAGCGTCAGCGGAAGCTTGCGGGTGCCGTCCTTCAGGTTTTCCCGGGCCGGATTGATCTCCACCAGCTCGGCACCCTTTTCCCGGGCATCCTCCAGGTAGCCCCGCAGCCGATCATACTGCCGCTCATTGATGATGGCCGTGTAATCATCGTTGTCCCGCAGGCTTGGATACATTTCCGAGAAACGGGCCCGGAACTCGTCCACAAACGCCTGAACCCGGTCTGCCGGGCAGAGCACGTAATCCGGCGCCACACAGGTCTGCCCTGCGTTGAACGCCTTGCCGAAAGCAATGCGCTGGGCTGCATCTTCCATTGGCACATCCGGTGATACCACAGCCGGCGATTTGCCACCCAGCTCCAGGGTGACCGGGGTCAGATTTTCCGCAGCCGCCCGCATGACCAGCTTGCCCACGGTGGTGGAGCCGGTGAACAGCAGGTGATCAAACGGGCGCGACGAGAAGTCCGCCGCCACGTCGGCCTCGCCGGTGATGACCGAGACCAGGTCCCCCGGGAAGCTGGCTTGAATCAGCTCCCTGAACAGGGCGGAGGTATGTGGCGTGTATTCCGACATCTTGATCATGGTGCGGTTGCCCGCTGCCAGTGAGGCTACCAGCGGACCTACGGCGAGGTAGAGAGGGTAGTTCCAGGGCACGATCACACCAACAACCCCTTTTGGCTGGTAGTGAACCTTGTTGCTGGCGGGCTGAAACAGGACGGAAACGTGCCGTTTGGAGGCTTTCATCCAGCCACTGAGGTTCTTCAGGGTGTAATTGATGCCCTGAATGGAGGGCATCACCTCGGCGATGAGTGATTCGTCCTTTGAGCGACAACTGAAGTCGCGGTCAATGGCGTCCAGCAAACGGTCCTGATTGCCCAGCAGTACCCGCTTGAGGCGTTTCAGGTTCTCCTGACGCTCGGTCAGGGAAGGCATGGGATTGTTGCGGAACGCCTTTTTCTGTTCCTCGAACACCCGGTGGGTGTGCTGGATCTGTTTCTTGCTCTCGGTGAGCTGGACGACAGTGGCTCCCATGATGATCTCTCCTCTGTGGTGCCGGTCTGAATCAGTCGGCAGCCGTTATTCCTGGCATTGCACGATTGTGGCGAAAAATTGTGCGATTTGCGTCTGGAGGTATTATTAGAGTATATACTCTAGTGAGTCAAGCTAAGGCAGGTGGCGGATCGGGCCATCTGTGAGCTGCACAGCAACAAACGCCGACGGGCCTATGAAGACAAGAGACAAGATACTGCTCTCCAGCCTGGAGCTGTTCAATGAGCGGGGTGAGCGCAATATCACCACCAACCATATTGCGGCGCATCTGGCTATTTCGCCGGGGAACCTTTATTACCACTTCCGCAACAAGTCGGACATCATTTACGAGATCTTCCAGGAATACGAAAAGCTGGTGGATTTCTATCTGGATATTCCGGAAGACCGGGCCATGACGCTCGAGGATATGACTTTCTACCTGGAGTCGGTTTTCGACGGCCTCTGGAGTTACCGGTTTTTTCACCGGGACCTGGAGTACCTGCTGGACAGCGATCAGCGTCTGCGAAAGGACTACCGGGAGTTTACCAATCGCTGTCTGGTGTCGATCAGTCGGATCTTCGAAAAGCTGGCAGAGGCCGGAATCGTTGAGCCTCAGCAAGAGGATCTGCGGTCGGCCATGTCCCTGAACGTGTGGCTGGTGATCACCAACTGGATGGCGTTCCTGAAAACGGCCCATGCGGAGGAGGCGTCGGCCAGCCTGACGCTCACTGAGCTCAAGCAGGGCATCTACCAGGTGCTGACCCTCGAGATTCCTTACCTGACCCCGGCCTACCGGGATCGGGTGATGGCGCTGAGAGAGAAGTACCGGCCGGCACTTCACGACAGGGATAGCCTGGGTGTGGGCGAGGCACTGTGCAGGTGAAACCGGAAGGTCTGGTCAAGAAATGATCTGACCTGGAACTTTCGTCGAATACCCTGCTCAAAACAGGAGACGTTGGGAATTCGGACATTCCTTGCGTCTCCTGAGTGCGATCTCAGGTTTTAGCACGTCGCAAACCCTGACGTTTCACCGGCCCGTTTTCTGGCAGGCCGGTTTTTTTATTTCTTGTTTCAGGCCGTTACATCATCATTGGTGTCATTATCTTCCAGCCAGTCAGTCAGTGCCTTCCGGCATTCGTCGACGCCTCGTTTTGAGGTTGCCGAGAACATGATCAGGTGTTCCACACACTGAAACCCCGAAAGTTTTTTGGCGATGCCCATCATGCTGGTTTTGGCCTGGCCGAACTTCAGTTTGTCGGCCTTGGTGGCCAGAATCATCAGCGGAAGGTTGTTATGCTCGCACCATTGCACCATCATTTGGTCAAAGTCGGTCAGCGGGTGGCGGATGTCCATCACCAGAACCAGCCCGCGCAGGCAGCGACGGTCATTCAGGTAGTGCCCCAGATGCTGTTGCCAGTCATCCTTCATGTCCCTGGAAACCTTGGCATAACCATACCCGGGCAGGTCCACCAGGCGGCATTGCTCCCGGTTGAGGGAGAAGAAGTTGATCAGGCGGGTGCGGCCAGGGGTTTTGCTGGTTCTCGCCAGTTTGCCGTTTACTGTAATGGCGTTGAGTGCGCTGGATTTGCCGGCATTGGAGCGGCCGGCGAAGGCGACTTCCGCGCCGATATCCGGTGGGCACTCATCCAGGCGGGAGGCGCTGACCAGGAAACGGGCGCTGTTAAAAGAGACGGTTTTTTGAGTCAGATCAGAGTCCACAGCGGTTGGCTTTCCTTTGCATTTCAGTTATCGGGGATTAATGTATAATGCTACACCAATTCCGGGCGGCGCGCTGTGCGTGACCGCTGGCAGCCCCGGTCTTGAGCCTGACCGCTCAGCGCCTGCCGGCTGCAAAGCGAAGAATACCCTTAAAAAGATGAGAGAAGCGGAGCGGGCATGAAAAAACTGATCGCAGGAGTTGTTCTTGGTATTGGCCTCGCAGCCATGGCGCACGGGGCAGGAGATCCCCAGGCAGGCGAACAAAACGCAGCGGTATGTGCTGGCTGTCATGGCCAGGGCGGTGCCAAGCCGGTAATGGGTGTTTACCCGAAGCTGTCTGGTCTGGGTGAAAAGTACCTGTATAACCAGTTGGTGGCTATCAAGGAAGGCGAGAGGGTCATTCCAGAGATGACCGGTATGCTGGGCAGCATGTCCGATCAGGATCTGCAGGACCTGGCAGCGTACTTTAATAAACAGGACATGGTTGTCAGCCAGGCCGATCCTGATCTGGCTGACAAGGGGGCGGCACTGTACCGCGGCGGTAACATGGCCACGGGTGTTCCGGCCTGTGCCGGTTGTCATAGTCCTCAAGGCAACGGCAACGAACCGGCCGGTTATCCGGCCCTGGGTGGCCAGAACGCCGATTACGTGGCCAAGCAGCTCAAGGCCTACCGTGAAGGTACCCGCAACACCGGTACCAATGCGGCCATTATGATGGATGTGGCGTCAAAGCTGACTGATGCTGAAATCAAAGCGGTCTCCAGCTACATTTCCGGTCTTAACTGATCTGTTCAGTCTGCGCCAAAAACCCCCGCCTCGTGCGGGGTTTTTTGTCCCTTGCGATTCCGTAATCGCGGGCGTGTGGAACTTATCCGGTTCGCTGGGTCATAATCCTTTTAATAACGACATTCAAATAACCGGAGATTTCCCATGTTTCGATCTTTCAGAGCGGCTTTTCCGCTTATATTGGCCCTGTTTGTCTCTGGCCTGGCCAGTGCCGCGGAGTGGAAGGAGGGTACGCACTACGAGCGCCTGGATACGCCTGTGCCCACAAACAGTCAGTCAGGGGTCGAGGTGGCGGAAGTGTTCTGGTATGGCTGCCCTCACTGCTATAACTTCAAGCCGCTGATTGAAAACTGGGAGGCCAATGCACCGGAGTACGTCAATTTTGTCAAAATTCCCGCCGCCCTCGGAAGGAGTTGGGAGCCCCATGCCTATGCGTTTTATGCCCTGCAGGCCATGGGGGAGCTGGACAAGGTGCACGATGCCCTGTTTGATGCCCTCGCCGGCGAACGTCGCCCACTGAATACCCCGGAAGCACTGGCCGATTTTGTGGCAGGGTACGGTGTGGACCGGGACGAGTTTCTTGCCAATTACAAAAGCTTTGGCGTGAATGCGCTGATGCAGAAGGCCCAGGCTAAAATCCGTGGTGCGCGGGTTACCGGAACACCGACTATGCTAATAAATGGCAAGTACAGGGTCACTGCGTCCATGGCTGGCAGCCATGAAGCTGTTCTGGAAGTGCTGGACTACCTTGTTGCCAAGGAGCACGACAACGCCGAATAGGCGTCTCATTATTGAAAATTGAGGCTGCAGCCCGAATGCCGGGAATAGTCTGCCGGTTGAGACTGCCATTATGTACAAGCATATCCGAAAGCAGTTGAATGGCATCCTGGGGCCGGCCGGCGGCCCCAGGGGTGCCTGCTCCGGAACCGAGCATGTGCCGGAATTCGAACCACACCGGCACATCCGCCTGCTGACGTTCAACATTCAGGTGGGTATCAATACCTCCTCTTATCGCCATTACCTCACGCGGAGCTGGCAGCACTTCCTGCCTCACCGAAATCGTATCGGGAATCTGGATCGCATTGCGTCGCTGCTGTGCAACTACGATGTGGTCGCCTTGCAGGAATGCGATGGTGGCAGTTTGCGCAGTGGCTACATCAATCAGGTGCAGTATCTGGCAGAGGCTGCGGGCATTCCCTACTGGTACCAGCAGCTGAATCGCAATCTCGGCCAGATCGCCCAGCACAGCAATGGCCTGCTAAGCCGATACCGGCCGCTGGATGTGACCGAGCACAGGTTGCCGGGGCTGATTCCCGGCCGTGGGGCCATCATTGCCCGTTATGGAACCGAACATGACCCGCTGGTACTGGTGTTAATGCATCTTTCCCTGAGTAAGGCAGCCCAGCAGCGACAACTGGGATATATCCGGGAGCTGATTGCGGACTACCAGCATGTGGTCCTGATGGGGGACATGAACGCCCACGCTGAACAACTGCTGACCCAGACGCCTCTGAAAGAGACCAACCTGGTGCCTCTGCCGGATACCGCTCACAGCTTTCCCAGCTGGCGACCCGAGAAGGCCCTGGATCACATTCTGGTGAGCCCGTCCCTGGAAATCCGGCGCTCGGAGGTGGTGAGCTATCCGATGTCGGATCACCTGCCTATTGCCATGGATGTGGCGTTACCCGAGGGCTATCTGGAGAAGTTCTGAGCGGGGTTGATCCACAGAAAAGCCCGGCCAATGTGCCGGGCTTTTCTGGATGCCGGATCAGGAATTACTTGATCTTGGCTTCCTTGTAGGCAACGTGCTTGCGGACAACCGGATCGTATTTTTTGATCTCGATTTTTTCCGGCGTGTTACGCTTGTTCTTCTTGGTCGTGTAGAAGTGACCAGTGCCTGCTGAAGATACCAGCTTGATTTTCTCGCGCATGATGCGGCTCCTTAAAATTTCTCGCCGCGGGCACGAAGATCGGCCAGCACAGCGTCAATGCCTTTTTTGTCGATGATGCGCATGCCCTTGGTGGATACGCGCAGCTTCACGAAACGCTTCTCGGACTCAACCCAGAAACGATGGTTCTGCAGATTCGGCAGAAAACGACGACGAGTGTGGTTCATCGCGTGGGAAACGTTGTTACCGGACAGCGGACGCTTACCGGTAACCTGACAAACTCTGGACATACTTGCCTCCGACCTGAGCAATGGTCTCAAAAATACGAATTCGTTTTAAATGCGTCTCTGGTTGCTAAGGAGCCGTTACACTCCCATTTGCGCCTCTAAACTGAGCGCTGCTCGCCAGACGCCGCCAGAAAGGGACGCTTTTATACCAGAACTGTCCCTCCAACGCAAAAAATTGTTGGGAATTTGGCCAGTTTTCCGGTGTCCGCGCTCACTGTTCCTACATCAGCCCCCGTTCAGCCAGTGATACTACCTCGCCGTGGCCAACAACCATATGGTCAAGAACCCTGATATCCACCAGGCCCAGGGCCTCCTTCAGGCGACGGGTCAGGGAAATGTCTGCCTGGCTGGGCTCTGCTACGCCGGATGGATGGTTGTGTGCGAAAATAACCGCCGCTGCGTTGTCCTCCAGGGCCTGTCGTACCACCTCTCTGGGATACACGGCAGCGCCGTCGATGGTGCCCCGGAACAGTTCCCGGTATTGGATGACCCGGTGCCGGTTATCAAGGAACAGACCGGCAAATACCTCGTGGGGGTAGGTGCCCAGGCGACTGGTCAGGAACCGGCGGGTGTCTTCCGGTGAGCGCAGGGGGTCGCCCTGGCGAAGTGGCTCGTCCATAACCCGGCGGGCCATTTCCATGGCAGCCTGAACCTGGGCGTATTTGGCGGTTCCCAGGCCTTTTACCTCACAGAACTGGCGACGGGATGCGGCCAGCAGGCCCCGAAGCCCGGAGAATTCATCAATCAGGTAACGGGCCAGCGCCATAACCGGCATGCCGGTGGTCCCGGTGCGCAGAAAAATGGCGAGCAGTTCGGCGTCGGAGAGGGTTTGCGCGCCATGGGCGAGCAGGCGTTCCCTCGGACGTTCGTCCGTGGGCCAGGCGGGGTCTGTCATATGGGCTTCCTTGCGTTGGCATTTGTGGTCGGGCGCTTCCCGCACCGGAACGGTGGTCTCAGGGTTACATCAGGGTTACAAAGGTTACTTCAAAAAGTAACAATCGGTAAACGTATGTTCATTGTCCGTGGGCTGTCCCTGCCGCCGGAGCATGCTATCTTAAAAGCCTTTCTTTATAACGTGGAAACGGAGCCTCGATGGCCGCCAGACGAATCCTTCTGGGAGTGACCGGTGGTATTGCCGCCTACAAAAGTGCCGAACTGGTGCGCCAACTGAAGAAAGCGGGCCACGAGGTGCGAGTGGTCATGACCCGGGGGGCGGAAGCCTTCGTGACGCCGCTGACGTTCCAGGCCCTCAGTGGAGAGCCGGTCCGGACATCCTTGCTGGATCCCGAGGCGGAAGCGGGCATGGGGCATATCGAATTGGCCAAATGGGCCGATCAGGTGGTGATTGCACCGGCGTCCGCGGACTTTATTGCCCGGCTGGCCCAGGGCATGGCGGATGACCTGCTGACCACCGTCTGTTGCGCAACCGAAGCGCCCATTGCCGTGGTGCCGGCCATGAATCAGGCGATGTGGAGCAACGGTCGTACCCAGAGAAATATCAGGCTTCTGGGGGACGATCCCCAGATTGAATTGTGGGGCCCCGAACAGGGCGCACAGGCCTGTGGTGATACCGGCCCCGGGCGAATGCTGGAGCCGGAGGTAATCCTCGGTCTCGTCGATGGTGGTAGCTCCGGGATGCTCGCTGGCAAGAGGGTCGTGATTACGGCAGGTCCCACCCGGGAACCCCTTGACCCGGTCCGTTATATCAGCAACCACAGCTCGGGGAAAATGGGCTATGCCCTGGCCAGTGCAGCCCGCAAGGCAGGCGCCCGGGTGACTCTTGTCAGCGGTCCGGTGGCCCTGGCGCCCCCTGCCGGTGTCGATGTGCGCCCGGTGATAACGGCGGAGGACATGTTGCGGGAAGCCTCGGGCGCGGTGGATGAGGGCTGCGACCTTTTTATTGCGACTGCCGCAGTGGCGGATTACCGCCCGCAAACCTGCGCCGGGGACAAGATCAAGAAGTCCAGTGAAGCCATGTTGCTCTCCCTGGTGCGTAACCCGGATACCCTGGCCACCATTGCCGGACGTGCCGATGCGCCGTTTACCGTGGGTTTCGCTGCAGAAACCAGCGATGTGGCAAACTACGCCACCGAAAAGATGCAGCGCAAGAAGCTGAACATGATCGTGGCCAACGATGTGTCGGCTCCGGGATTGGGCTTTAACAGTGAGAACAACGCGGTAACCGTATTCTGGCCGGGGGGCCAGGAGTCGATCGGGCCGGACAGCAAAACGAACATTGCCCGGCACCTCGTGGCAATGATAGCCGAACATCTTGGCGAGGCCACTCACTGATGCAGCGCAGGCCGCAAAACCGACAGGACCCTTCATGAGCAGGAAAAATCTTCAGGTACGCATTCTGGATGACCGCATTGGCAACCAGATTCCCTTTCCCGAGTACGCCACCGAAGGGTCTGCCGGCCTCGATCTTCGGGCATGCCTTGATGAGCCGCTGACCCTGGCGCCGGGCGAAACGCAACTGATCCGGACCGGATTGTCGATCCATATTGCCGACCCGTCGCTGGCAGCCATGATCCTGCCCCGAAGCGGTCTCGGCCACAAGCACGGGATTGTGCTTGGCAATCTGGTGGGGCTGATTGATTCGGATTACCAGGGCGAGTTGATGGTCTCCTGCTGGAACCGTGGGCAAACCCGCTTCACGGTGGAGGTGGGCGAGCGTCTGGCCCAGTTGGTTCTGGTGCCGGTGGTTCAGGTGGATTTTGAGGTGGTTTCGGAGTTTGGCGCCAGTGCCCGCGGTGATGGCGGCTTTGGTTCCACCGGAACACGGTGACCCCGGAGGCCAGCCACGCAGAAGGCCGCTCCGGCGTCTATACTTTGCGGGTAGCTGCGTGTCCAGGACGATAAAATCACAATGGCAGGATGGACTATGAAGCTGGGTAAAAAGAAGGCTGCCGATGCGTCCGTTGATGAGAAGCCGGCAAAAAAGGAAAACGCCAGGACGGCGGGGCCAAGACTCAAACGGCTCAGCTCCGTGGCAATGAACCAGTCTCTGGTCGTGGTTTTGGCGGGTATGATTGCTGTTGCATTGCTTCATTTTCTCGTGGTCCAGCCTTCCGCACAGGCGCGTTTCGCGTCATTGAAAGCGCTTGAGGCCGATGCCGCCGCACTTCGTCTGAACCAGTATTTTGACCAGGTCCAGAAAAGCATCAATGGCCTGGCCACCCAGCCGCACGTGATTCAGGCTCTCAACAGCAGGAACGACATACCGGTAACGGAACTGCAACTGGCGAATTTTCTGCCTGCAATCGAGGAAGTCCACCTCTTTCCCTACCGTGATATTCCGCGCGCTTCAACCGGTGATGGGCTGCTGGGCTTCTCGGGCCTTGAACTTGCACGTCGCGCTGAAACCGGCCAACGACTTTTCCCCGATGCGTTTCCCAGGGATAACCGCTGGTTTGTCCAGATAGCGGCCCCAGTGCGTAATCCCACAAGTAACGCCGTCATCGGAAGTCTGCTGATTATCTTTGACACCGGCCAGATCCAGCCTTTGCTGAAAGTGGTCAATGCCAGCCTGGGTGGCGAGCTGGCCCTGGTCCAGACCGTGTCCGGTGCGTCCCGGACGGTGGTCAGTAATGGTAGCGGCTCCGGAAGTGCCGAATCCCGCAGGCTCACCAACCCGGACTGGACGGTGGCCTATACCCCCGCAAAGGTGTCCGCTGCGCCGGTTGGTACCGTGATGATTGCCATCCTGGTAGGAGCGCCCGCGTTGATCGCCGCGATCATTATCTGGGTTCTGCTGGGCGGTGCCCAGAAAGGTCTGCGCCAGGATGTGACAGCCCTGATCCAGTGGGCCCACAAGGTGTTTGGCGGGGAGCGGGTGAAACTGCCGACTTTCCGGTGGGACATGGTGGCGTCGGCCGGCGAGGTGCTATTCCGGTTGTCTCAGGTCGTCGACAAGCGGGTTGCGAAGGCGGGTGAGACGGCGAAGCCGAAACCGGCCAGTTCCGGAAAGTCGGGTGCCGGTGCCTCCAAGGGCAGCGATGAGCCCCTGTTTCAGGACAAGGATATGCCCGACATCGACATGCTGGATGGCGATGAGGATGTGCTCGGCTTCGGCACCGGTGACGATACGGTGTTTGGGTCCGGCGATACCCCGGACGTGGAAGAGGTAGGGCTGCCGCAGGTGGAGCTCTCCCGGGACATCTTCAGGGCTTACGACATCCGGGGCATTGTTGGCGAGACCTTGACGGCCGAGGGGGTTCAGGTGATCGGCCGGGCCATTGGTTCTGAAGCCCTGGCGCGGGGTGTCGACAGCCTCTGCATCGGTTACGACGGTCGCCATTCCAGCCCGGATCTGGCAGGGGCGCTGGCACGCGGGGTCATGGTCGCCGGCTGTAACGTGATCCATGTGGGTGCGGTGCCCACGCCAGTGCTCTACTTTGCCACCCATGAGCTCCAGACCGGCTCCGGTGTTATGGTGACCGGCAGCCACAACCCGGCCAACTATAATGGTCTGAAAATCATGCTGGGCGGGGAAACTCTCTCGGGTGAAGCCATCCAGAAGCTGTATCAGCGTATTCAGACCGGCGATTTCGCCAGCGGTCAGGGCAACCAGTCTTCAGAGGATGTCCGCAGGGCCTATCTGGATCGGATTCTGGGTGACATCGCGGTAGCGGCGCCGCTGAAGGTGGTGGTGGATGCTGGAAATGGCATTGCCGGTGAGCTCGGGCCCATGCTGATTGAGGAGTTGGGGTGTGAAGTGGTTCCGCTTTACTGCGATGTGGATGGTGACTTCCCGAATCACCATCCGGATCCGGGCAAGCCGGCGAATCTTACAGACCTGATTGCCCGGGTTGAATCAGAGGGCGCCGATATCGGGCTGGCGTTCGACGGTGACGGTGACCGCCTGGGTGTGGTGACTGATTCCGGCAAGATTATCTGGCCTGATCGGCTGATGATGCTGTTCGCCCGGGATGTGGTCTCCAGGAATCCTGGCACAGACGTTCTCTACGACGTGAAGTGCAGCCGCAGGCTGGCGGGTGTGATTTCCGAAGCCGGCGGCCGGCCGATCATGTGGAAGAGCGGCCATTCCCTCATGAAGGCCAAGATGAAAGAGACCGGCGCCCTGCTGGCCGGAGAAATGAGCGGTCACATCTTTTTCGGGGAGCGCTGGTACGGGTTTGACGACGGCCTCTATTCCGCTGCCCGATTACTCGAAATTCTTGGTGTGGAAGACCGGCGCAGTGATGAGGTTTTTGAGGATTTCCCGGACGATATCAGCACCCCTGAGCTGAATGTCGAGGTGACGGACAGCGCCAAGTTCGACATCATTGCACGGCTCGGTGAGGCGGGGGATTTTGGTGACGGTAATATAAGTACCATTGACGGTATCCGTGTCGACTACGCCGACGGCTGGGGTCTGTGCCGGGCGTCGAACACCACGCCGGCGCTGGTTCTGCGCTTTGAAGCGGAGACCGAGGAAGCACTTGAGCGTATCAAATCTGTGTTCCGGGAACAGCTGCGGAAGGCGGCGCCGGATCTGGTGGCGGATTTCTGATGCCTGCACCGTCGCTGACTCGCAGGCACCTATTCATTCAGGATTAACAAGGTCATTCAGGATTAACAAGGCAAAAACATGGCGCTGGATCGTGAAACAGCAATGCAGGTGGCCTCGGTACTGAGCCGGGGGCTGCCCTATATTCAGAGATTTACCGGCAAGACCGTGGTCATCAAATATGGCGGCAACGCCATGGAGAACGAAGACCTTAAAAGCAGCTTTGCCCGCGATGTGGTGTTGATGAAGCTGGTGGGCATCAACCCGATTGTCGTGCACGGCGGTGGCCCCCAGATTGGGGAGCTGCTGGAAAGGCTGAACATCCAGTCCCGGTTCGTCAATGGCATGCGGGTTACCGATTCCGAAACCATGGATGTGGTGGAGATGGTGCTCGGCGGCCAGGTGAACAAGGAAATCGTGTCCCTGATCAATGCCCAGGGTGGCACCGCATTGGGGCTTACCGGAAAGGACGCCAACCTCATCCGGGCCCGCAAGCTGGAGGTGGTCAACCGTTCCCCCGAGCTGGAGCGACCGGAAATCATCGACATCGGCCATGTCGGCGAAGTTGCCAGCGTGAACGTGGGCGTGATCGACATGCTCACTCACGGCAATGTGATTCCGGTGATTGCACCCATCGGAGTGGGGCCGGACGGTGCTTCCTACAACATCAATGCCGATCTGGTAGCGGGCAAGGTGGCCGAAGCCATGAAAGCCGAGAAGCTGATACTGCTGACCAACGTTTCCGGGCTGAAGAGCAAGGACGACAAGGTGCTCACCGGACTGACGGCAAAGCAGGTCAACGATCTTATTGAAGACGGCACTATCCATGGCGGCATGCTGCCGAAAATCCGGTGTGCCCTGAGCGCGGTGGAAAACGGCGTGCGCACGGCCCATATTATCGACGGCAGGGTTGCCCATGCCTGCCTGCTGGAAATCTTCACCGATGAGGGTGTCGGCACCCTGATTTCCCGTAACTGAAGGCCCCGGCAAGGAGTTACCGGATGAGACGCCTGTTAGCGACGCTGGTAATACTGGCCCTGGTCGGCCTTGCCGCGTTCAAGACGGGCGTCTGGTGGTTGGCAGACCAGCGAATGGCAGGCGCACGGCAGGCGCTGGCGGAGTTTGGAGTGCTGCACCGGGGCAGCATCGGTTCGGGTGTGGAAGGTCGTGTGGTTCTCAACGGCGCGAGCTGGCATGATTTTGAACTGACCCAGCCCCTGAACATAGCCCGTGCCGAGTTTGATGCGGGTTCTCCGGTCAACCTGCTGACCGGCCTCGCCGCCCCCTCCCGAATGCCGGCGCAGTGGTCTGTAAGACTGGAGGGTCTGAGCCTGATCCTGGACCCCGCCATGTTGCGCAACTGGGTCACTGCGGAGGGTGTGGACAGTGAAGGCGAGCAGGCCCTGTTTGTTCTCTCCTGTGCCCCGGAGCCTCGCCAGCAGCTTGGAAGCGGGGATCTGATCCGGATGGGGATTGCCGGTCTGGCTGGCGAAGCCTTTCTGCACCAGAATCCTGATCGTATTCATGCCGAACTGAATACCATCAGTACCGGTAGCCTGGAACTGGACTGGCCAGCCGCCAGAGTCCGTTTGCAGGACGGAGAAATTACGGTATCCAGCAGCACGGAGCCCCTGCAACTGACCCTGCGGGATGCTGGCCTGATGCGTCGCATCGCCGCCTATTGCGCCCGCGAGGCGGGCGTTGAGCCCGGCGAATGGGCCGGGCGTTCACTGGACGCACTTGTAGCGGGGCTGGAAGCCCGGGGATTGGAGCCAAGCGATCAGTTGAAGGCACTGTATCGGCAGTGGTTACTGGAAGGTGGTGAGCTTACGGTGAGTCTCCGGCCCGGCGAGGCCTTGTTCGGTATTCCGGTCAGAGCTGAAGAGGCGAAGCAGGCCGGCCACAGCTGGCCAGTGCGCTATAATGGCGCGGCGGTCCCTGATGTCTATCTCACGGAAGCCCGGCCAGTGAGGGCGGAAGTCCCAGACATCGCGGTAGACCCTGTCGTGCCGCGGGAGAACCCGGGCGTCGAAGGCTGGTATGTGGCGGATATGGCGAATGCGGACCAATGGATTGATTATAAGGTCCGGGTGACGCTCTCCAACGACAGGGTTGTGGACGGCCGTCTGGTGAGTGTCAGCGAAAAGGAACTTGAGGTGGCCCGGGTGGTTGCCGGCGGAGAAGTTGCCTACCCGATGCTGATCCGCGCCATTACCAATTTTGAAGTGTGGCGGCGCGGCCGTGCACAATGATTCCGTCGGGAATCTGAGAGGAAACTATGTCGCAGTCCGATAGCAAGACCATAGCGGTACCGGGCATCCGCGACATGCTTGCCCGCCTGGTCTCCCTGCCGTCCATCAGCAGTGCCTCGGCGGAGTGGGATCACAGCAACGAGCCGGTGGTGCGGACCCTGGAAGAGTGGTTGAAAGCTCTCCGGTTTTCTGTAGAGGTCCTGCCAGTGCCGGGCATGCCCGGCAAGTTCAACCTGATTGCAACCCTGGGCAGCGGCCCGGGCGGCCTGGTGTTGTCCGGCCATACTGACACTGTGCCCTTTGATGACAAGCGCTGGCAGAGCGACCCGTTTACCCTGACCGAGCGGGACAACCGCTGGTACGGGTTGGGCACATGCGACATGAAAGGCTTTTTCCCGCTGGCCATCGAAGCCGCCAGGGCCTTTGTCGGGAAAGACCTGAAGCAACCCCTGATCATTCTGGCCACCGCAGACGAGGAGAGCTCCATGGATGGCGCCCGGGCACTGGCCGAGGCCGGCAAGCCCAGGGCCCGCTACGCGGTCATTGGAGAACCCACCAGTCTGAAGCCGGTGCGCATGCACAAGGGCATCATGATGGAGCGCCTGAAGTTCGAGGGCCAGTCCGGCCATTCCTCCAATCCGGCCCTGGGCCGTAATGCCCTGGAAGGGATGCACGAAGCCATGACCGAGCTGCTGGCTCTCCGCTCGGCATGGCAGGAACAGTACCGGAACCCCAGCTTCGAAGTTCAGGTGCCGACCCTGAACCTCGGCTGCATCCACGGTGGTGACAACCCCAACCGCATCTGCGCCCGTTGCGAGCTGCACTTCGATCTGCGCCCCCTGCCGGGCATGAATATGGAAACCCTGCGCCAGGCGATCCTCAACAAGGTCCGGCCGGTGGCCGAGCGCCGTGAGTTGTCCATGCTGTTCGAACCCCTGTTTGACGGTGTTCCCCCGTTCGAGACCCCGGCCGATGCCGCCCTGGTCAAAGCCTGCGAGCAGTTGACCGGCCACACGGCCCATGCCGTTGCCTTTGCCACCGAAGCCCCCTGGCTGCAGAAACTGGGCCTGGAAACCCTGGTTATGGGGCCTGGTTCCATCGATCAGGCGCACCAGCCAGACGAATATATCGAGCTTTCCCAGCTGGCGCCGACGGTGAGAGTACTACAAGGGCTTATCCGGCAGTTTTGCCTTTAGCTCGGAGTCCGGGTCAAATAGGGGGCTGAACACTGTCGGGGGCCTGCTCCAAAACACGCCCGTGAATACGTCCCTGTAGGGCTCGGTCGCGCCATCCCTGGCGCTCCACGGTTCTGGAGCGGGCCCCCGACAGTGTTCGTCAGACTGATCTGCAGGCCGCCCAAAGAAAACGATTGGAGTACTCGCATTGAAATCAAACGACTGGCTGCATGGATTCCGCCACTCATCCCCCTACATCAATGCTCATCGCGGCCACACGGTGGTGCTGACCATTCCCGGGGATGCCATTGCGCATGAGAATTTCATCAACATTGTTCATGACATCGCTTTGCTGAGCAGCCTCGGCGTTCGGCTGGTCGTTGCCTTCGGCGCCCGTCCGCAGATCCAGGCGCGCCTGGATGGTGCCGGTGTGGAGTCGTCGTTTGCCCGGAGTCTGCGGATTACGCCCGAGAATCATCTGGGCATGGTGATGGAGGCGATCGGTGGCCTGAGGGCCTATCTGGAGAGCCACTTGTCCATGGGGCTGGTGAATTCCCCCATGCATAATGCCCGCATCCGGGTTTCCAGCGGCAATTATGTGGCCGCCAAGCCGGTGGGCGTGCTGGACGGTATTGATTTCGGCCATACCGGCAGGGTTCGCCGGGTCGATGTCGCCGGTATCGAGAAATTGCTGGAGCTGGGGCACATTGTGCTGTTACCGCCGATGGGCTACTCGCCCACCGGGGACACCTTTAACCTCTCCTACGAGGATGTTGGCAGCCAGGTGGCGGCCGCGCTGCAGGCCGAGAAACTGATTGTGTTTATTGATGATCCCGGCTTGCAGGAAGAGGATGGCACCCTGATTCGGGAGCTGTCGGCGCGCCAGGCGTCCGAGCGGCTTGCTGCCGGTGCCGTGACCGGTCACGATGCCGACCTGCTCAGAGCCGCCTGTGATGCCTGTGTGAAGGGCGTGCGACGGGCGCACATTATCAGTTATGTGGACGACGGCGCGCTGCTGGAGGAACTGTTTACCCGGGACGGTTCCGGCACCCTGGTCAGTGGTGATCACTATGAGCAGTTCCGCCAGGCCAGGGTGGAAGACATTGGCGGCATTCTGGAGCTGATCCAGCCGCTGGAAGAACAGGGCATTCTGGTGCGCCGCTCCCGGGAAATGCTGGAAACCGAAATCGACCGGTTTGTGGTGGCCGAGCGCGACGGCACTATCGTGGGCTGTGCGGCCCTCTATAGTTACCCGGATGAGGGCGCCGGTGAGTTGTCCTGCTTTGCGGTAGATCCGACCTACCGCCGGGCCGGGCGGGGCGATGAGATTCTGGCGATGGTTGAGAAACTGGCCAGGGGCCAGGGTATCCGGAAGCTGTTTGTACTCACCACCCAGACCGAGCACTGGTTCCGGGAACGTGGCTTCCAGCCCTCAACCGTGCAGGCTCTGCCGGGCCCCAAGCTGGCTTCCTACAACACCCGGCGGAATTCAAAGGTGTTCTTCAAACCGCTCTGACAGGACGGCCAGGTACTCTGACCTCTGAGGTTCGGGTGTTTCAGACAGCGCCTCGACGGCCCGGTAAAAGCCCGGGAAGTCGTACCCTGCGTCCCGCAGCATCTGTCGGAATGCCGGCAGGTGCTGGTTGTACTGCCGGAACAGCGCGAGATTGGCATTGTTGAGACTGACCGGCGGCGGGCCGAAGGGGCCGGGCTCGGGCCAGTCGGCGGTAAGCTGGTGATAGGCGAGAGCCAGGTCTTCGAGTATGGTCGCCTTGCGGGCGCGCAGCTGTTCTTCCGGCAGGCGGTCCTGGCGGGTGTACAGTGCTTCCAGCCGGGTGCTGACGTCCTCGACCAGGGCAAGGGTCTGGTTACGGCGAATGAGGCGTTCCAGCGCCTCCCGGAATTGTCCGGGTTTGCCCTGCTCCGACAGCCAGAGCCTGAGCCCTTCCAGCTCCACCGCTGTGGCGAAGCTCTCGTTAAACGCGGTGTCATCGGCAATATAGACAACGCGGTGGGCCAGTTCATGGAACATGAGCGCGACCATGCGGTCCTCCGGCAGTCGGGTAAAGCCGGTGTGCAGCGGGTCATCAAACCAGCCGAGGGTGGAATAGGCGGTCACGCCGCCAATAAAGGTATCAAACCCCCTGTCCCGGAATCTGGTCTGTTCGGCACGGGCATCCGCCAGACTGAAATATCCCCGGTAGGCCTGGCAGCCCAGGATGGGGTAACACCAGCGATGGGGCTCCAGAGAGAACTCGGGAACCGCCACCAGGTTGACCACCACCCAGGGCCTGTCAAGCCGGACATAGTCACTGAAGGCACCTCCCACCGGCAGGGCCAGTCGTTGAGCCGCGAATTCCCGGGCCTGTCGGGCCAGGCCAAGTTTTTCCCGCAGTTCTGCCGGAGCCGTGTTGTCGGAGAGCACCGCTTCCACGGGTTCCCCCGACATCATCAGTGATAGGTGACCGCCGGCCGCCTGCGAATAGTAGCCAATGGCCGAACAGCCGTTCAGCATTGTTACCAGTAGCAAAAATAGATAGATCTGACTAAGCTGTTTCATGGGTCAGGATATTATAGTGGATGGGTTTGCCGGTGACGGCCAGGCCGCTATAGTACAGTCAGGGTTCCCATAGTAGCAGGTGGCATCCGCCGCCGTTTCAGGGACGTGAGTCGGTGTCGGACTGTGGGTCCGGCGATTACTCCGGCTTAGCGAGATATCAGGTAGCTCATGGATCCAAGAGAACGTCGTAACAGCCCCCGCCAACCCATCAAACTTGCCGCCCAGATTGATCTGGGAACCGGCGAGTCCTGGCCGTGTCAGATTTCAGATTTCTGTCCGGAGGGCCTGTTTGTTCGCTATTCCGGTGAAACCTCCCACAAGCTTGAGCGGGCCTTTGCGTCCGGTACGCCGCCGGAGTTGGTCGTGCGTTTCCGCGGCCTGGATGGTGCTCGTCGCCATGAGCTGCACGTTGCCGTCGTCCGGCGTATTGATGGGGCGATGGGGGTGAATTTTACCCGACCGAATCCGGAAGCCGTGGATGCCATGCTGCGGCAGTGCGGTAGCTCCCGGAACCAGGACCGCGCCTCCCTGCGCGCCCCCAGTGACCGGGTCCAGTTTGTTTTACTCCAGTCTGCCAAAGCGGTCATTCAGTTTATTGAGCCGCTGATGGATGCCTGTTTTGTGCAGATGGTCGACGGGCTCAAGCAGGCTGCCCGGAAAGCCCCGAATGATCAGCAGGCCAATGAATACATGGACGCATCTGGCCAGATCCAGGCCCGTCAGCGCGTCATGTGGCACCACATGGCCCGTAGCCTGGAATCTCCCCTCAAACCGGCCCCCAGGGGCTTTCCCGGTTCAGAGCTGTCCGTGGTGGACAAGGGCGAATTCGAGGACTGGCTGACCATCCGGGTGATGGTCACCAAGGCGGATACCCGGTACCGGGGTGACCTGCTGCAGTTGAAGCTGCGCCTCGACAATCTGGGTATTGCCAACGCCACCGGGCATCACAACCCCCTCGGGCCATCACTGGTTTGTGAGGCCTTCCATAGTGGACTGAGCCAGCTCAGGGCCACCCGTGAGGTAGAAAAAGTCTGCCTGCGGGTGTTTGAGCAGACCGTTCTGCAACAGCTGGGGCCTCTTTACGAGGAACTGAACAATATCCTGATTCGTCATGGCGTCCTGCCGGATCTGGATCTGAGCAAGTACTTGAGCGAACAGGCCGGTGTGAAGGGTGATGAAAAGCCGGCGCAGGCCAGGCCGGCACCGCCGCGCCCGGAAGAAAAACCGGCCACTGCCCCTGAACCGGAACCGGAAAAGGCCGCTGCCTCCGAAAATGCTACCCACCGCAAACCCGGCATGCCCGGTAGCGGGTTCCGGGGCTACGCCCAGGCGGCGCAAACCGCCTTTGCGACCGTACGGAACCTGCTCAATACGCTGACCGCAAGCCGTGTGGCGCGGGGCGACCCCGAACCTGTGCCGTTCCAGCCCAACGCCCGCCCGCTATCGTCCGGAGAACTGCAACGGGAACTGCAGCAACTGCAGGCACAGGCGATGGATTCCGGGGCCGAGGTGGCGCCGCTCAGGGAACGGGTTGTCGAGAAGATCCGGGAAAGTGGTGATAACCGGTTGGATGATGAGCAGCAGGGCACACTGGACGTGGTTGACCGGTTTTTCCGTTCCGTGGTGGAAAGCCCCAAGCTCAGTGACTACGCCCAGCAGCGTATGCGGCAACTGGAAGTGCCGGTGCTCAAGGTGGTCATGCGGGACCCCGCGTTTTTCGACGACCAGGAAAGCCCCGTTCGTGGTGTAATGAATCGTCTGGCCCAGCTGGGGGTCAAGGGTGGCCGGCTTAATCCTGTGGTCCAGCGGCGGGTGGATGAGCTTGTTCACCGCATTACCACCGATTTCGAGCAGGACACCGGAGTGTTCGAGCACACCGTTCAGGAACTGGATACCCTGATTGACCGCCAGAATCTGGTGTATCGCAGAAATGTCGAGCGGGTGACGGCCGCCGCAGAGGGTGCCCAGAAGGTTGCCGAATCAAAAAAAGCCGTGACCGAGGTCCTGAACCAGAAACTGGGTGGGCGCAAGGTGCCAAAGGCTGTGCTGAGCCTGCTGGACGGCGGCTGGCGGGATTTGCTCTCGCTGACCTGGATTCGCCAGGGCCCGGACAGCCAGTTGTGGCAGGATTACCTGGCAGTGATCGATTCCCTGCTTTCGTTTGCCGACGATCCCGACAGCGCCATCAATCTGCCAGAGCTGTTGCGGGTGATTCAGGATGGTCTCGCCTCCATTTCCAGCAATCACATGCCGTCCTCCCAGATCCGGAACGAGCTCAAGCAGTTTCTGGTTCGCCGTCCGGATAAATCGCCCGAGCTGGTCGAGATCCCGCCGGCAAAGCCGGACCAGATCGATGCCAAGAAATTATCTGACCGCGAACAACGCAGCCTGCAGCGCTGGATCAACCGTGCCCAGAAACTGCGCACAGGGGACTGGCTCCGGGATCAGGAAAAACCGGAGGAGCCGCAATATATCCGGCTGGTCTGGATTGCCCGCGGATTCAGTCGTTTTGTATTTGTGAATCACCAGGGTATGCGGGTGGTGGAACTGGAGCTTGAGGCTCTGGCCCGGCATATGCGCAAAGGCATCATTGTGCCGGACAGCCAGTATGAGCGGCCCCTGGTGGATGAGAGTGTCGACCGGATGGTGCGCAAGGTTTATGACCAGCTGTCATGGGCCTCCACCCACGATGAGCTGACCAAGCTTCTGGGCCGCCGTGAATTCGAGCGCATGCTGGATCAGCAACTGGCCAGAAGGGAAGACGAGCGATCCCTGGTGCGGCTGGATCTTCGCCGCTTCCGTCTGCTTAACGACACGGCGGGCTACCAGGCCGGTGATGAAACCCTGAAACGGGTCGCTGACCTTCTTCGCAGCCATGTGGGCGACGGTATGCCCGTAGCCCGGCTTGCAGGGAACGAGTTTGCCATGCTGGTGCCCTCGGAAAGTGCCACCGAGGCGGCGGAAAACCTTATTCAGGCTGTCGAAGAAGCGGAGTTTACCTTCGGCGGACGGGTTTACCGGCTTTCCGCCAGTATCGGTGTGGTGCCTACGCTACCGGCGCTGGTGAGTGCCGAACGCTGGTTACGGGCCTCGGAACAGGCGTTGGCCGCGTCCCGGCAGCAGGGCCATGGCAAGGTTTCGGAATATGCGCTGGGCGCCGAAGATCAGGCCCGCCAGGAGCAGATTGCCGCCAAGGTAGCCAGCCTCAGTAATCTGAACGAAGAGCGAATGCTGTTGCGGTGCCAGAAAATCATACCCCTGCACGCTAATGCGTCCATGGCGGCCCAGTACGAAGTGCTGATCAGCATGTACGATGACGAGGGCAACCTGATTACCGGCCGGGACTTTGTCCGTATGGCCGAGCGCTATGATCGTATGCAGGCCGTGGATCGCTGGGTCGTAGGCCACATGCTGGACTGGCTCAGGGAGCAGGCGCCAGACCCCCGGCATTTTGGCGGTGTGTGTATCAACCTTTCCGGCTACTCCCTGAATGATCAGACGCTGCTGGAGTTTATTTACGAAAAACTGAGCGAGAAGGAGGCACCTATCGAGCGACTCTGGTTCGAGCTCACCGAGGCTTCTGCAATTAATGATGTCCAGTCGGTGGCGGACTTTATCCTGGAGCTGAAGGAACTCGGATGCCGGTTCTGCCTTGGTAACTTTGGCAGTGGCCCCAGTTCCTTCGAGTTCATGCGTTCACTGCCGGTGGATCTGATCAAGATCGACAATGCCTTTACCGGCCAGCTGTCGACCAGCGAAACTGACCGCGCGATGGTACGCTCTATGGTGGATATGGCCCATTATATGAAACGGGAGGTGATCGCTTCCCAGGTCGAATCGCGGGATGTACTGGATATGCTCCGCCAGTTGGGTGTGGATTACGCCCAGGGCTTTGTGGTCGAAAAGCCCCGTTTGCTCGACAGCCTCACCTGATTCCGGCACGCTGCCCCTATGTCAAAACGCCATCCGATTATCGCCGTTACCGGTTCATCCGGGGCGGGGACCACCACCACCGGCCAGATTTTCAGCCGGATGTTCGCCAGTGAGGGGCTGAATGCGGCCATGGTCAGCGGTGACAGCTTTCACCGCTACAACCGGGAGCAGATGGCCCGGCTGGCGACCAAGGGACAGTTTGGCGAGCGTAACCATTTCGCCCTGGCGGCTAACCACATCGACAAGCTGGAAGCGCTTTTCTACGATTATGGTCACACCGGTAATGGTCGTTACCGGCAGTATGTTCACGACGAAGACCGGAAACTGGTGGCATCTGGCCACAAGCCGGGGACCTTTACCCCCTGGGGACCACTGCCCGCGGACACCGACCTGCTGTTTTACGAAGGCTTGCATGGCGGGGTGGTCAGCGAAACCTGCAACATTGCCCAGTATGTGGACCTGATGATCGGGGTGGTGCCCATCGTCAATCTCGAGTGGATCCAGAAGATCCACCGGGACACCCATAACCGTGGCTACAGTCAGGAGGCGGTTGTGGAGACTATCATCAACCGCATGGACGATTACGTTCACGACATCGTGCCGCAGTTTTCCCACACCCACATCAACTTCCAGCGCATTCCGCTGGTGGATACCTCCAATCCCTTCGTGGTCCGGGACGTACCGACCGAAGATGAGAGCATGCTGGTGATCCGGTTCCGGGACCCTTCGGACGTTGAGTTTCCGTATCTGCTGCAGGTGATTTCCGGCAGCAGCCTGTCACGCCACGACACCCTGGTGATTCCTGGCACAAAAATGCCGCTGGCCATGGACCTGATTGTCAGGCCCCTGGTCCAGCAGCTGATGGCCCGAAAGCCGTTCGCCTGAGCGCCTGCGGCTGTTAAGCGGTCAGGCGGCCATCCCGGTAATCACGAAGCGCCCGCTCAATTTCTTCGCGGGTGTTCATCACGAACGGACCATACTGAACCACTGGCTCACCGATGGGCTTGCCGGCAATCAGCAGCAGGCGTGCACCCGCGTTTCCGGCTTGGAGACGGACCCCGTCCCCGTCACCGAGGATGTTGGCGGCACTGCGCTGCAGGTCGGCGTCACTGAGCCGGGCGTCTCCCTCGTACAGGTAAAGCATGCCGTTGTGAGTCTCCGGAACCGGCAGGGTAACGCTGGCGCCGGAAGCCAGGTGAATGTCCGCGTACACTGGCTGGGTGCTGCGGTCGGGCATGGCTCCGCGATGGGATTGGCCACCGACCACCATTGCCCCGGCGATCAGCTTCACCGTACCACCGTCAAAGGTGATCTCCGGGATCTCTTCGGGCTGGATGTCATGGTAACCGGCCTCGGTCATCTTTTCTGCGGCGGGCAGGTTCAGCCAGAGCTGGAAGCCGCGCATCACGCCTTCCTCCTGCTGGGGCATCTCCGAATGAATGATGCCACGGCCTGCGGTCATCCACTGCACGCCGCCATTGTGCAGATTGCCACGGTTACCGAGATGATCCTCGTGCAGCATATGCCCCTCGATCATGTAGGTCACGGTCTCAAATCCGCGGTGGGGGTGAGACGGAAAGCCGGCAATGTAGTCGGCCGCCTCGGCTGAGCCGAACTCGTCCAGCATCAGGAAGGGGTCCAGGCGAACATTCTGCCGCTGGCCAATGGAGCGTTTGATACGCACACCGGCACCGTCGGATGTTTCCAGTGCGGGAATAATCTGTTTCAGGGAGCGCAGGGTCATGGTGTCCTCCTCTCGTGTGCTCTGGTGATAATTTAATCAGGAGGAGAGGCGAGTATAAAACGCAGAAATCTGGCGGGTGACATCAAAAAAACTGAAGGACCGGTGGCGCCCGTTCAGGACGCCACCGGTGAATACTTATTCCACGTTTCGGGAGTAGAAAATCTCCAGCATTTCGCGCCGCAGGCGGTCCTCAATGGACTGGGCTTCCCGTGGCCCAAGGTCACTGGCATTGACACCGAATACATAGTTATCGAGGTTGAAATTCTTCAGCATCATCTTGGTGTGGAACAGGTTCTCCTGGTACACATTCACATCGATCATCTGATACGCATTCTGGGTATCTTCGGTCAGATAGTTCTGGATCGAGTTGATGTCATGATCAATGTAGTGCTTGGTACCGTCCACGTCGCGGGTGAAGCCGCGAACCCGGTAATCCACGGTGACCACATCGGAATCAAAGCTGTGGATCAGGTAGTTCAGCACCTTCAGCGGCGAAATCAGGCCGCAGGTGGACACGTCGATGTCTGCCCGGAAGGTGCTCACGCCATCGTGGGGGTGGCTCTCCGGGTAGGTGTGGACGGTGACGTGGCTCTTGTCCAGATGCGCCACGATGGTATCCGGCAGCGGGCCCGGAGATTCTTCGTTGTCGGGCTCTTCGCCGCTGGTGAGCTCATGCTCGGCAATCAGCATGGTGACAGAGGCGCCGTGGGGCTCGTAATCCTGCCGCGCGATGTTCAGAACGTTGGCGCCGACAATCTTGACCACGTCTGTCAGAATCTGGGTCAGCCGCTCGGCGTTGTACATCTCATCGATGTAATCAATGTAGGCCTTGCGTTGATCTTCGGTCTGCGCATAACAGATGTCGTAGATGTTGAAGCTCAGGGATTTGGTCAGGTTGTTAAAACCATGCAGCTGGAGTTTCGATTCCATGCTCAGCCCCTCCGGATCGTGGAGATGAATGACTGCAGAGCTGCTGTTAGATGTAGATGCTCTGCCGAGGCCGCCACCGACTACTGACCGGGTTGTTCACCTTTTGCGCAGACCGGCGGAGAGGGTGCGTATTATGCACACCGCAAGTGGCGTTGAATAGTATTTGCAATGACATTTTAGCATCCGTAACTTCCCATGCACCCGGCCTGCGAAAAATGGGAAGTAGAGGGTCTGGGCCGGATTCCCGGAGCTCCGCCTGCCGGACTATTCCGCCTCGCGGACTTCGTAACTGTGGGTAATTTCAACGCCGGCTTTTTCGAGCATGATGGACGCCGAGCAATACTTCTCGGCCGAGAGGCTGACGGCCCGCTTGACCAGGTTTTCCCTCAACTGGTTACCGGTGACCACGAAATGCAGGTGAATCCGGGTAAACACGGCTGGTACGGCATCGGCCCGCTCCGCTTCAAGCTGGGCATGGCAGGCCGTCACGTCCTGCCGGCTTTTGCTGAGAATGTTCATGACATCGAAGGACGAGCAGCCACCCAGCCCCATCAGCAGCATCTCCATCGGGCGGGGGCCCAGATTCTGGCCACCATGATCGGGCGGGCCATCGAGCTGAACACCGTGGCCACTGCCACTGGTGACCTTGAAGCTGGCGTTGCCGGTCCAGTCGACGGTTGCTTTCATGGGGTGCTTCTCCATTGTGGTTTTAATTGGCTGGTGTTACACGCAGCGCCGATATCGATAATATGAGGCCGGATGCTAGCACAACCCGCGAGGGGGAGCAGCCGGGCCCGGATACATGTTGTATACTCTTTCCGGTTGCCCGCAACAGGCCTTCTTGTTATAAGTTGCGCAGATTTGCAGGAAAAAAGAACGAACCCGCACGGAAAGCCGGGTGAATAACAAACACTGGAACCCGCCAGTATCTGAGGAGGCACGACTCGCATTATGGCCACTATCGTCAAGCCGGTTGAGCAGAAAACCAAGCATCTGGATTACTTCCTGTCGCAGTGCCATCGTCGGCGCTATCCCGCGAAGAGTACGATTATTTACGCCGGGGACAAGAGTGACTCCCTGTTTTACATCGTCAAGGGCTCGGTAACCGTCATCATCGAGGATGACGACGGCCGCGAGATGATCATGGCCTATCTTAACGCCGGTGATTTTTTCGGTGAGATGGGGTTGTTCGACAACATGGATTCCCGCAGTGCCTGGGTGAAGGCCAAGACCGAATGCGAAGTGGCCGAAATCAGCTATACCAAGTTCCGGGAGATTGCCCAGCAGGATCCCCGGGTACTGTACTTCATTGGCGAGCAGATGGCCTCCCGGCTGCGCCAGACCACTCGCAAAGTCGGCGACCTGGCGTTTCTGGATGTCACCGGCCGTGTGGCGAGGACGTTGCTCGACCTGTGCAAGGAACCCGATGCCATGACCCATCCCGATGGCATGCAGATCAAGATCACCCGACAGGAAATCGGTCGCATTGTTGGCTGTTCCCGGGAGATGGTCGGCCGGGTCCTGAAAACCCTCGAAGATCAGGGGCTGGTCCGGGTTAAGGGCAAGACCATGGTGGTTTACGGCACCCGCTGAGCTTCGCTGGTACCCGCTGTTCCGAAAAGGCCGCTGAAACCAGCGGTTTTTTCGGTCGGGTCAGTCTACCAGGGCAACGGATTTTATCTGCATCCACACCTGCCTGCCTGGCTCCAGACCAAGCTGGGCGACCGAGCGGGTGGTCAGTCGCGAGAGGAACGGGGTCGGGCCGGCCAACAGTCGCACGAGGCTGATGCCGGGAGCCACATCCGGATCGACCCGGTTAATGGTTGCCGGAACCAGGTTCTGGATACTCTGGTCGGAATTCTCTGTGAGCGCGAGGCTGATATCCCGGGCGAGAACCTGCACCCGGACCCTGTCTCCCGGTTTCAGCCTGTTATCCCGGCGTAGCCAGAGCTGGCCGCCGTCGAATCTGAACAGGGCCAGATGCCATTGCTCGTCCAGATCGATGATGTGGCCTTCCAGCAGAACCCCGGCGTTACCCTCCAGGCGGAAAGGGTTTTCGGTGCCGGCCAGGGTTTCTCGCAGCGGTCCCTGCGCCACCACCCGGCCCCCCTTCATCATCACGATATGATCCGCCAGGCGGGCCACTTCCGCAGTGGAATGGGATACGTAGACAATCGGAATCGCCAGGGTGTCGCGCAGCCGCTCGAGATAGGGGAGAATGTCCTGTTTGCTGGCACGGTCCAGGGCAGACAATGGCTCGTCCATCAGCAACAGCCTCGGGCTGGTGAGCAGCGCCCGGGCAATCGCGACCCGCTGGCGTTCTCCGCCGGACAGGCCTGCGGGCATGCGGCTCAGGTGCGATTCCAGACCCAGCCAGCGAACGGCATCGTCGAAACCGATCTGTCGCTCCCGCGCGGGAATGCGCCAATAGCCGAACTCCAGGTTCTTTCGCACGTTCAGATGGGGGAACAGGTGGGTGTCCTGGAACACATAGGCCAGGGGGCGCTTATGTACCGGTCGGGCTATCTCGTCAGTCTGCCAGGGCTCGCCGAGAACGGTCATGGTTCCCCGGGCGCCCTGGAGGCCCGCCATACACCGAAGCAGGGTGGTTTTGCCGCAGCCGGAATGCCCGAACAGGGCGGTGATGCCGGTGCCTGGCAGGGTCAGGTCAACGTCCAGGCTGAAGCCGGGGAAAGTGCATTGGAAGCGGGCACGGATCGTGTCGGTCGCGGTCATCTGATCGCTCCCGAGCGGGCTTTGCCGTTGAGCGCATAGAGGGTTACCAGAACCACAAACGAGAACACCACCATGCCGGCAGACAACCAGTGGGCCTCGGTGTATTCCAGGGATTCCACATGGTCGTAGATGGCCACCGACAACACCTTGGTTTCGCCGGGGATGTTGCCCCCGATCATCAGGATCACGCCGAATTCCCCGATGGTATGGGCAAAGGTCAGCACGGCGGCGGTCAGGAAGCCGTTGTGCGCGAGAGGCACAGCGACAAACAGGAAGCGGTCCCAGGGAGCCGCGCGGAGTGTGGCAGCGACTTCCATGAAGCCATCACCAACGGCCTCGAAAGCGTTCTGCAGGGGTTGAACGGTAAATGGCAGGGAATAGATCACCGACGCCACCACCAGGCCCTCGAAGGTGAATGGCAGCAGCCCGATACCCAGGGATTGGGTTATCTGGCCAATCCAGCCCTCCGGCCCCATGACCAGCAACAGGTAGAAACCGAGCACGGTTGGCGGTAGCACCAGGGGCAGGGCAACCACCGCAGCGACAGGCTGGCGCAGCCAATGCCTGGTCCGGGCCAGCCACCAGGCAATGGGTGTGCCGATGAGCAGCAGCAGCAGAGTCGTCATCGTGGCCAGTCTGAGCGTCAGCCAGACCGGGTCCCAGTAGGTTTCAAGCATCAGTTGGCAGTGTCGTAATCCGTTTCGTAACCATGGCCCTGGATAATGGCGATGGCGGTGTCTGATTTCAGGAAGTCCATCCAGGCCATGGCGGCCTCCTTGCCGGCGCCACGGTTCAACAGGATGGCCTGCTGGTCAATGGGCTGGTAATAGGTCTGGGGCACGCGCCACAGGGTGCCTTCGTCGTCTTTCCAGGATTTTACCTGAGACAGGGCCAAAAAGCCGGCCTGGGCGTTGCGACTGACAACGAACTGGAAGGCCTGTGCGATGGAATCGCCGCGGACCAGTTTTGCCTGCAGTGCCTCCCAATGGCCCAGGCGTTCCAGAACCTGCTTTGCCGCCAGGCCGTAGGGAGCGGTTTTCGGATTGGCAATGGCCAGTCTGGCGAAGGGCTGTTCAGACAGGTAGTTCTCGGCATCCCCGAAGGCGTTGGGCGTCGGACTCCAGAGCGCCAGCTCGCCCCGGGCATAGGTGAAGCGGGTAGCGGGGACACCGGCCTGATCTTCCTCAACCAGTGCCGGCCGGAGCGCGTCCGCGGCCATGAACACGTCGAACGGTGCGCCGTTCCTGATCTGGGCGTACAGCTTGCCGGTGGAGCCGAAGCTGGCGGACACCCTGTGGCCGGTTTCGGCTTCAAACTGTTCAACCAGTTCCCGGGTGGTGTCGGTGAAGTTGGCAGCAACGCCAAGTCTGACTTCGCCCGCGACGGCGACGGTCATGGCGGCGCCAGACAGGAGCGGCACCAGGGTACGGAACATACCTCGGGCCAGAGGATAACCCATACAACGTCCTTACAGGTTCAATCAATGATGGCATGAGTCTATGGTGACATTTCCGGGTGCGCTGCTTTCGCCAGTAAGTCCGGTGCCAGGCACAGCGACCGAAGGTAATCCCAGACCTCGTCCCGGTTGGTCTCGTTGAGCATCTCATGTCGGCCGCCTTCGAACAATCGCAGGGTAACTTTCTCCAGTCCCGCTTCCCGGATCAACTGAAAATGCCGCCGGACACCCCGCCCCATTTCACCCACTGCGTCGGCTGTGCCGGAGAACAGGTGCACCGGCAGGTCCTTGCGCCAGGCAGATGGCGAAATACTCAACATCCCGCCGATAAAGTCCCACCAGAGGCCGACCGTGCAGTCGAACCCGCAGACGGGGTCCGAAATATACCGGTCCACCTGTTCCCGGTCCCGGCTCAGCCAGTCAAAGCCGCTGCGGTTCGGGCGGAACTTGCGGTTGAACTGCTCAAAGGTTATTCGGGCCACCAGGCGGCTCCGGTGCCGTTTGCCGCGAACAAGGCGGATCAGACCGATCAGGGCCCGGGACGCGAGCAGTTGGCCTCGGTCAATGCGGTTGGTGGCGCTGAGGATCAGGGTGTCCAGGGTGTCGCCATGTTTCTGGGCGTAGCTCTGGGCGATAAAAGAGCCCATGCTGTGGCCCAGCAGATGCAGCGGCAGGCCAGGAAGCTGCAAATGGCTGTATTGAACCACCCGGTGCAGATCGGCAACCACGCTGGCCCAACCCTGTTGGTCGGCATAGTGCCCCAGGCCCCCGGAAGGGCAGGCCGGGCCATGGCCCCGATGATGGAAGGTGACAGCGGCCACGCCGTGCTCGCCGAGCCAGCGGGCCAGTGGTCTGTATCGGTCGCCGTGTTCGGCCATGCCGTGGCTGATGACGAGAATGGCGACAGGCTCCGATGGGGTAAAGACGGTCCCGGTTATCGTGTGGCCATCAGGTGCGTTCAGCGTCAGGGGATGTTCGTTCATGGTGACTGCCCGGTTCCTTATTGTTCTTTTCCGTTGCCGGGCGTTGCCACTCCGGCGGTTTCCACAAATGTGTGAGGCGAGACAATAATCCGCCGGGCGGGGCTATGTCGCGGAACAGGTCCACGTATTCGTGGGTCCGGAGCGCAATCAGGCCAGTGGCATGCGCCGGCCGGGTAATGCCGTACTCCCGGCGCTCCCTGGTGTGCTCATCAACACCCGTGCCGAACAGCCCATCCCAGGTGTCAGTGTGGCTTCCGATGGCCCGCGTAAATTTTCTCCAGTGTCTGGAGTTGGGGTCGCCACTGGTCCAGCCAGGCTTTGATGCCTTTCGGGATGCGCGCGGGTTTGGGCCAGGGCACCGGGTATTCCGGTGGCTGGAACAGGGGGGAAAACAGCGCTGCGGCGGTCAGGTCGGCCCGCGAAAAACGGTCACCGGCCAGAAACGGCTGTTGGCTGTATATCCCGGCCAGTTCGTTGAGCAGGCCCTCCATTACCTGCCGGGACTTCCCGGCGGTTTTCTCGTTGATCTTCATCCATTGGCGCATGACTTCGTCAACCCGGCTGAAGGTCAGGCTCAGCAGTATCCGGTTATAGTAGGGTGTACCGGCGGCCAGCATGGGCACCAGGATTTTCGGCCGCTGGAGAAAGTGGTGGTAGTAGTAACAGCGAATGGCAGGCCCGGCTTCGTCGTCCAGTCGGCGCTCCCAGGCCAGCGCCTGCGTCCGCAATTCCGGATCATCCGGAGTCAGCGACGGTTCAGGGAAGGTCTCATCGAGATAGTCCAGAATCCGCGCCGAGCCCTGAACGATCTGCCCATCGTGATCGAGCACTGGAACTGATGACGCCTTGCCCGTCAGTTTCCGTACGGTTTTTACATGCTGGCCAGGCAGCAGGCTGACGGTTACATGGTTGAGCCCCTTGTAATCCAGGGCCCAGCGGATTTTTTCGCAGTAATGGGAAATGGCAAATTGGTAGAGTTTCAGTGCCATGGGTTGTCTCCTGAATCCGGCCCTTTAGCATAATGCCGGCGGCTCTGTATAAGAAGCCTTGCCTTGGGATTGATTGGCTTTCGCGACTGTTGGGTTTTACACTGTGCGTCTGTATCCATGTCTTCAAGGGAACTGACCATGCGCTCAGGACGAGTTTTGATGCTGTCTGTCGTCACCGCCTCCGGACTTGCCGCCACTGCCTGCTCTTCCTTGCCCGAAGGTAGTAAGCCTGTTTCCGGGGTTTACTCCTGCGGGCAGCTTGAGATCGCAGTATCCGGTACCGAAGATAGCAATCTGATCAGCGTAGACTATCTTGACCGGCGCATTTTGCTGAAGCCAGCGGAGAGTGCATCCGGTGCTCTGTATGTTGCTCCCGGAGATGAAACGACCCGTTTCTGGAGCAAGGGTGAGAGAGCAACCCTGGCCATACAGGGGCAGACCTATCCCGAATGCCTGCCGCCGGGTGGCCTGGAGATGCCTTTTGAGGCCAGGGGCAACGAACCTTTCTGGCATGTGACGATTGAGGGTCAGGCGCTTTTGCTGACGAGGCCCTACGAAGAGGACGGAACCCGGCGCATTCCGGTGGAACTGCAGACCGCCAACCGGCACGGCCGGGAATTTGTTGCAACGCTGGATGATCTTCCAATTACCCTGACCGTTGCCCGGCAGCTCTGTGAGGACAGCATGTCGGGCGCCCAGTATCCGGCGCAGGTGCGCCTCGCCGTCAATGGCGGGGAGTTCAATGGCTGTGGTGGCGATCCGCAACGCCTGTTCAGAGGTGCTGAATGGGTTGTTGAGGATCTCGCGGGCAGCGGAATCATTGATCGCTCGCAAATCACGATCAAGTTTCTTGAGGATAACCGGATTGCCGGCCGCTCCTCGTGTAACCGCTACACGGGCAGCTACAAGCTCGGCGATGAGGGGATTGCCTTCGGGCAGGTGGCGATAACCCGGATGGCGTGCGCACCGGCTCTGATGCGACAGGAGGACCGTTTTCTCAATCTGCTGGCAAGCGTCGCCTCAGCGAAAATCGGGCGACAGGGGGAATTACGCCTGTCCACGCAGGAAGGCGATACGATTCGGGCTTTTCAGTCTGACCATGTGAGCCCATAGCGGGCCATAATCTGCTCTATCCGCCCGGATCTCTTCAGGGCTCGTGTCCCTTCTGAAAGAAGGTTGCTGAGCTTTTCTGAGTCCTGGTTCCCCGGAGAGAACGCGATGTAGATCGGGGCTTGGTGTATCACATCAGTTAACTGCATCGTTCACTGGCGTTGCAGGTCTGAAACTGGCTGTCCCGGTTGCACCGGGTGCTTGACGCAACTCCTCTTTCCGGTCAGTCTTCCCGTTCTCAAGCGCCAAAGCCGCCATTCATCAGGAACGGAGCCGATAACAATGAAAATCTTCGAAACCAAGACTGCCCCCAATCCCCGCCGCGTGCGCATGTTCATGGCCGAAAAAGGCCTGCTCGACAAGGCGGATTTCATCGAAATCGACCTTCAGAAGGGCGAGAATCTGACGCCGGAATACGCCGCCCGGAACCCGATGAAGAAGGTGCCGGTAATGGAACTGGACGACGGTACCTGCATTGCTGAAACCATGGCCATTTGTCGCTACTTCGAGGAAAGTTATCCGGATACGCCGCGCCTGCTGGGCGACACGCCGTTGGAAAAAGCACAACTCGAACAGTGGCTGCGCTGGATCGAATACTACTTTTTCATGCCCACCGGCATGTGTTTCCAGCACACCACCGGTTACTTCAAGGACCGGATGAACCCGATCAAGGAATGGGGTGAGGAATGCGGCAAGAATGTGGAGAAGTTCATGCATTTCCTCGATAAGCAGTTGGAGGGTAAAGAGTACATCTGCTGCGACCGGTTCACCGCGGCGGACATCAATGCCTTCACCGCGGCGGCTTTCGCCCGGGTAGTGAGCATCCGCATCAAGCCGGAGCAGACCAATTTGCAGGCCTGGTATGATCGCATCAAAGCCCGCCCCTCGGCACAGGCCTGAGGCCCGGCGCATCCTGTTGCTGGAAGAGAGAAGATAATGACCCCTACGGATTCAAGCCTTCAATGCGCGCTGGAGGCTATCGACACGGCGAATCAGGCAGACCCGAACCCGGAGCGTGTTGGCGATGACCTTCTGCCGAAGGAATATGCCTACAGCCTGCATATGACGCGCTGGCTGTTCGAGCTTGAGCCCCAACCTTCCGAGCGCATGCAGATCGCCTGCCGGGCCCAGCACATTGAGCGCTGGACAATGCCCCGCAAGAATTATCCGGAGGGCCGCAAAGCCTACTATCAATGGCGCCAGGCGTGTGGTCGGATGCATGGTCGGCGGGCTGCGGAGATCATGGCGGGCTGCGGCTATCCGCCAGAAGAATGTGAGCGGGTGGAGACCATTCTGACCAAGCGGGAGCTCAGGCAGGATGAGGACACCCAGCTCCTTGAGGACGTTGCCTGCATGGTGTTCCTCGAGCGTTACTTCGCGGATTTCTACGAGGAGAAAGCGGACTACGACCGGGAGAAGTGGCTACGCATCGTGCGTCGGACCTGGGGCAAGATGTCGCCACGGGGGCAAGAGGCGGCGCTCAGGCTGGCTGAGGGGATGCCCGCGCATTTATTGGGGTTGCTGCAGGAGGCTTTGGCTGAGCCTGGGGAGTGACCTGTTGTTGCCAAATTCCGTGCACGGGGTGGCAGCTAGGGCTGACCAAAATACGCTGTAAATACCTCCCTATACGCTCGGCTCCGCCATCCATGGCTCCGCACGATTTTGGTCAGCCCTAGCTGCCACCCCGTATCGGCTTATTCGGTTAGTCTTCCCAGAAAAACAATTCCCGCAATTTGCTGCCAGGCTCCTCGGCTCGTATGAATGACTCACCCACCAAGAAACCGTAAATTCCGCGGCTGGTCATGGCCTCCACGTCGTTGCGCGTCATGATGCCACTCTCGGTAATAGTCAGCCGATCCTGTGAAATTCGCTCGTGCAGGTCAAAGGTGGTGTCCAGAGAAACGTCGAAAGTATGCAGATTGCGGTTGTTGATGCCCACCAGGGGTGTCGTCAGCGTCAGGGCATCGTCCAGCTCGGCGCCATCGTGCACTTCCGCCAGAACATCCAGACCGATCTCATGGGCAATACCTTCCAGCTCCTGCATCTGGTCTTTGGTCAGGCAGGCAGCGATCAGGAGGATGCAGTCGGCGCCTATGGCCCGGCTTTCATAGACCTGGTAGGGAGCGACCATGAAGTCCTTGCGGATCACCGGCAGGCTGCAGGCATTGCGGGCGGCAACCAGGTAATCCTCATGACCTTGGAAGAAGTCGCGGTCAGTAAGCACAGACAGACAGGCAGCGCCGCCGGTCTCGTAGCTCTCGGCAATAACGGCCGGCTCGAACAGATCCCGTAGGATGCCCTTGCTCGGTGAGGCTTTCTTGATCTCGGCGATAACAGCGGGAGTGCGCTGTTCAATTCGACTGCGCAGGGCATTGGTAAAACCTCTCGCTGCCGGTTGATCACCAGCTTTAGCCTTCAGATCTGCAATCGAGACCTTTCGTTTGCGCTCGTCGATTTCTTCCCACTTCCGATCAACAATCTTTCGAAGGATCGTCGGTGTCTTGTCCAAATGTCGTTCAGTCATTAGCGGCCTGCAAATAGTTAGCGAGAGCCAGTGGGGCAGGGCTTTCCAAAACTGTCTGCAGCCATGGATGGCTGCAGCCAAGCCCTACAGGGACGTATTCACGGGCGTGTTTTGGAAAGCCCTGCCCCACCGGGTCGTCCTGCCGAAATCTGGCAGGCTCATCCGATCAAAAGCACTGAGAAAAATCAGCCAGCTCCGACATCTTGCCAGCGGCAAGGCCCGAGCCCATGGCGTCCAGGGCCATATCCACGCCTTCTTTCGGCGTCTTCGCCAGGCCCGCTACATAAATCGCAGCACCAGCGTTCAGGGCAATCAGGTCACGAGCTTTCTCAGCCATTTCGTCGTGGCCACGTCCGAAGGCGGCTTTGATCAGCTTCAGGGAATCGTCGGCTGTGTCCACAGTCAGGCCCACCAGCGACTGGCTCTTGATGCCGAGATCCTCGGGTGTGATGTCGTATTCGCTGATCTTGCCGTCTTTCAGCTCGGCCACGTGGGTGGCGCTGGCCAGACTGATTTCATCTAGCCCGTCTTTGGAATGCACCACCATGATGTGCTCCGCGCCCAATCGTTGCAGTACCTCCGCCATGGGGCGGCACAGTTCCCGGGTGAACACGCCGATCAGTTGGCGTTTCACGCCCGCCGGATTGGTCATCGGGCCGAGAATGTTAAAAATGGTCCGGCAGCCCAGCTCCTTGCGGGGGCCGATGGCGTGCTTCATCGCCCCGTGATGGGCCGGGGCGAACATGAAACCGACCCCAATCTGCTCCACGCAGCGCGCCACTTCTTCCGGTTTCATGTCGAGGTTTATGCCGGCCTTCTCGATCAGATCGGCACTGCCGCTTTTGGAGGAGACGCCGCGGTTACCGTGCTTGGCCACGAAGCCACCAGCGGCCGCCACCACGAAGGAGGCGGCGGAGGAGACGTTGAGCAGGTTGGCGCCGTCGCCGCCGGTGCCGACAATGTCTACCAGCGGCTCCGCGTTCACGGTGACCCTGGTGGCCAGCTCGCGCATCACCTCGGTGGCGCCGGTGATTTCATCGATGGTTTCGCTTTTCAGGCGCAAACCCATGAGAAACGCGCCGATCTGAGCGTCCGTGGCCTCGCCGTTCATGACGATGCGCATCACGTCCTTCATTTCCTCCCGGGACAGGTCCAGGTTGGAGGCAATGCGGTTGAGAGCTTCTTTCATGTCCATGTGTCGGCCTCTTAGTGTGTTCTCAGAAAGTTGCGCAGCAGTTCGTGACCCTGTTCGGTCATAATAGACTCCGGGTGGAACTGCACGCCCTCGATCGGCAATGTCTTGTGACGCACTCCCATGATTTCCTCAATGGAGCCGTCGTCGTTGCGGGTCCAGGCGGTCACGTCCAGGCAGTCGGGCAGGGTGGTCTTGTCGATCACCAGGCTGTGGTAACGGGTCGCCTGCAGTGGGTTGATCAGGCCACGGAACACGCCGGTATCCTTGTGGAACACCGGGGATACCTTGCCATGCATCACGCGTCCGGCGCGGATGATGTCGCCGCCATAGACCTGGCCAATGGCCTGGTGGCCAAGGCAGATGCCCAGGATCGGCAGCTTGCCGGCAAAGTGCCGGATGGCTTCCATGGAGAGGCCCGCCTCGTTCGGGGTGCAGGGGCCCGGGGAAATCACCAGGCGCTCCGGATTCAGGGCTTCGATCTGTTCAACGGTTATTTCATCGTTGCGGTACACCTGCACTTCGGCGCCCAGTTCCGCCAGATACTGCACCACGTTGTAGGTGAAGGAATCGTAGTTATCGATCATCAGCAGCATAATCCGTTCCTCCGCCTCAGTGGTCGAAATCGTTGTAGGTCATGGCCACCGCGCGGAAAATGGCACGGCCCTTGTTCATGGTTTCCTTCCACTCAAGACGGGGCACCGAATCGGCCACCACGCCGGCACCGGCCTGGATGTGCAGGGTGTTGTCCTTGATCACGGCGGTACGGATGGCAATCGCCGTATCCATGTTGCCGTTGAACGACAGATAGCCCACGGCACCGCCGTAAACGCCGCGTTTGACCGGCTCCAGCTCATCGATGATTTCCATGGCCCGGATCTTGGGCGCACCACTGAGGGTACCGGCGGGCAGGGTGGCGCGCAGCACGTCCAGGCAACTGGTGTTGTCCTTCAGCCGGCCGGTGACGTTGGAAACAATGTGCATCACGTGGGAATAGCGCTCCACGATCATCTTGTCGGTGAGCCGAACCGTGCCGGTTTCCGAAACCCGGCCGGCGTCGTTGCGGCCCAGATCGATCAGCATCAGGTGCTCGGCGATTTCCTTCGGGTCGGCCAGCAGTTCCGCCTCCAGCGCCTTGTCCTCGGCATCGGTGGCGCCGCGCCTGCGGGTGCCGGCGATGGGGCGCACGGTGACTTCCCCGTCTTCCACCCGGGCCAGGATCTCCGGGGATGAGCCGACAATATGAAAGTCTCCCAGATCCAGGAAATACATGTACGGTGACGGGTTCAGCACCCGCAGCGACCGGTACAGGTTCAGGGGCGGCGCTTCGAACGGGATCGACATTCGCTGGGAGATAACGGCCTGCATGACGTCACCGTCGAGCACGTAGCCCTTGATCCTGTCCACCGCGGCTTCGAATTTGTCCTGGGTGAAACCGGAGATGAAGTCGCTCTCGTCTACCGCTTTGCCACGAAGATGTTCCGGGGTGCGGGGGGCATCGGCGGTCTGCCGGTGCAGGCGGTTTTCCAGTTCATCAATGCGGGCCTGGGCCTGGGTAAAGGCCCCGTCAACAGCCGGATCGGCGTGGACAATCAGGTGCAGCTTGCCGCGCAGGTTGTCGAACACCACGATTTCATTGGATACCATCAGCAGGATGTCCGGTGTGCCGATACGATCCGGCGGGCAACTCTTGCGCAGGCGCTTTTCAATATAGCGCACGGTGTCATAGCCGAAGTAGCCCACCAGGCCGCCGTTAAACCGGGGCAGCTCGTCCAGATCCGGAGCGTGAAAGCGCCTCTGGTAGGCTTCCACGAAGGCCAGCGGATCGTCCACCTCTTCGGCTTCGACAATCTCGCCGCCGCGGCTGATCTCGACCCGATGGTCAAACACCTTCAGCACTTCATGGCTGGGCAAGCCGATGATGGAGTAACGGCCCCATTTCTCGCCGCCCTGGACGGACTCGAACAGGTAGGAACAGGGCCCGCTGGCGAGTTTGAGATAAGTGCTCAGAGGCGTGTCGAGGTCGGCCAGCACCTCGCGGTACACGGGGATACGGTTAAAGCCGGCGTTGGCGAGCTCAGAGAATTGCTCGGGTGTCATGGTACGGTTTCCTGAAATCTGATCTGCATTGTGGACGAAAGCCAAGTGCTTCCATCAGGTGCTGCGGTCTCGACAGGCGGGTGCCAGTGAACCGCCGGGCTTGCTCAGCCAGTGCGCCATCGCCACCATCGTGTTGCGCGGGTGGTCAGGATGCCTCGCGCTGCAGTCAGATTCAGTCCCTGCACGGCAGGAATCTCCCGTAAAGAAGTGTTCAATGTCAGTTCCTTGTGAGATTACAAAAGCTCGGCCAGGGAATCAACAACGGCGTCGGCACCCAGGGTATCGACTGCCGGTCCGAAGTTGTATCCGTAGCGGACCGCCACGCAGGGAATGCCCGCAGCCAGGGCTGCATTTATATCGGCCGCTGAGTCGCCTACCATCACCGTGGTCCCCCGGGTTCCGCCCAGTGTCTCCATGGCATGAAGCAGGGGGGCGGGGTCGGGCTTCTTCACTGTCAGGGTGTCACCGCCCACGCTCAGTTCGAACCAGTGATCCAGTCCCATTTGCTCCAGCAGTGGTGCTACAAACTGCTCGGGCTTGTTGGTCACGATACCCAGGCGACAGCCCTGATTCTTCAGGTGCGTCAGGCAGGTCCCGACGCCGTCGTAGACCACCGAGTGCCGGCCATTGATGGTGCCGTAGGCGTGATAGAAAATCGCCAGGGCATCCTTGAACAGGGCATCGTCTTTCGGTCGCGCCGGTTCCCACTCCACCTGGCCGGCCAGGGCCCGGCGCACCAGAACGCTGGCACCGTTGCCCACCCACTGCCGCACCCGGTCAATACCGGCCGGTGAACGGCCCAGGTGCTCCAGCATCTGATCGACAGCCGCCGCCAGATCCGGCACACTGTCCACCAGTGTACCGTCCAGATCAAACAGGGCAACGCCGGGCCAGCGCGGACCGAACAGCCCCGCGAGACTCATTGGCTGATCACCCTGCGGGCCTGCTCCAGCTCTTCGCGCATGGCATCAATGGTGGCCTTGTAATCATCCGTGTTGAAGACGGCGGAGCCGGCCACGAAAGTGTCCGCGCCAGCCTCCGCGATTTCACGGATGTTGTCGGTTTTGACGCCCCCGTCGATTTCCAGCCGGATATTGTAATTGCTGGCATCAATACGCTTGCGGGCTTCACGGAGTTTATCGAGGGTGCCGGGAATGAACCTCTGGCCGCCGAAACCGGGGTTTACCGACATCAGCAGAACCATGTCCAGCTTATCCATCACATGATCCATGTAATGCAGTGGCGTGGCCGGATTGAACACCAGGCCAGCCTGGCAGCCACCCTCGCGGATCAGTTGCAGGGAACGATCAATATGGTTGGATGCTTCCGGATGGAAAGTGATGTAGCTGGCGCCGGCATCGATGAACATGCGGATCAGGTCGTCCACCGGTGAGACCATCAGGTGGACATCGATCGGTGCGGTTACTCCGTATTTGCGCAGCGCCTCGCAAACCATGGGACCGATGGTGAGATTGGGCACATAGTGATTGTCCATGACATCGAAGTGCACGATATCGGCGCCGGCGGCCAGAACCTTGTCGACTTCTTCGCCAAGCCGGGCAAAATCGGCGGACAAGATGGATGGGGCAATCAGGTAAGGGTTCATGACGGCTCTCTCAGAACAATGGATAATGGCGTGGCCAGCGGCCCCTGCCGCGCAGTCTCCCAGTTTAACAGCTCAGTCGTGTTTTCGCAGTCAAAGGGTCGGGATCTGTGCGTGGAATCGAGGTTTGTGGGTACCCATCTGGTGGCTTTTTGTGACGGCCGCGTTGCGGCCTGGCTGGAATCCCGGTGACATAATGGTTAGTTGGCGGCGTGGTGCCGTTTTATCAGCTCCCAGGCCTGCTGATAATTCAACAATTGTTCCTTGGCCAGACTTTTTTCGCGGGTACTGACTTGCTGTTGCGCCAACTTATCCGGGTGGCATTCGGATATTTTTTTGCGGTAGGCCCGTTTGATCACCTTCAGTGAATCCCGCCGGGTGACCCCCAGCAGTTCGCACGCCTGCTGGTAACTAATTGGCTTGGATTGGCTTTCTGTGTGTCGAGCCCAGACCTTGCTGGCGTAGCTGTCAAAAATGTCGTCGCTGACACCCACGGGCAGACCAATCTGGTCGATGGCATCCTCGCAGCGGTAGCGCCGCAGTTTACCGGGGCGGCCGCTGAGCTGGCTGGCGTGACACAGGCAGATGGCGGTTTTCAGTGCCGGTGCCGGCCAGAGGCGTCGGGACAGCCTCAGGGCAAGCCCCCGGATAACGGGTAGTTGCCCGGCGGCCTTGCCCTGCTGAAACCAGTTGATGGCGCGCCGGCGCTGGCGCGCCGACAGTCTCATGGCTTTGATCAGCGATTCGGCGTAGCCAATGTCGGCTTCGGTGACCCGCCCTTCCGCCCTGGCAATGTAGCCCAGGAAAAAGAACAGCGGGCGCCGGCACCACCGGGGTAAGCGGGCCCGCTCGATCAGGGTGGTTGCCTGATGGCCGCACGCGGAGAGTTCCCGCATCAGGCTGGAAAATTCGGCTTCCATTCGGGCCGGCAGCACGGGCTGCCTGTTACTGCCTGCCATGGTTTCCGGACTCCCCGCTGTGAAGTTGCCGGTCCAGCGCTCTCAGTCGTTCCGGAGTTCCCACATCCACCCATTGGCCCGGATGGTAGAGGCCCTTCACGCGGCCTTCGCCCATGGCTTTGCGCAGGACCGGCCCCAGCTTGCCGGCCTGATCCGTCAGGCCCTCAAACAGGCGGCGGTGCAACAGGCTGATGCCGGTGAAGGTCAACCTGTCAGGGCCGGATTCGGCCAATACACCCTGTGGCGTCAGGCAAAAGTCGCCCCCCGGATGGTGTGGCGGATTGTCGGTGACCACCAGCAGTGCGTCTGACTGCTCGGGTGGTTTGAGTTTCGTCAGTTCGAAGTCGCTCCAGATATCGCCATTAATTACCACAAACCAGTCGGATTCGCCCGCAGTGACCAGGGGAAGTGCGCGGACGATGCCTCCGGCGGTTTCAAGGGGCTCACCCTCCCGGGAGTAACGCAGGCACAGGCCAAACTGCTCGCCAGTGCCCAGGGTTTCTTCAATCTTGTCGCCCAGCCAGGCATGATTGATGATCACCTCGCGGAATCCCGCCCGGCGCAGGTGTTCAAGGTGGTGAACAATCAGCGGTTTACCTCCGGCGTAAAGCAGGGGTTTGGGGGTGGACAGCGTCAGCGGCCGCATGCGTTCACCTTTGCCAGCTGCGAGAATCATGGCTTTCACTGAGGTGAATGCTCCTGTTCCGGGCCGACACTGGCCTCGATGAGGGGCATTACCCGGTCGCTGAGCCATTCGTGAAAATGGCGCAGCGCCGGCTGGCGGCTGCTGGCCACAATCAGGTACTGCACCGTGCGGGGAATGTCCTTGAGGTAGGCATGCTTGCCATCCCGGATGGACAGCCGTGCGAATATCCCGGCTGCCTTCAGGTGGCGCTGCATGCCCATCAGTTCAAACCACTGGCGGAACGTTTCCGGGTCTGCCCGGTGTAGCCCGGCTTCAAGGCTGTTTTGGCGAAATGCCTCCAGCCAGTCGCAGATGCGATCTTCCGGCCACTGGATATAGCAATCCTTGAGCAGTGAGACCACATCATAGGTCACCGGTCCGGTCACCGCATCCTGAAAGTCGATGACGCCGGGGCGGGCCTGGCCCGGGCGCACCAGCAGGTTGCGGGAGTGATAGTCCCGGTGGACGGTAACTTCCGGCTGGGCCAGCGCACTTTCACGGAGCATGGAAAATGTGGTGTCCAGCAGGGCTTTGTCGCTGTTTTCGAGAGTTATGCCCAACTGCTGCTCCAGCAACCAGTCCGGGAACAGGGCCATTTCCCGCTCAAGCAGCGTGACATCGTAGGGTGGCAGCGGATAGTTGGCAGGCGAGGTCTGCCGGGCAATCAGGATCAGCTCATCCATCGCATTCCGGTAGAGCCGGTCGGCAGAGTCATTGTTCAGTTGCCCGAGCATCAGCTGGTCGCCAAAATCCTCCAGCAGCGCAAAGCCCTGTTTCAGATCGGCCTGCACGAGGTCCGGAACCGCCACGCCGTGCCGGTGCCAGTGTCGGGCAATGGCGACAAAGGGCACGCAATCCTCGTGTTCCGGCGGCGCATCCATCACGATAAAAGGCGTGTGCTCATCCTGGCCCACGCGCCGCCAGACCCGGAAATAGCGGCGAAAACTGGCGTCGCTGGAAACCGGTTCGGGTTTGCTCTGTTCAAGTCCTGGAAACTGTCTGACCCAGTCGGTCAGCAACTGCTGGCGGGTGTCCATGGCTCGGGTTGCGATCCTTGTAAATTAAGTTGTCGCTGACAGCAAAAGTTAGCAGACGAGTATAAAGAGGGTAAAACGGTTTTGCAGCGGAGTTTCCGTTAACAACCCCGGAGGGCGCGTGTAAACTAGCCCGCTGTATAGGTTGCCCGTCCCCACATTCACCCGGAACAGGATTCAGCTACTGTGCCATGTCCAGAACGCCCTCTGCAGAGGCCGGAAAACCGGCAGCTGCACCGGTATGGCCTATTGCTGGTGGCTGGCACGCTGGGGCTCGGATGGGCCACTGGCCATGCTGAAACGGCCCCCTCGGCGGCGGAGATTGACTGGCGCCCCAGGGCCGAGCTGCCGGAAAAGACCCGGTTGGCATTGCCCGCGTTCTGTGACGGCGGCTACCTGCCATCCGGCAATGGTGAAGGCGCAGGCGGTGCATTTGCCGGAGGCGTTGACGCGGAACAGCCCCTGGAAGCCAGTGGCCTGAATGCCCGCTACGAGATAGACCAGGAACTCTTTCTCCAGGGCGATGTCCGCATTCGACAGGGCCAGTTCCAGGTAACGGGTACGGAAGCAAGATACCGCCAGGCCGAGGGGGCGGTGTCGGTTCTGGGGCCTCTGGTAAGCCGGGGCAGCGACTTCCTGCTGACCGGTAACAGCGCGAATTACAACGTCGAGACCGGACGCCTCGACGTCAATACCGCCACTTTTCTGCTCCATGGGCCGGAAATGCGTGGCCGGGCCGGCAGTCTGTCACGGCTCAGCGAGCAACAGGTCGTGATGGAAGACGGGTTACTGACCACCTGTGGTCCGGGGCAGAACGACTGGGCCATTGTCGCCTCGGATATCAGGCTGAATCGGGCGGAGGGTTTTGGCACTGCCCGGCACGTTCGCCTCGAAGTTCTGGATGTGCCGGTTTTCTATTGGCCCTGGGCCAGTTTTTCTATTGATGACCGCCGGAAATCCGGTTTTCTGTATCCCCAGTTCGGTTCTTCCACGGCCGGTAGCGGAGGTTTTCTCGCGCTACCTTATTATCTGAATCTTGCGCCCCATTATGACGCCACGCTCACGCCTCAGTACATGACTGGCCGGGGCCTGTTCAACGAGGCCGAGGGCCGCTATCTCAGTTCGCTGGGCGAGACGACGCTGCAATTGGGCTACATTGGCAGCGATTCGGAGTTTGCGGCCGAGAATCCCGGCGAATCCGGTGAGCGCTGGGCTCTGGATGCCACCACGAGGGCGGTGTTCGGCGGTGGCTGGTCTGGCTACGGTGATTTTTCCGCAGTGAGTGACCAGGACTATTTCAGCGACCTGAACCGTAACCTGGAGATCAACCAGGCAACCCACCTGCAAAGAAAGGGGGGGGTCACCTACCGGAGTGACCAGCAGTATTTTGAGGCCTACCTTAACGATTACCAGACCATCAGTGAAAGTATCGCCAATGCGGATAAGCCCTATGCCCAGTTGCCTGAAATAATTTACGCGGGACAGGCGGGCGTGGGTATCCTGGAAGCGAATCTTGAGAGTCAGTACACCGTTTTTTACCGTGATAACGAAGGACTGACTGGTCTGGACCAGGCCAACGGTCAGCGGTTCCGTGCCCGGCCGGAACTGGCTATGCCAGTGCGGGCGTTATGGGGCTTCAGCCGCCCCTCGGTGAGCGTGGATTACACCCGCTATGATCTTGACGATTACGATCTCGGTGATGGCGCGTTTGATCGCACGGTGCCGGTTGCCGAGTGGGATAATGGGCTTTATTTCGACCGTCAGGGCAGTCTGTTTGATGTGCCCTACAACCAGACCCTTGAGCCCCGGCTGTACTACGTATGGGCCGATGCGAACGCGGATCAGAATGACATTCCTGACTTTGACACCGACCTCCAGACCTTCCGGTTCGACCAGCTGTTTCAGCCGGATCGCTTTACCGGCGGTGATCGGGTAGGTGACGCCAACCAGTTGACCGTGGCCCTGACCAGCCGTTTCAATGACCTGCTAACCGGTGCCGAGCGGGCCAGGTTCAGTATCGGCCAGGTGCAGTATTTTGACGACCGTAAGGTAACCCTGTTTGGTGAGGGGGGCGGAACCCGGAGCCGCTCTCCGTTGGCGGGTGAGGTGGTGCTCAACCCGCTTGATACCCTGGAGATCCGGTCATCTGGTCTGTGGGATCCCGACACCGGTGATACCGAGGAAGGCCGAAGTCAACTGACTTTCCATTCCAGTGATTACCGCTACCTCGCCAGTCTGGGGCACACTTACAGTCGGGGCGAGATTGAACAGGCAGACATTGCGACGGTTTTCCCGGTGACGGACCGTGTTAGTCTGATCGGCCGCTGGGTCTATGATTCGGATCTTAATCGGACCGTGGGGTCCCTGGCCGGCCTTGAATACAACAACTGCTGCTGGAGCATTCAGGTGGTTCACCAGAATTACCTGACTGCCGACCGGGAGCTTCAGGGGCGCATACTGTTTCAGATTCAGATGAAAGGACTGGGTGGCAGTGGTGGTGCCTCGGCCAGGGTTGCCGAGGCGATTTACGGGTTTGACGAAAGGGAGCGTCGCCGTTACGGAACTCCCTGATCAGGAACGGGACTAAGCCCCGGTCAGGGAGTTCGGTAACGGCGTGCAGGCTCATATTCTATTTGCAGAGGTGATTATGAAGGCGACTCTTCGCCATTGTGTTCAGGCGTTACTGGTTCTTCTTGCCGTTCTGGCACCGCTGACCGTGCAGGCAGAGCGAAAACTGCTGGATCAGGTGGTGGCCATCGTGGATGAGGATGTCATTCTCCAGACCGAGCTGGAGGCCCGGATTAACACCATCGCCAGCCGGCTCAGGGCCCAGGGTACCGAACTGCCGCGGAGACAGTTGCTGGAAGAACGGGTTCTTGACCAACTGATCACCGACTCGATTCAGATGCAGATGGCGGAACGGGCCGGCATGCGCATCAGCGATAACGAACTGAACGAAACCATGGCCAATATTGCCGAGCGCAACGGCATGGCTTTGTCCGAGTTTGAAGCGCAACTGGAAGCGGAAGGGGTTACCTATAACCAGGCCCGGGAGCAGATCCGCAAGGAAATGCTGACCAGCCGGGTGCAGCAGCGGCAGGTGGGTAACCGGGTCCGGGTGAGTGACCGGGAGGTCGAGAACTATCTGGAGAGCCAGGAAGCCCGCGGAAACAACGGTGCGGAATATCGGCTGGCCTATATTTTCATTAGCGTTGACAATCCCTCCGATGACGCTGAAATGGCAGCCGCCCGGGAAAAGGCTGAGCGTCTGCGCGGCGAGATTGCCCAAGGGCGCGATTTCCGCGAAGCTGCTGTCGCGGAATCCGATGCCAGCAATGCCCTTGAAGGTGGTGACATGGGCTGGCGGGCCGAGGGGCAACTGCCCTCTCTGGTCGCTCCGGTGGTGCCGGATCTGGCTGTGGGAGAGCCATCGCCGGTGTTGGAAAACAACAGTGGCTTTCACCTGGTGATGGTGATGGGCAAACGCGGCGGTGAGCAGCAGCAGGTCATTCAGCAGCATCGCGTTCGTCATATTCTGGTTCGGCCGTCCGAAGCGATAACCGACAGCCAGGCAGAAGCCAGGATCCGGGATCTCTACCAACAGCTTCAGAATGGCGCCGATTTCAGCTCCCTGGCTAAGGAGTATTCCGATGACCCGGTCTCCGGCTCCGACGGCGGCAATCTCGGCTGGGTGAGCCCGGGCCAGATGGTGCCGGCGTTTGGGCAGGCCATGATTGAGGCTGATGTCGGCGAGCTTCGCGGGCCTTTCCGGTCCCAGTTTGGCTGGCACATCCTTCAGGTTCAGGAGCGCCGTCAGAAGGACATCAGTGCTGAAGTGCGGGAGACCGAGGCACGCCAGGCAATCTACCGCCGCAAGTTCGAGACCGAATTGCAGAACTGGCTCCGGGAAATCCGCGGCGAGGCCTTCGTCGAGTTCAAGGGTGAGTACGCCAATGATGCCCCCACGGAAGAAGAGCCGGTTTCCTGATGGCTGACCCCATGGTGCTGGCACTGACGGCCGGCGAGCCGGCCGGCATTGGTCCGGAGCTGTGCCTTCAGCTTGCGCTGGAGATCCGGATGGCCGGAATTGTGGTGGTTGCAAGCCAGCCGCTGCTGGAAGCCCGTGCGCAACAAATGGATTTGCCGGTTGTGCTGCATCCCTGGCGCCCGGGTGAGGCACCCCGAATGGAGGCGGGCCATGTGTCCGTGCTGCACGTGGAGGGTTGTGCCAGTCACCAGGCAGGAAGGCCGGACCCTGCCAGCAGCGCCTATGTGCTCAAAACCCTGGAAATCGCCGGTAACGGCTGTCTGGGCGGGGATTTTGATGGCATGGTCACGGCCCCGGTTCACAAAGGGGTGATCAATGATGCCGGTATCCCATTCAGTGGCCACACCGAATTTCTGCAGGAACTGTGCGGGGTCCGGCGGGTGGTGATGATGCTCGCCACCGAGCAGCTGCGTGTGGCGCTGGTAACCACCCACTTACCGCTCAAGAACGTTTCGGCAGCCATTACCCCGGAGCGTTTGTCCCAGGTTACCCGGATTCTCGATGCCGACCTGAAACGGTTCTTCGGGATCGAAAAACCGCGGATTCTGGTGGCCGGACTGAACCCCCATGCCGGTGAGGGTGGTTATCTTGGCCGTGAGGAAATTGAAACTATCGAACCAACCCTGGACAAGCTCCGGGGTGAGGGTATGTCACTGACCGGGCCGCTTCCGGCCGATACCCTGTTCACGCCACACTGGCTCGGCCAGGCCGATGCCGTCCTGGCGATGTATCATGATCAGGGGCTGCCGGTGCTGAAATTCCAGGGTTTCGGGCGTGCCGTGAATATTACCCTGGGCCTGCCCATTGTGCGCACTTCCGTGGACCACGGGACGGCCCTGGACCTGGCCGGCACCGGCCGGGCCGATTCCGGCAGCCTGCATACGGCCATCAAAGTGGGTGAGCAAATGGCCCGCTGTCGCAAATCTTCCAGTCTAGAGACACGTTTGTGAGTAACAAAGCCGGCCACCAGGCCAGAAAGCGGTTTGGCCAGAACTTCCTGCACGATCCGGGCGTTATCGAGCGCATCATCCGCGCCATTAACCCCGGGCCGGATGACTCGATCATCGAAATCGGCCCTGGCCTGGGCGCCCTGACCGAGGAAATCCTGGCGGTGAACCCAGGGCTCCAGGTCGTGGAGCTGGACCGGGACCTGATTCCGGTACTGCGCACCAAATTCTTCAACTACCCGGAATTCCGGATCCACGAGGCGGATGCGCTCAAGTTTGATTTCAGCCAACTGATGGTTGACCGGCCCCTGAGGATTATCGGTAACCTGCCGTACAACATATCCACGCCATTGATTTTTCACCTGCTGGGGCAGGCAGGTGTCGTGCAGGACATGCACTTCATGCTCCAGAAAGAGGTGGTGCAGCGGATGGCGGCGGTGCCGGGGGACAACAATTACGGGCGCCTGGGCATTATGACCCAGTATTTCTGCAAGGTGCAGCCGTTATTTGACGTCGGCCCCGGCGCTTTCCGGCCGGCACCGAAAGTGGATTCGGCCATTGTCCGTCTGGTTCCTCACGAGACCCTGCCGCACCCGGCCCGGGATCTGACCACCCTGCAGGCCGTGGTGCGGACCGCCTTCAACGCCCGCCGGAAAACCCTGCGCAAGGCCCTCGGGGGTATGGTGTCAGTGGCACAGCTGCAGAGTCTGGGAATCAACGACGGCCTGCGCCCTGAAAACCTGGGCCTGGCCGATTACGTGGCCATTGCCGATCTGTTGGTGAATGAGAAAGGCGTGGCTAAAACGGCAAGCGAGGTAAGTAATGACTGACTACGCCATTGGCGATATTCAGGGCTGTTACGACCGCCTGAGGGATGTTCTGGCCAAGGTGGACTTCTCACCCTCACGGGACCGTCTGTGGGTGGCGGGGGACCTGATCAACCGGGGCCCTTCCTCACTGGAAACCCTGAGATACATTGAAAGCCTGGGGGCCTCTGCGGAGGTGGTGCTCGGCAATCACGACCTGCATCTGCTGGCGGTGGCTCTGGGTGGCCATGAGACCCGTCGTAAAGACACCCTGGCCGACATCCTCGAAGCGCCGGATTACGACCGGCTCGTGGACTGGCTCCGGCAACAGTCTCTCTGTATTCACGATCCGGCCCGCAACCTGGTCATGGCTCACGCCGGTCTGCCCCATATCTGGTCTGTGGACCAGGCCATGCGCTGTGCCCGTGAGGTGGAAGAGGTGATCCGTGGCCATGGGGCGGAAGACTACTTCACCCACATGTATGGCAATCAGCCGGAGTGCTGGGATGAAGGCCTGGCGGGTATGGACCGCTGGCGGGTTATCACCAATTATTTCACCCGCATGCGATTTATTGCCGGGGACGGCACACTGGAGCTGACCACCAAGGAATCCGCGGATAGTGCGCCGGAAGGCTTTGCCCCCTGGTTCCGTTACCCTCGTGGTGACGATACGCGTGTGGTATTCGGGCACTGGGCCGCATTGGAAGGCAACACCGGAGTTGATCGGTTCATCGGCCTGGATACCGGCTGTGTCTGGGGCGGCGCACTGACCATGATGAATCTGGATTCCGGGGAAAAGATCCACTGTGACTGCTGAACCCGTACCTGGGGGCGAAAGACGCGTTTTAGGGTTCCCCCTGATCGCAGGCGGCTTTCTGGCACTTCTGGCGGTGATGGCCGGTGCCTTTGGCGCCCATGGCCTGCGCGGCCTGGTCAGTGAGCGGGGTCTTGAAGTTTTCCAGACCGCCGTCAGCTATCAGATGTACCATTCCATTGCTCTGGTCCTGGTAGCGGTGTTGTCCGGGCTGGGCCTGTCCAGAAAACTTCTGCGCTGGGCCGCGGGGTTTTATCTGGCTGGAATCCTGCTGTTCAGTGGCAGCCTTTACCTGCTGGTTCTGACCGGCATCCGCTGGATTGGTCCGGTCACTCCGCTCGGCGGGGTGTGCTTTATGGTTGGTTGGGCGCTGTTGGTAATATCGGCGCTACGCCGGAACAAATGATAAATGTACAGAGGTGCAGCACACATGCAGGTTCAGGTAAATGGCGATGCGATGGAGTTGCCGGCAGGCGCAACCATTGCCACGCTGATCGATAAAATGGCCCTCGGCGGCAAACGGCTGGCTGTCGAGGTTAATGAGGACATCGTCCCCCGGAGCCGGCACCCGGAATTTACCCTGAACGATGGCGACCGTGTGGAAGTCGTTCACGCCATTGGTGGCGGCTGACGATAGTGCGCTTGCCACTGATTGAACCAATGGTACCGACGGTTTCCGTCGTCCCGAATTCAAGATACCCAGGAACACTATGACAGAAACATCCAAACTCCAGCTTCCCGAAGACAGATCCCTCGAAATCGCCGGCCGGGTTTACCAGTCCCGATTGCTGGTGGGTACCGGCAAATACCGCGACCTCATGGAAACCGGTCATGCCATTGAGGCCAGTGGTGCGGAAATTGTCACCGTTGCCGTTCGCCGGACCAACCTGGGCCAGAACCCGGATGAGCCAAACCTGCTGGATGTGATTTCTCCGGAACGCTACACCATCCTGCCCAACACCGCCGGTTGCTATACGGCCAAAGATGCGGTGCGCACCTGCAAGCTGGCCCGGGAACTCCTCGATGGTCACGACCTGGTGAAACTGGAAGTGCTGGGCGAGGAGAAGACCCTCTACCCGAACATGACCGAAACACTGGTGGCGGCCGAGGAACTGATCCGGGACGGCTTCAAGGTGATGGTCTACTGCTCCGACGACCCATTGCTGGCCAAGCGCCTTGAAGAGATGGGGTGTATTGCAATCATGCCCCTGGGCGCGCCCATTGGTTCCGGGCTTGGCATCCAGAACCGCTACAACATCCGCCTGATTGTCGAGAATGCCAGCGTCCCCGTGCTGGTCGACGCCGGCGTCGGCACTGCATCCGACGCCACCATTGCCATGGAGCTGGGTTGCGACGGGGTGCTGATGAATACAGCGATCGCCCAGGCCACGGACCCCATCAAAATGGCCAACGCCATGCGCCTGGCTATTGAAGCCGGCCGTGAAGCCTACCTGGCGGGCCGGATGCCCAAGAAACTCTATGCCAGCGCATCGTCGCCGATTGATGGCACTTTCTTTTAAGGCTGAAATTGGGGTCAGGTGGAAGCGTTCATCCGGCCCCGACAACGTAAATCAGAGCGCTGCTGTCCTGCCATGACTGACCAGAAACCCAGTCGCCGCGAGGCGATTCTCCATGCCCTTGTGGAACTCCTGGAGACCGACCCGGGAGCCCGCATCACCACCGCCGGCCTTGCCCGGTCCGTGGGCGTCACCGAGGCGGCGCTGTACCGTCATTTTCCGAGCAAGCGGAAAATGTTCGAGGCGCTGATTGAGTTTGCCGAAGAAGCGGTTTTCTCACGCTGCCAGGTGATCCTCCAGGAGCAGGAGGATGTGCGGGTTCGCCTGCAACAACTGGTGCATCTGGTACTGGTGTTCGCCGAACGCAATCCGGGCCTGTGCTGCGTGCTGACCGGCGATGCCCTGATGGGCGAGAACGACGCCCTGCGCAGACGCGCGTCGCAGTTTTTCGAACGCCTGGAAACCCAGGTGCGCCAGACCCTCAAGGAAGGCGAAATCCGCCAGGGCCTGAGGCCCCGAACCAGTGCCGCCCGGGGGGCGGATTATGTCCTGGTGTTCGTGGAAGGCCGAATCCAACGGTTTGTCCGGTCCTCGTTTTCGCGGTTGCCTTCGACCGACTTCGACGAGAGTTGGGGGTTGGTTGCTGAAGGTGTTTGGGGCTAAGCTTCGAGTTGGCTTCTGGTTCGTAGCCTGATGCTTGTGGCGCAGGGGATTGGTGGGATTGCCCTGCACAGAACCGCTACGAGCACATCCATGTGCGCTTGTTTCCGGCCATCCTTGGCCTCCGACATTCCGGGAAGAAGGCTCCCATTCCATGCCTGCCTCTAAAGCCGGCAGGCTGCACAACAGAGGCTGGCTCCGAAACCTCACTCATACCCGGAAGCCGCACGAAGAATCCCGCGAACCGGCTCCCAGACCGCCGGTGCCGAAATCAGGATGTCCCGGCCCCAGAGGTCGGCGGGGTAACCGTCCGGCACTTTGCTGAAATGACCCGCTGTGGCGCCGGCTTCCAGGGCGATCAGGCGGGCAGCGGCGAAGTCCCAGGGGCTGACGTTTTCGTAATAGATGTCCAGGCGTCCGCAGGCCACCCAGCAGATGTCCAGCGCCGCTGAACCGATGCGGCGCAGATCCCGGCACTGGTGAAGCATCGCGTCCAGGCGTTTGACCAGTGGCTCGAGATTGTCCTTGGTATACGGAAAACCGGTGGCGAACAGTGAGTCCCGGGGAACCGTGGCGCCACTGTGGCGGATAGGACGATGATTGAGGGTGGCGCCTTCTGAACGGGTCGCCCGGAAGGTTTCGCCGGAAAACGGCGCGTGCACAACCCCGGCCTGTACCCGGCCCTTTTCGGCATAGGCAATCGATACCGCCACCTGGGGATGGCCGTAGGCGTAGTTCACCGTGCCGTCGATGGGGTCCACTATCCACAGCGGCGTCTCAAGCTCCTCGGCCTGGCTCAGGTCCGGCATGGTTTCCTCGGAAAGGATGCGATGGCCAGGGAATCGCTTGCGGATAGCGCCGGTGATGAACTCATCGGCCATCACATCGGCATGGGTCACCAGTTCGGTCTGGTGTTTGTAGTCGGTACGCAAGGCATTGCCTGCACGCTCGCGGCGGATCAGTTCGCCTGCCTCGCGAGACAGGTTTTCGGCAAAGTCGGTAATCTCGAGCAGGGAAGCAGAATCAGACATGGCACCCTCGTGGATATCCCGTAAGAGAATGAGGGCGCCAGTCTAACACGGCAGGATCAGAGGCTGTTCAGCCACTGCTCCATCCTGTCCATGGCCTTGACCAGGCGCGGGCAGGCCTGTTTGACGAAGTTGTCGCCCAGTTCCTGATCCGCGTCGTCGCCACCCGCCAGTTGCAGGGATTCGGCGCCCTCGAAATCCACAAAGGCCAGACGGGCCGCCAGGTGATCCGGTACGAAGCCGAAATCGCTGGCGGGCAGAATGGCCACGCCGGTATTCTCCAGCAGGGCCTGGCAGAAAGCCTGACTGGTCTTGATATCTTTCCTGGCCAGTTGGTCCCGGAATCCGGAAAAGTCGGGGAACAGGTAGAAGGCGCCCTCCGGCTTCTGGATGACCGCGCCCATCTCGCTCAGGCGACGGTGCATGTATTCGCCCACCACTTTCAGAACCCGGCGGGACTGCCTGAGGTATTCATCAATATCTTCACCGCCGTTGAACGCAGCGATGGCCGCGTGCTGAACGGGCGCACTGGTGGCGGTGTAGGTTTCGCTGGCGATGATGGCCATGGCATCCTGCAGCGGACGGAGTTCCGGCGGGAAAATAAAGGTACCGAGACGCCAGCCACCGGCACCGGCCCACTTGCTCAGGCCGGTACTGATGATGGTGCCTTCCGGGTAGTAGCGGGCGATGGATTTGTGCCTGCCCTCGAAATGCACCTCACCGTAGATCTCGTCCGAGAGCAGTATGAGCCGGTATTTGCGGGCGATGTTGGCAATGGCCAGCAGCTGGTCGTCGGTGTAGGTGCAGCCAGTCGGATTGGACGGGTAGTTCAGGATCAGGATCCGGGGCCGGGACGGGTCGTCGCGGCAGACGATGTCCAGTTCCTCGGCGGTCAGCTGCCAGTTATTTTCGGCGTGGGTCGGCAGCCAGTGTACCGAGCGGCCGATGATCCGCGCCTGCGGGGCATAGGACACCCAGCTCGGGCGCGGAATCAGCAAATCGCCGTAATAGGCCAGTTGCAGCATGAACAGCAGCTCTTTCGAACCCGGGCCGATGAGAACGTCTTCCCAGGTACAGCGCATGCGCTCACTTCGGTTAATGTAACCGGCGATGGCCTCTCGGAGGCCTCTCAGGCCCTTGACCGGCAGGTAGTCCTTTTCGTGGGCGTGCGCTCTGAGCGCCTCCACCACGCGTTCAGGAACCGGGAAGGGCGATTGCCCCAGCCCGAGCTTGATGATGTCCTTGCCTTCGGACTTGAGCTGGTTGCTCAGCTCGTTGATGCGAAGGGTGGCTGAGGGCTGGATGCCCCGTACATTCAGATTGATCGCGAAACGGTGGTCGTTTTGGATGTCCATTGCCCCTGTCTGTTGGTTGGAAATGACACCGTTAGTATAGAAAACCCAAACATAACTGTGACGCCGGGGCGGATAGGTGATTGCCACAGTTCTGGGTCATACTTTGGTCGCGACGCCATCACCGGTCATGGTTGTCGGGATTTGATCCAGACCTCCACGCGGCCATTGCGAGGGCTGCCACTGCCGCCAACGGGCATATACTGACCATAGCCGGTGTAGGCAACATCTTCGACATCCACCTCCTGCAGAGCCTTGCGAACCGACAGGGCGCGAAGCTCAGAGATCATCTGGGCCCGCAACTCGTTGCTCTGGGTGTCGGCAAATCCGATCAGTAGCAGGTCGTCGGCGGACCGGCCCTGTTGCACCAGGTACTGCTGAACCCGCTGCAGATCCCTTCGGGCTTTGTTGTCGAGCTTTGTCCGGCCTTCGGAAAAGCGGAAATTGACCGTCAGACGCTGGTAGTTGCTGGTCAGGCGACGAAAGCTCTCCGGTGTCGCATCGTCAAATCCTGGCTTTACGGCGATGGGGTTCTGAGAAATGAATCCGGACTCGGCCACCAGAGCCTGGCCCTTTTGGCCGAGCGAGAACTCGATCAGTCCGGCCGCCAGAGGTGGTATTTCACGACCGGCTGTGTACATGAAGAGCCGTCGGGACAGAGGGTAGTCCTCGCTTGCCACGGTCAGCTGATTGGGCCGGAGTGCCGGTGCATTGCCTTCGGAGATAGCCAGGAGCTTGCTGTCGCGGACCGAGGCGAGGCCGGAGAAACCAACCCCTGATGGATCCTGGCTGACATCATCCGAGAGCTGATCGTTGGATTCGTAACGTTTTGCCTTTTCGTCCAGTTTGAATTGCTTGCCCAGAACCAGGGTTTTAAAGGTATCCCAGGTGCCGGAACGCTGGTCCCTCGCGTACAGGTGGATTGGCCGGTCCGGCCCGCCGAGCTCTGACCAGCGGCGGATCTGACCGGAGAATACCCGGCCAAGGGTGTCAATGCTCATCTGGCTAACGGGGTTGGAGGGATGTACCAGAATGGCCAGGCCATCAATGGCGATGACATGTTCGCTCTCCAGTGCCGTGAGGTCTGCCCGGGCCTGAAGTTGCTGTGCTTCTTCCGACTTTACCGGGCGGGACGAGGCCCAGATGTCGGCCTGTCCGGCGGCCAGCGCCCTGAAACCGGTACTTGACCCATGGGCTGCGACCAGCACCTCCGTCGTGTTGTTGTTCATCCGGGCTTGAAGGACCTGCTCGTTTTCCACGCCGGTACCTATGGATGTGACCCGGTTGCCACTGTGTTCCTCCAGATACCCTCTGACCAGCATCGGGGCCAGGGTCGCGCCTACCGTATTGGAGCCGTGGATTTCCAGCTCATAGGCCTGGGTCTGAAACGCCAGAATGGCCGGCAGCAAGAGTCCCGATACTGTGACAATCTTCCTTTTGAATCTCGGCATTATAAGAAAAACCTTTCCAAGACAGGTGGTTGAGAGCCAATAAGGATGCTTCAGAAATGTGACATTTGTATTTCATTCGGAATGCCCAATGCCGGCGATTGGGGGCGTTCGTGTAAAAGTGTTAATCAGGCCGCGGAGTGAAAGGTTCGGCTGGCCTATAGTGCTGTGTCCGCGGTAACAAAAATAAACACACCGGGAGAGGCGTATCCATGGATGCCATCAGATCAGAACCGGAGCAATCCGTTGCCCGTCCTGCACAGCCACTTCCCCTGGCGAGAGTGCTGCTGGTGGATGATCATGTCCTGTTTTCTCAAGGGTTGGCGGGTCTTATCCAGCAGGAAGGGCTGGCAGGGTCTGTTACCACGGTCAGAACGGTGGAGGCCGCCGCCAGCCTTCTGGCCCGTCAGGATGGCTTCGAGCTGATCCTGCTGGACATCGCGCTGCAGGGTGAGACGGGCCTGGCGTTGCTGCCGCGACTGGCCAGTTACCGGACATCACCCCCGGTGGTAATTATCTCCAGCAGTGAAGACGAAACGACAGTGCGGGCAGCACAAGCGGCGGGCGCAAGTGGGTTTCTTGCAAAGTCTGCCGGGCGGTCCGCCCTGGTGAGCATGGTTCGTGCAGTGACCCGTGGCGACAGCTACTTTCCGGGTGGTCTTGAGTCAGCGGGGCCGGATCTGCCGCTAACACCGCGGCAGATGGACGTTCTCCTGCTGCTGGGCCAGGGCTTCCCCAACAAGCGAATCTGCCAGAGTCTCAACCTCACCGAGCACACCGTGAAAACCCATCTCAAGGCGATTTTCACACAGCTTGGCGTTCATAACCGGACAGAGTGCGTGAACCTTGCCCGCTCCCAGGGGTGGTTGTGACAGGGGCCGGCAGCAGTACCCAGAACGCCGAGCCCCGGCCGGGTTCTGTCTCTACGCCGCAGGTTCCGTGCATCAGGGCAACGAATTCCCGAACGATGGTCAGGCCAAGACCCAGGCCGGGCCGTTCAGTCGGACCCTGCCCCCGGACATAAGGTGCAAACAGGGTTCCCTCCAGTTCTGGTGGCAGCCCCGCGCCGTTGTCCGTGACCTGCAGACGCACCTGTTGGTCTATGGCTTCCGCAAAAAGGCGAATGGTACTGCCCCCGCTGTGTTCCACTGCATTAAAAACCAGGTTCTGGAGCACCCGCAACAGAAGGGACGGATCGGCCAGAACGTGAAGATCAGCGGAGTGGTGGTCGATCTGCAGTTCCACCGCCTGGCTGCCCAGGGAATCGGCCAGGAAATCATCCATGTCACGAAAAATCGGTGCCAGCGGCGTCTGCCGGATATCCGCCTGCACCATCCCTTCGTTCAGTCTGGCGCTGTCGAACACGGTGCCGAGCAGGCGGCGAAGATGCCGGATGGTGTCTTTTAACTGGGTCATTACCGGATTTTCGCCAGGCTCCCCGGAACCCGGCGAGAGGTTTTCCAGTGTTATGTCGATCACATTCAGGGGTTGGCGCAGGTCATGGCTGGCGGCGGTGATGAGTTCGGTTTTACGCCGACTCTCGTCCCTGGCCGCCTGGTGCATCAGATCCAGTAACTGGCGGTCGAGAAAATGGGCCCTGTGACGGTACTCGCTGGTCCAGGCACCCACCATTCCGATGATGTTGGCGGTCATCAGGAAAAACAGATTGCTCATGATGGCAGGGCCTGGCATCCCACTCCAGAGCTCAGTCATGAAATAGCTGAAAACCAGGGCCAGTGAGACCAGGGAAGCGCTAATGAACGGCAGCCCCATGGCAAAGTAGCCGAACATCAGAATCAGGATCATACCCTCGTAGGGCAGCGGAAATGCCATGTGCCGGGCCACGCCGATAATTGCAATTACGCTGAGGCCGCCCAGGAAATAAGCCAGTGTATAGAGTTGCTCAAAGGTCCTGTCTGAAGGCGCAGGGCGAAAAGCCAGCCAGGCCACGATGGCGATAACCGGGCAGGTGATAGCCAGCCGGATGGACACGGTGACCCGGGCCAGCTCGGCGGGCAGGGTCAGCACATCCATGGCGGCGTAGATCAGGAACAGGATCAGGCCCGCGATGGAAACGGGCCGTGCCCGCTGTCGGATCAGCGATGCGCGGGTTTTCCGGTAACTCTGTTCAAGATCAGGTGCAAAGCGCAGTCGCGGGAAACCGGTTGCCTGCTGGTGTCTGAGCTGCTCGGTATTCATCACCGTATCCAATGGCGCGCCAGTCCCCGGATTGTAGCGGGCTCAGGCCCGCGCTTTCGCGAGCCTGAGCACATTCCTGTCAACTGCTATCGAGCATTTTAAGGCGGGCCCAGGTTCGGTCCTGCTCGTCCGGGAAATGCCGGAGCAAGAGTTCTTCTCTTTGGTTCGCGAGATCCTGCGTGGCCAGTCCGGATGAGCCGTTCTGACTCAGCGCCTCCTGAAAGCTTTCAAAGCGCTCATCAAAACGCTCACGGTGTTTGAGGTACTTCACCACGCTCTCTGCGCCGTCTGGGTCCAGGCCCAGTTCCCTGAGCTGCTGGCCGGCAGCGTCTGGTGAACTGGCGGAGTTGATGGCGGCAACCCGCGCCTGTTGCTGGCGGGTGCTGGCATGCAGGTCTTGTTCGGTTGTTTTCAGAGTCGTCGGCAGCTGGTTCCGGTGCCATTCAACCAATGCCTGCTTGCCTTGCTCGCTCAGGTCGTCCCGTTGCTGGATGGCCAGCGTGGCCAGGGTGTATTCGCTGTAGGCTTCCTCAAGCCCGAAGAAGGCCTGGTGAACGTCGGCATCGAAGGTGGATTGCCGGAGTGTCTTTAACTGTGCAAGGGCATCGCCCAGCGCTGCCAACTGATAGGCTGGGTCTTCCCGGCGGGCCGGGTCCAGGCTCGCTTGCATCACGGTCAGGGAGGCCTGCTTGTAAGCCAGGTACTGGTCAAGCAGTGCCAGTGCCTGCCCGGAAGCGGGCTCTGGCAAATGCGTCCGGGCCATCCGCTCAATCTGGCGGATGGCCGTTTCCGGTGAGACCTCACCAACGGTACTGAGGAAATAGTCGAAGAAGTCACGGACCTGCAGGTTGATGACCAGTTGACCGTTCGCGTCCGCTTGCAGGGCTCCGTCGATATCAGTGCCGGCCAGGGAAGGCGCGAAGGGGTCTGGGCCAAGCGAGCTGGGGGTGGTGTTGCGTGCCTGCGGAACCCGGGTCTCCGCTGTCGCGGCTGCGGGAAGGCTCGCCGGTGAAGGCAGCGCGGGCCCGGCTTGCTCCGCACTGGAAAGCGGCGCTTCGGCTGTTGGCAAAGGCGGGTAATAGTTTATGCCGTACCAGAGGCCACTGCCGGCCAGAATGGCCGACAGGGCAACGGGAAACAGCCATCGGCGGTAACCGATGAGGGGCTGTTTCATGATCACCTCACAGCCCGCGGTTTTTCAGGCGGTTGGCTTGGGTGCGGTAGAGCGTCACCGGATTGGTCCACAGGGACCGGGCGCCCAGCAGATGGTTGATGGCGTCCACATGGTTCATGTCGTACTGGGTGCCGATCACGTTACCCATCATGGTCGAACAGACGCCGACCAGCCCGTCGTTCGGCTCGCTGCCGAAGACCAGGGCAGTAATGCCCAGGAAGGGGTCGGTGATGTCAAAGACGTTGGTCCAGACGCCACGGCCGGTCCAGGAAAAGAATTTGATGCGGTTGCCATTAATCCACACGTCCTCGCTGGTGCCGGCGCAGGCGTTGCGGTTAACCCCTTTCCACCCCAGCGCATCGTTCAGGCTGGTGGTGCCGGGCGTTGTCAGGGTCTCCAGTGCGGCCAGTCCGTCTTGTGGGTTGTTGGCGCCGGACAGGGCGTTGATCAGCCCGCCGAGGGCGTTGGCAATGGCGTCCGCCCCGCCCTCCACGTAGCTGCCGGGCGGAAGAATACCGCGAACCACGTCTGCCACTTTGGAGCCTTTGTTGACGCCGTCGATGGAGGTGATCGAGGCAATCCGCTGGGGAATCAGTGCGGCGGTTACCCGGGAAGTGGGGGCACCCTGACTGTGGGCCATCAGGTTGACCTTGGCATAGCCCAGGCTGTTGACATAGTTGGCCAGTTGCTGGCCCCGTTGCTCACTGCTGTTGACGAATGAAACGCTGGCGGTATAGACCTTTGCGCCACTGCGTTCCAGGTTCCAGGGAATGGTGTGGAAGTAGTTGACCAGCCCACCAATGGTGTTGAAGCCGGTAACGCCATGGACCAGAACGATGGGGTAGCGGGTCTGGGTGTAACCGGCGTGACTGAGAAACGAGGCGGACAGCATGGCCAGCCCCAGCATGATTGCTGCGGTAAATCGGATACGCATGGTTGACTCCTGTTGTTTTTGTTGACGGCTGCGTTATGAAGCCGACGGTCGTCAATGCGTTGTCGATTATTCGGGCCAAGGGGGCGGGCGGGAATCGCCCATTTGGGTGAGGGCATGAAACCGGGGCATGGCTGAGTGCTCAGGAAAACCGGTGAGGCTCCAGCTCCATGTGCTGGATACGCTGGCCGAGCATGATGATCCGGCCGGTATAGCGCTCCTCACCGGTGGAGGTGAAATCAAACAGGAACCTGCGCCATACCCGGAGCCTGCCCTGGTCATCGCGCTTGAACCAGAGCCCCCGAAGGAATACGGCGTCGTCCAGGAGCATGACATCCATGCGCTTGCAGTAGCGGTGGGCGGCCTGAAGCACGAAATCCTTGATGGCTTTGGCGCGCCACCAGTACCAGACAGCGAATCCGGCCACAAACAGCCAGAACAGGGTTCCAAGAGTCACGGTTTCAGCGATCTTCCACGGTGCACAATTATTCAGAGTGTTGATCGCCAGACTACCTTATCGCATCGGCTCGGGGAATCGTTGCGTGTTTTCCGGCTATTTCCGCTCATTCGAGGGGGCCGGCTTTTATGTCGGCACCGGAAGGTAATTAACCGGGCTTTTTAAGGACTTTTTAAGCTTTTTAAGGGCAGGCAGTTGTATAGTTGCGTTGACTTAAGAAAGGTGGTTTGACTGGCTTGTCGTAGTATGCTTGGCCAGTTCTATTGCTGGGCGGCACCACCACGACCGCACTGGTAGCTGCATGGGCAGCGGCCATCTTATGATCCGTTGCTATAACGCCTCGCGCGTATGCGAGCGCACAACCTTGGTCTGTCGAATGGAGATTTCGAATACATGTATACACTGCGAATGCAGTGGCCGGTGCTGGTCCGGCTGCTGAGCATACTCTTGTCATTTGCTGCTGTTGGCACGGCCACAGCGCAAGATGAACCTACAACCCTGCGGACCTCGCCGGTGCTGCGGCAACTGCTTAGCGAGACGCTGGAGCGGAACCCCGGCGTGCAGGCCGCGCGCGCCGCAGTGGAAGCCGCTGAGGCCCGCGCCCGGGGCGCGGGCCGGCCTCTCTACAACCCGGAGCTGCAGCTAAATGCCGAGCAGGCCGAGACCCGTACCGGTACCCTGGGCCTGAGCCAGGCCATCGACTGGGCCGACAAACGCGGAGCGCGCACCGCAGTGGCGGATGCCGAGCTTGATACCGTGCGGACGGAGTATGCGGCCGTGCGCCAACAGCTGGCTGGCGAGTTGCTCGCTGCACTGGGGCGCTATCACACCGCCGCAGACATTCAGCGACTCGCGCAGCAACGCCAGGAGCTGATGCGACGGTTTCTGGATTTGGCGGAACAGCGTCGCCAGGCCGGGGACATCAATCAGGTCGAGCTGGACCTGGCCAGCCTCGCACACACCCAGGCTACGCTCCAGTTGTCCCAGATGGCCTCGGATCTGGCCGACGCAGAGCAGGCCCTCATCGCCATCACCGGCAACCCGCGCCGGAACTGGCCGCTGTTACCGGGTGATCTGCCCGTGTTGCAAACGGTCGATGCGGACACGCTGCTCAAGAATCTGCCGGCATTACGCGCCCAACAGGCGCGGGTCGCCGCCGCCCGCTCCACCGTCACCTTGCGCAGCCGCGAGCGCCGGCCCGATCCGACGATCGGCGTGCGCGCCGGCCAGGAACGTGCCTTCCGCAACGGCAACGGCGATGCCTATGGCCTCACTGGTCTGACCTTTAGCATTCCCTTGTATGTCCGCAATAGCTTCAGGGCCGAGGTAAAGGCCGCCTATGCCGAACAGACGCGAGCTGAACAGTCCCTGCAGGACGTCTATCGCCGGGCGCGGGCGCAGTTGTTGTCCGCCGCCGAGCGCTATCGACTGAGCCGCGGCGCCTGGCTGGCCTGGCAAGCCAGTGGCCAGGCCAGCCTCGGTAGCCAGGTGGCGCTGCTAGAGCGTATCTGGCGGTCCGGCGAGATGAGCACGGCGGACTACCTGGTACAGCTCAACCAGACGCTTGATACGCGCATGAATGCCCTGGAGGTCCAGGGTCGCCTGTGGGGGGCCTGGGCTGACTGGCTGGTGGCCAGCGGCCAGGTGGATGCCTGGCTTGGCGGCGCGATGCGCGCTGAACCTTAAACTTTCACGCACGAATTCTGGAGATACAAAACATGAAGATAACGTTCACACGGGCACTGTTGTTAAGCCTGATGCTCGCGGGTCTGGGTTTGCCGGTTTCTGTCGCACTGGCCGAGCAGGGCCCCGGAGAGGCAGGCGGCCACGAGGAAGGAGGCGCCTTGAAGATGGCGGCGGCCGAGCGGGAGGCGCAGGGAATCCGTGCCGAGAGGGTCGCGCGGCGCACGCTGTCCGATGCCGTCATCGCTCCGGGTGAGGTGCGCATGAACGCCTACGCGTCTGCCCAGGTGACGCCGCGTATTGGTGCCCAGGTGGTCGCCCGCCGCGCGCGCCTCGGTGAGCAGGTCGAGAAGGACCAACCGTTGGTGACACTCTCCAGCGTCGAGATGGCCGGGGCCCAAGGTGCGCTCGTCGAGGCTGATCGAGAGTGGAGCCGCGTGCGCAAGCTCGGCCGTGAGGTGGTGTCCGATAAGCGCTATGTCGCCGTCCAGGTGGCGCGCCAGCGCGCGTACGCCACGGTGCGCGCGTACGGCATGACCGAGGTGCAGATCGAGCGCCTCCTGGCCGACGGCGATGCCTCCCGCGCCACCGGCTCCTTCGAGCTGCTCAGCCCCCAGGTCGGCACGGTGATCAGTGACGACTTCGTGATCGGCGAGGTGGTCGAGCCGGGGCGGGTGCTGTTCGAGGTGAGTGATATCTCGCGGCTCTGGGTGGACGCGCAACTACGCCCGGAACAGGCGGTGAAGGTGACCGTTGGCACGCGTGCGCAAGTGAGGGTGCATGGCGAACGCTGGCTGGACGGCAAGGTGGTGCAGCTGCATCAACGCGTTGACGAGGGCACCCGCACAAAGGCGGTACGTATCGAGGTAAACAACGAGGCCGGCCAGTTGTCGCCGGGTGACTACGCGGACGTGTTGATTGAGACCGCTGATAGCGAGGCACGTGTCGCTGTTCCACAGGAATCCGTGCTGCTGATGCAGGGCTCGCCCACGGTATTTAAAGTTGAGGGCGATGAACTTCATCCGCAGCCGGTGGAGACCGGGATGACACGTGCGGGCTGGACCGAAATCAAAGCCGGGCTGGCCGAGGGTGATGAGATTGTCGTCAAGGGTGCGTTTTTATTGAAATCCCTGGCGCTTAAATCACAGATGGGCGAAGGCGACGGGCACTAAGGATGTTACATCATGCTGAATAAACTGGTTGAAGCGTCGTTACGCTATAAATTTCTGGTAATCATTTTTTTTCTGGTGGTTGGTTTTCTGGGCTGGCGGGCGGTCAGCACCATTCCCATCGACGCGTTTCCGGATGTAACGCCGGTGCAGGTCAATATTTACACTGAGTCGCCTGGTCTGGCCGCCGAGGACGTAGAGCAGTTACTGACCTTTCCGGTGGAGTCCGGCATGGCGGGCCTGCCCGGCGTGACCCAAATCCGTTCGGTCAGTCTGTTTGGCTTGTCCTATGTATCGGTGTACTTCGAAGACAATATGGACATTTATTTCGCCCGTCGGCTGGTGATGGAGCGGCTGCAGGAAGTCAGCAACCGAATGCCGCAGGAATATGGCCGCCCGGAGATGGGGCCGAACACCTCAGGTCTGGGCCAGGTGTTCTGGTATACGGTGGAACGCGCCGATGAGAAGTTGAATGGGGGGCTGAGCGATATGGATTTGCGTACTATCCAGGATTGGACCGTACGGCTGATTCTGCGCACCGCTCCGGGGGTCGATGACGTGATGTCCTGGGGCGGACAGGAGCGTCAGTTCCAGGTGGTGATCGACCCCTTGCGTTTGATCAAGTACGGCTTAGGGTATAAAGAGGTGATGGCCGTCATCGAGGCCAATAACCGCCAGGTGGGCGGGCAGTACGTCAATCTCGGTCCAGAGCAATACCTGGTGCGCGGGCTGGGACTGGTGGCCGACGAGCGCGATATCGGCAATATCATGGTCAAGGTGGTTGACGGAACCCCGGTGTACTTGCGCAATATTGCCATGATCGAGCAGGCGCCGGCGTTGCGTTTCGGCGCCGTGACCCGTGACGGTAAAGAGGTGGTGCTGGGTATGACGCTGGCGCGCATCGGTACCAACGCTGCTGACGTGGTTAAAGAGGTCAAGAAAAAAGTGGCCATCGCTCAGTCGGCGTTGCCTGATAACGTGAAGATCGAGCCTGTCTACGAGCGCACCGAACTGGTGGAGAAGGCTGTCTCGACTGCCGAACGGGCGCTGATCGAGGGCTCTATTCTGGTGGCTATTGTGTTGTTCCTGTTCCTCGGTGAGCTGCGTTCGGCCATTGTGGTGATCGCGGCGCTGCCGCTGGCTATGCTGATTGCCTTCATTTTTATGGAGCAGATGGGGCTGTCGGCCAACCTGATGTCGTTGGCGGGGCTGGCGATCGGCATCGGCATGATGGTGGACGGTGCGGTGGTGATGACCGAAAACGCCTTCCGCATCATGGCCGAATGGCGCGAGAAGGGCGAAAAGGTCGACCGTAGCGCCGCGGTGCTGACAGCAGCGCGTGAAGTCGCCAATCCCATCACGTTCGCCATCATTATTATTATCGTGGTGTTCCTGCCGCTGTTCAGCCTGCAAGGGTTGGAAGGCAAGTTGTTCAAGCCCATGGCTTTCAACATCAGCTTTGCCATGGCCGGCTCGCTGCTGTTGACGCTCACGATCATTCCGGTGCTGGCGGCGTTGATTCTCAAGCCCAAGGAGGAACGCGACACGTTGCTGGTGCGTTGGGTCAAGCGTGGCTACCTGCCGCTGTTGGCCTGGTCGCTGGCCAACAAGAAGACCGTGGTGGTCAGTGCCATAGTGCTGCTGGTCGCAAGCCTGGCGCTGTTCCCGCTGTTGGGCAAGGAGTTCATGCCGCAGTTGCAGGAGGGCTCCATCATGTGGCGGGTGACCTCGATCCCTTCCACCTCCCTGGAACAATCCATCGAGATCTCCAAGAAGATCGAAAAGACGTTGGGCGAGTTTCCGGAAGTCGAAACCACCATCGCCATGATCGGCCGCGCCGAGAAGGGTGAGACCGCGGACGTGAACTACATGGAGATCTACACCGGGCTCAAGCCCAAGGAAGAGCGGGAACGTTCGGTCGAGGAACTGGCCGAGGCCATGCGCGAGGAACTGGAGAAAACCGTGCCCACTTCCGTCATCGCCTTTACCCAGCCTATCCAGATGCGGGTGGAAGAACTGATCTCCGGCGTGCGCTCTACCCTGGCCGCCAAACTCTACGGTGAGGATCTGGGCGAACTCGACCGCTTGAGTAACGAGATCAAGAATGCCGTCGCCAAGGTGCCCGGTGTGGCCGATCTGGCGCTGGAAGCCAACCTCGGCAAGCCGCAGATCCGTATCAAGGTGGACCGGGAAGCATTGGCCCGCTATGGACTCAATGCGGACGACGTGCTCACCGTGGTGCGCACCGGCATCGGTAACCAGCCTGTGTCGACACTGATCGATGGCGTCAAGCGCTTCGACATCACCGCGCGTATCGCGGATGCCTCCAAGGCTTCGGTACAGGCCATCCGTGACATCCCGTTACGCACGGCCGCCGGTGCCATCGTGCCGCTTGGCAAGGTGGCCGAGGTGACCACGGCGGAGGGCTATTCCTTCGTGCGCCGCGAGCAATTACAACGCTACGCGGTGATTCAGATGGACGTGCGCGGCCGCGACGTGGACGGCTTCGTGAAAGATGCCAATGCCGCCATCGAGCAGCAGGTGAAACTACCGCCCGGCTACTGGATCGAGTGGGGTGGAGCCTTCGAGAACCAGCAGCGTGCTCTCAAGCGGCTGGCCATCATCGTCCCATTGACCATCTTTTTCATCTTCGTGTTGCTGTACACCGCCTTCAACTCGATGAAATACGCCACGCTCATCATCGCCAACGTACCGTTCGCGACCATTGGTGGCCTGGTGGCGCTGTTCATCAGTGGCCAGTATCTGTCCGTCCCCTCGGCCATCGGTTTCATTGCCGTGTTCGGTGTGGCGATGCTGAACGGTATCGTGCTGGTGAGCTTCATCAACGAGCTGCGCGAGAGGGGCCTGAGCGTCGCCGAGGCGGTGCGCCGCGGCTGTGAGATGAGGCTGCGGCCGGTGCTGATGACGGCCAGCGTGGCCATCCTCGGCCTGATCCCGATGCTGCTCTCCACCGGAGTGGGCGCTGAGACCCAACGGCCGCTGGCCTCCGTGGTGGTGGGCGGGCTCATCACCTCCACCCTGCTAACGTTAGTACTACTGCCGGTCATCTACGAATGGCTCGAATCCAGAAAGGAGAAAAACCCATGAAAGAGATCAAGGCCTTCATTCACCGCAATCGCGCCGCCGACGTAGTTCGCGCCCTGAGGGGCGCGGGCTACACCAATCTGTCGGTGGTTGACGTCAAGGGCATGCTCGCTGCGCTGGACGAACAGGAGCGTAACTACTCCATCGAGCTGGGCGCGGAGATCATCACCGAGGTCAAGCTGGAGCTGGTCTGCGAGGACGAGAGCAGCGCCACCGAGGCGGTGCGCCTCATTCGGGACAACGCCAGGACCGGTCAATCCAGGGCGGGCTGGATCTACATCAGCGAGATCCAGGCGGCGCTGCCCATCGACGACCACTGAAAGGCCGGTGCCGTGGCGCGGAAGCGTCTCCCGGCGCCAGGTTTTGTCCTGGTCGCGGCCAGGCGCTCCGGCCGGGTGAGTGAAAGCCGCATGTTTAGAGGGTAAAGCAGTATGAGCGAACCCTATTCGCGCCGTGCCGGCACGGGGTACCATCCCGTGCGCAAGATACGCATCGCCCTCTCGGGCGTCTCGAACGCAGTGCTCAAGGACTTCAGTGTGCGCTACAAGCTGGTCCTGTCAGTGATGTTTCTTGCGCTGGCTGGGCTGTTCGAGACGCTGTTTCATTTTCTGTTCGTGCTCGCCGTGACCGGCCTGATGCTGGTCGCGGAGGTGCTTAATACCGCCATTGAGTCCCTGTGCGATTACGTACAAGCGGACCATGACCTGAGGATTAAACAAATCAAGGATATGGCGGCCGGCGCCACGTTTATCGCTATTTTTATCTGGTATGTTGTCCTCACTATTGTCTTGTATGAGCTGCTTACCGGGACCGACTTGTTTTCGGCAATCATACGCCGGTGACGCCCGATAACCGCGGCAGGAAGAATTCAAAGGTGCGCCGCTATGGTTGTTTGGGGCAATGTCCGGAGCTTTCCGTGACTGTTGGCGTGGCGTTTCATGGTTATCTTTTTGGGGTGTGACGTATGAAGGATTTGAACAAATTCATCCCGTTGGAGCGGGCCGTATCGAGGTTGTGTACGATTCGCACCCGCACCTGGCTGATATTCGTCGCGGTGGCGCTCGGTTTCGTCGCACTTTTGTTCTGGGCCGGCATGGCGCTATTGTCCTGGCTGTGGGCCGAGGCGCCGGCGATGAGCGAGGCGGGCAAACGTCTGGCCGGCGGCGCCATCACCCAGTTCGAACAGTCGGCGCCGGGACTCAAGAAGGAGGTGGAACAGTGGGCGCCGGGTGTGAAGCAGCAGCTTGACCGTTGGCTGCCGGGAGAAAGCGAGGCGCTTCCGGCCAATGATGTCAGCGGCGTCGATATCGGCCCGGTGCCACGTTTTCCCGGGCTGGTGCGCACCTATTTCGCACGCGACGCAAAAACACTGGAGGCGCGCTATAGCGGACGCGCGTCATTCGAGGCGGTGTTGAAGTATTACACCCAGGGCTTCGCTGCCGCCGGGTACACCCAAGAGGTCATTACGGCTGCACCCGAGGCGGAGCAACACCGCTTCGTGCGCGCCGGGGAAGCTGTCGATCTCACGCTCACGCGCCGATCAGACGGACGGGTAGAGCTGCGGTTAATAACCCGGGCGGATCGCTGATGGCCGCTTGGTTTATCTGCTACCGGCCAATCGTTCGACAGCTTACGGAGGCAGGTGGAATGCACCGGAGGTTCATATGAATGAGAAATTGACCCTGGATTTGGACCTGGCCTTGCCCGAGGCCCCGGATGAGCGGGACGCCTGTGTCGGGCGCCTGACTGAATTGCTCGAAGCCGAGGGGCTGGCGAAAGCGCATGTGGTTGACGAAGACGGTGCGGCGCGCCTGTGCCTGCACTATGATCTCGAGCAGTTCAGCGTCAGTCAGGTGCGCAGCCTGGTGCAGGCGGCCGGCGTCCGGATCGGCAAGCGTTATCATCATGAAAGCCTGCGCATAGACGGCATGGATTGCCCCACCTGCGCGACCGTGATTGAACATGCCCTGGAGCGCATGGACGGCGTGCTGGAGGCGAGCGTCAGTTACGGTGCGGAGCGGCTGCGTCTGGAGTTCGATACCGAAAAGACCTCGCTCGATGCCGTGCGGGAACGTATACGGGCGTTGGGTTATGGCGTGATTGAAAAAGGTCAGGCACCGGGTTGGTGGGCCGAGCACCGCGAGCTGCTTCTGAGCCTGGCTGCCGGGTTGTTACTGCTCGTCGGCTGGTTGCTGGAATTTACGGCGGCACCCGCCGCACTGTCCTTGGCTCTGTTCGTCGGTGCCTATATCACAGGCGGCTTCTTCGCGCTGCGTGATGCCTGGCAGAGTCTGCGCCAGGGCCGTTTTGATATCGACACCCTGATGATCATCGCCGCCGCCGGTGCCGCCGCGCTTGGCGCCTGGGCAGAGGGCGCATTGCTGTTGTTTCTGTTCAGCCTGGGCCATGCACTGGAACATACCGCCATGGGCCGAGCACGCCGCGCCATCGAGGCGCTGGCGGAGATGGCGCCGAAAACGGCGCTTGTGCGCCGCGACGGCGGCGAGGAGGAAGTGCCGGTGGAGGCGCTGGCGCGCGAGGAGCGGGTCATCGTCAAGCCCGGCCAGCGCATCCCCGCCGACGGCGAAGTGCTGGCCGGCGTCTCCGCCGTCGACCAGGCACCCATTACCGGTGAATCCATGCCCGTGGACAAGCAGGCGGGCGATGCGGTGTTTGCCGGCACCGTCAACGGTGAGGCGACCCTGGAGATTCGGGTCACCCGCCTGGCCCGCGAAAGCACCCTGAGCCGTATGGTGAAGCTGGTCGCCGAAGCGGGCGCCCAGCGCTCGCCGACCCAGCGCTTCACCGAGCGTTTCGAACGCATCTTTGTACCCGTGGTGCTGGTCGGTGCGGCCTTGCTTATTGCCGTACCGCCGTTGTTCGGTTTTCCGTTCGCCGAATCCTTTTACCGCGCCATGGCGGTGCTGGTGGCGGCCTCGCCCTGCGCGCTGGCTATCGCTACGCCGGCGGCGGTGCTGTCGGGGGTGGCGCGCGCAGCGCGCGGTGGGGTGCTGATCAAGGGCGGCGCGCACCTGGAGAATCTCGGCACCCTGCGTGCCATCGCTTTCGACAAGACCGGCACTGTCACCCGCGGCGAACCGGCGGTGACTGACGTGGTGGCCTTCGAAGGCGATGAAGCCATGCTGCTCGCGACCGCGACGGCGGTGGAGAGCCGTAGCGGTCATCCCCTGGCCCTGGCTATCGTCGCCGCCGCGCAGGCGCGGGGCCTGCACTGGGCAGAGGCCGGTGACGTGGAGTCCGTGACTGGCAAGGGCGTGCGCGCGCAACTTGACGGCAAGACCGTCAGTATCGGCAACCTTAAGTTGTTTGACGGCGTGGCGATTCCTGGCTCGGTGCGCGACACGGTTAGCCGCCTGGAGGCCGAGGGTAAGACCACCATGGTGGTTCAGGCCGGTGATCGTTTTCTGGGCGTGTTGGCCCTGGCCGACACGCCGCGGGAGGGTGTGGCTGAGATGTTGGCGCGACTGCACCGCCTGGGTATCCGCAAGACCATCATGCTGACCGGCGACAACGAACGGGTAGGTCAGGCCATCGGCCAGGCTGTCGGCCTGGACGAAGTGCGTGCCAGCCTGTTACCCGAGGACAAGGTTGCAGCGGTCGATGAATTGCTGCGGCGCGAAGGTCAGGTGGCCATGATCGGCGACGGTGTCAACGACGCGCCGGCGCTGGCGCGCGCCACGGTGGGTATCGCCATGGGCGGTGCCGGTACCGACGTGGCACTGGAGACAGCGGATGTCGCCCTGATGGCTGACGACCTGTCAAAGCTGCCGTTCGCCGTGGGCCTGTCACGCGCCGCCCGGCACATCATTCGCCAGAACTTATGGCTTTCGCTCGGAATCGTGGCGCTGTTGATCCCTGCAACACTTACTGGCCTAGCGGGTATCGGCCCGGCGGTCATCGTCCATGAGGGCTCGACGCTGGTGGTGGTGTTCAACGCCCTGCGCCTGCTGGGTTACCCGGAACGAGCTGTGTGACGGTTGGGGGAAGAGAGCATGGCACCATGATTGATGGCTGAGTCGCGATATCTGTCTGTTTATCAACCGCACCCGGGCGCTTGGATATCCGGTTACCGGTTATTGCAATAATTGAATGAATCCTCAGTTTTTCTCGTTCTTTGGTCTGAACTCCGCTGTTTTTGCAATATGTGGCTATGGTGGCGACATATACAGCTTAAGCTGGTGCCTGAACTGTCAGGATCGGGTTCAGGGTTCGCTGAAAGGAGAAAGCGGCGGATGCAGGTAGTACAACAACAGGATTTCAGGACGCTGGTGGATAACCATCCCAGGGCGATCATGCTGTCCACGACAGAACCACGAATCGCCTACGTCAATAGGATGTTTCGCGCTGTCACCGGATACCAGGCAGATGAAGTTCTCGGGCAGTCGCCTTCGTTACTGAGTTCGGGCCTGCAATCGCCCGAGTTCTATCAGGCTATGTGGGAAAGTCTTGAGCGACACGGTCGCTGGGAGGGACTGATCTGGAACCGCCGAAAGAACGGCGAGACCTATCCCCAGTGGCTGACAATCTATCCCGTGGAGCGGGGAAATCGTCGATTCTGGGCCGGTGTGTTCACGGATGTTGGCGATGTGGCGGCGGGCGACGAGCGTCTGGCCTCGCTGGCTTACTACGACCCCCTCACCGAGCTGCCGAACCGCGCCCTGTTCCAGGAGTTCCTCAAGGCCCGTGTGGCCCAGCGCGCCCGTGACAGTCGCCGGTTCGCCGTGCTGTTCGTGGATCTCGATTTCTTCAAATCGGTTAATGATCTCCACGGCCACGAATGCGGTGATCGCGTGCTGCAGCACGCCGCCCACTGTATCCAGAGCGTTCTGAGAAGGGGGGACGTGGTGGCGAGGCTGTCGGGTGATGAGTTTTCGGCCATTATAGAGTTGCAGTCCGGGGACGATCTGGAGGGTGTGTGTCAGCGCATGATCCATATTTTCCAGGCCCCGATGGTGATTGATCATCGTGAGTATTTTCTTTCAGCTTCCGTTGGCGCAGCGGTTTATCCGGAGCACGGTAACACCGGCAGCGAGCTGCTGCAGAACGCCGACAGGGCCATGTACACGGCAAAGCTCGCTGGCCGGGCCTGTTATCGTCTCTACAGCGAAGTGGACACGGAGCAGGGACGGCATGAACAGCGCCTGTCGGAGGCCCTGATGGCTTCCCTGAAAACCGCCCCGGAAGAATTCAGTGTTGTCTATCAGCCCCAGTACCGGCTTGACAGTGGTCGCATCGCGGGTCTGGAGGCGCTGTTGCGCTGGCGGCATCCGCGGTTCGGTGTTGTCTCACCCGCCGAGTTTGTCCCTGTTGCCGAACAGCGTGGCCATATACACGAGCTCACGGGGCATTTGGTTCGCTGCATCCTCGCCGACCTCCCGGACTCTCCGGGTGTGCTGCCCCGGGGCCTTCGGCTGGCGATCAATATCTCTGCCCGACAGATCACCGATTCGCGTCTGGAGGGGCTGCTCGATCCGCTCTTCTGCCGCATCCGGCAGATAGGCTGGTCGCCGGAAATCGAGATTACCGAAACCCACCTGATGAACCTTTCCCGGCAGTGCCTGGACCGGTTGCGGGAATTCGGCCAGCAGGGAGTGGGTGTGGCGATTGACGATTTCGGAACCGGTTACTCGTCACTGGCCTACCTTCATACCCTGCCGGTTCAGGTGCTCAAGATTGACCGGCAGTTCACCTGGCGGCTCGGCGGCCAGTCCGGGGATTCGCGGATTGTCGCGGCGATTCTGGGGATTGCCGAGGCGCTCGGCCTGGAGGTGGTTGCAGAGGGCATCGAGAATGAAGATCAGCACAGCCGGTTGCGTGAACTGAAATGTCACCGGGGGCAGGGATTCCTGATGGCCAGACCGGTGCCCTGGCAGGCGTTGGGTAGCGCACTGGTTGATTAACATCAATAACAGGCAAAAAAAGCGCCGGCTTCAGGGTGTTTTGCAACATCCGGCTACTGGAAACGCCCGGGTTGCCCTGATAGTGGGTAAAAACCAATTTCCTACCGGACCCTATGCCAAACAAAGCAGCTGATCAAGAACTTAAAGCACCTGATCAAGAACTTGATGCCTATCTGCGACTCAACCGGGCGTCTCCCCGAGAGTGGCTTGTTGCCCTGCGAGCGCTCTCCGGCTGGGATGGTGTGGAGTGCCGCCTGGGCACAGGCGGTGGCACGGCCGGAGCCCTGTCGGCGCTGACGTCCGGCCTGGGCAGGGTGGTTTGTATCCATGCCAGCCAGGACATGGAGATCACCGGCCGGAGCGCGCCAGGTCCGGTGCTTCTGCTGCCGCGGGCCGGCGATCCGGCGATCTCTCGGCAGGACAAGCCGTGGCAGCCCATGCTGCATTTAATGGCCGCCCGATCCTCAGACCGGTTCAGACTGCGCCTGCCCCGGAATGGCCGGGTCATGATCCTCCGGCCGGCAGCCGGAATTCCGGACAGCCTGATCAGAGACGAAGGCGGCAAACGCCTTGCCGACTGCCAGGATCTGATCACGGCGTATCTGCTTAACTCGCCCTTTTTCAGGGACGACGCTCACGCAAGAGAGCTGACCGATGACCTCTTCCGACAACTGGCGGCGACGGCGAGCAATGAGGGCGCGTCACCTCGCGGACGCCCCGGACTTGATCGCCGGATAGTCCGGATGATCGAAAAAATCCGGCAGGAACCTGCCTGGGACTTCAACCTGCGGGAGCTGGCCAGCCATTCCGGCGTCAGCGAGCGAAACCTCTACTACCTGATGAAGCGGGAAACCGGGACGACGCCCTACCGGTTTTACCAGCGCAACCGGTTGATCAGGGTGCGGCGCAGGCTGGTGGACTGCCAGTGTGAGGTGCCCCACATTTCCTGGTATGCAGCTGATGAGGGCTTCTCTCACCTTGGCCGGTTCGCGGCCCTCTATCGGGAGCATTTTGGAGAGCTGCCCAGTGAGACCGTGCAGTGGCGTCGCAGCCTCCGGCACCGGAAGCCAGTCTCTGCCCCGGCCCTGGCGCTGGACAGAATTCCGGAACGGCAATAAAAAGCCCGGCCACTGTTCAGTGAGCCGGGCTTTTTTCCGGTTGCCGGATTTAGTGAGCCTTTGCCGGCTTGCCGTTATCGTCACCACCGGGTGTGTCCGAGTACTCGTCGGCTCCCGAACCATGATGGTCACGCCCCAGCAGGATATAGAACGCGGGCAGTACGAAGATGGTAAACAGCGTGCCGATACCGAGGCCAGCGCTGATGGTCAGGCCAATGGCAAAGCGGCTTTCCGCCCCCGGGCCGATCGCAATCAACAGGGGCACCATGGCAAAGATCAGCGCCAGGGATGTCATGATGATCGGCCGCAGACGGATCGCGGCGGCTTCCACCACGGCATCAAACTTGTTCAGTCCACGTTCCTTCTGCAGCTGATTGGCAAACTCGACAATCAGGATGCCGTTCTTGGACACCACGCCGATCAGCGTGATCAGCCCGACCTGGGTGTAGATGTTCATGGTGGCGAAGCCGAGCACGATGAATGCCATGGCGCCGGCGACCGACATGGGTACCGAGACCAGAATGATGAACGGATCGCGCCAGCTCTCGAACTGGGCCGCCAGAACCAGGTAGATCACCAGCAGCGACAGGAAGAAGGTCACCATCAGGGCGCTGCCCTGGGTAGCAAGCTGGCGGCTCTGGCCGGTGTAGTCATACGTGAAGCCCTGAGGGAAAGCCTCTTCCGCTGTCTGTTCCATGAAATCCATGGCGGTACCGGCGGCAACGCCGGGCATGACCACACCCTGGAGGGTCAGCGAGTTTTGCTGGTTGAACTGGGTCCGGTTTGACGGCTCAACCTCCTGGCTGAAGCTCACGACGCTCCCCAGTGGCACCAGCTCTCCGTTGTCGGCACGGATGTAGTACTCATTGAGCGCCTGGGCGTCCAGACGGAACCGCTGGTCAACCTGCGGAATCACCTGGTAAGAGCGCCCTTCCATACTGAACCGGTTGATGTAACCGCCTCCCAGCATGCTCGACAGGCTCTGGCCAACGTCCTGCATCGACAGACCCAGATCCGCAACCCGGTCCCGGTCCACATTGATGCGGGTAATCGGGCGGTCGAAGTTGATGGACTTCTGCAGGAACATGAAGTTGCCGCTGGCCATGGCCTTACCCAGCATTTCGTCGGCCACCTGGTCCAGTTGCTCGTAACTGCTGCCCGTGGTGATCACGAACTGGAAGGGCAGCCCGCCACCAGAGCCGGGCAGGGACGGCCGCGGGAATACGGCGGTCTGCAGACCGGTGACCTTCTTCAGCTCGGCGTCCAGCAGCGGCTGGGCTTCGAACTGGCTGATGTTCCGTTCGCTCCAGGGCGCCATCTTGAAGCCGCCGAATACCGCGTTCGGGCCAGTGATGCCGATGATCATGAAGTCTTCGTTGTAGCCCGGAACCGCAGACATGCGCGCCTGAACTTCATTACCATGCTCGAGCAGGTAATCGAGGGTTGAGGTCTGGGGCCCGAGGCCCTGGTAGAACAGGATGCCCTGATCCTCGGTGGGTGCCAGTTCGTTCTGACTCATCGCTACCATGAAGTAGATGGACACAAGTACCACAACTGCAAAGAACACCACCACCGACCTGGTCTGCATCAGCGAGCTCAGGGCAGACTTGTAACCCGCCGCCAGGCCGTTGAAGGTGCGCTCGACAAGGCCTTCGAATTTCCCGGCGTTGCCGTGAGACTTCAACACCTTCCCTGACAGCATGGGGGAGAGTGTCAGGGCGACAATACCTGAAATGACAACGGTGCCGGCCAGGGTGAAGGCGAACTCCGTGAAGAGTGAACCGACCAGACCACCCATAAAGCCAATGGGGGCATAAACCGCCACCAGCGTTGTGGTCATGGCAATGATTGGCACCGCCATCTCCCGCGCGCCTTTGATTGCCGCCTCAAAGCGGGATTCGCCCTGCTCGATGTGGCGATGCACGTTCTCAACCATGATGATGGCGTCATCCACTACCAGGCCGATGGCCAGCACCAGGGACAGCAGGGTGAGCAGGTTCAGGGAAAAGCCGAACATCAGCATGATGAAGGCGCCACCAACCAGTGACAGTGGCACGGCGACGGACGGCACGATGGACGCGCGTACCGAGCCAAGGCACAGGAATACCACCACCAGAACGATAACCATGGCCTCCAGCAGCGTCTGGATCACCTCATTGATGGAGTCCTCAATAAAGTCAGAGGCGTCATAGGCCAGCCGCACCTCCAGGCCGGAGGGCAACTGGCTCTCGATATCGGGCAGCTCGCCCTTCACCAGGCCGGCGACGGTCAGGGGGTTGGCGCCGGGGGCCAGCTCAATGGCCACGTAGGTGGCTGGCTGCCCCTTATACAGGGCCAGTTGATCATAGGTTTCGGAACCGAGCTCGACGCGAGCAATATCCCGCAGCCGGATCTGGGTGCCATTCGCCTGTTTGACGACCAGATTCCGGAACTGGTCCGGATCGGCGACATCGGTGTCGCTGGTCATGCTGATCTCGGTGTAGGTGCCTTTGGTGTTACCGACGGCGGCCTGATAGTTGTTGGCGCGCAGCCTGGCCACCACTTCCGGGGGTGTCATATCCACCGCGGCCAGGCGTTCGGGGTCCAGCCAGACCCGAAGGGCGAATTTCCGGCCCAGCAACTCGGCTTTGCCGACACCGGAGAGCGCCTGAAGCCGGGGCTGGACAACCCGGGTCAGGTAATCGGTGATCTGGGGCACGGCCAGCTCGGTACTGTAGAAGGCAATGTACATCAGCGCCGTGGAATCGCCGGTGGTAGAGGTGATCACCGGGTCCTCGGCTTCGGAAGGCAGCACATTGCGCTGGCTGGCGACCTTGGCCTGAATCTCCGCCAGGGCCGCGTTGGCGTCATAGTTCAGCACCATCTTGGCTTCGATGGTGGAGACGCCCTGGGAGCTGGTGGAGGTCAGGTAGTCGATACCACTGGCTTCGGCGATCGCCTGTTGCAGGGGGGTGGTGATAAAGCCCTTGATCAGATCTGAGCTGGCACCCGGATAGGCGGTTGTCACCGTCACAGTGGTGCTCTCGAGTTCCGGGTACTGTCGAATCTCCATTTCCATGGCGGCCCTTGCGCCAAGGAGCAGAATCAGCAGGCTGACCACCGTCGCCAGTACCGGGCGGTGGATAAAAATGTCAGTGAAGCGCATTACTCAGGTGCCTCCTGCTGCTCTTCATCCTGAATGGTGACCTTTTGCCCGGCGCGCAGCCGCAGCAGCCCCTTGGCGACAACGGTCTCACCCGCTTCCAGGCCGGAAAGCACGGCGACGCGGGTGTTCCGGGTCTCACCGGTGGTGACGGTGCGTCGGCTGACCACCTGATTACCCTCATCGTTTTCCTCAACAACGAACACAAAGTCGCCGTAGGTGTTGTAGGAGATTGCGGTCCGCGGCACGGTTACGACGTCATTGTCTCCCGGTTGCCGGGTCAGGACCGTTGCAAACATGCCCGGGCGCAGCAGGCCCTCGGGATTATCCAGGGTGGCGCGAACGCGAACGGTCCGGGTCTCCGGGTTGACCGACGTGTTAATGGCGCTGACCGCGCCCTCGAAATCCTGCCCGGGCACCGCCGCCACTTTGACGACCACCGTATACCCCGGTTTCGCGTTTGGCAGGTTTTTCTCGGACAGCGTGTAATCCACATAGATCGGATCAAGCATGTTGATCTCGACAATAGGGGTGCCGGTGGCAATGTATTCGCCCTGGTCGACCATCCGGATGCCGAGGGTGCCATCGAACGGAGCGCGGATGATTTTCTTGCTGAGCTGGGCCTCGGCTTCGTTAACCCGGGCCCGGGCGGCATCGAAGTTGGCCTTGGATTCATCGTACTGGGACTGGGACACGGCGCGCCTGGGAAGCAGGTCGGAAACCCGCTTGAACTCCTGCTCCGCCAGCTGTGCCTCGGCGCGACGTGTGCGCAGGGCCGCCTCGTCGATGGCAGCATCGATGCGGATCAGTATGTCACCCCGTTCAACCACATCACCGGACTCGAAATTGATGGTCTCAACAACACCGGGCACCTCGTTGGCAACTTCAATGCCGTTAACCGCCTCAATGCTGCCCACGGCCTTGATGGCGGGTGTCCAGCTTTCGGTCTGTGCCTTGGTTGCGGAGATCTGAGCGGGCGGCTGCGGCTGGGACATCTGCTCTTGCATCTGGCCAAACTGATAGAACTTGTAGCCAAAGATGCCTCCGAGCACCACGCCGAGAAAAATGATGACGATCAGAAAGCGGGAAGCAGTGCGCATAGTTCAGGTCCTGGAAATCTGAGTCCGGTCGTTGCGATTCATGCATCGGTGAATAAGGGGAGGCTGGCGATCTCCGTTCCCTTGTCGATCCATTGCCGAGCCATTGCGCGACGACGGACTGATTGAATACATGAATCATTGATGTTTGACAAAGCATAGCATCCTACAAAATTCAGGTCGCCATTGTCACCGGGTTGTAAGTATTTCTCGCCAGGATTCCTTATGGCGTCCCGGCAAGCTTCATAAACCGTCCGAATAAGCACTCAATTCCGCAGTCGATAGGCAAGGCTCGCCTTTTTTTATGAATAATTCGGGCTGATAAAAAAGCTCAAACGCTATAGTAGAGAAAATGGGTAAACAAAAACGGGGCGCTGAAGGCCCCGTTTTTAGTTTTTTCTGCGAAATGTTCAGGCGAACAAGTCGGAGCAGGTATCACGCTCTTCCTGAAGCTCTTTTTCAGACGCCTTCATTTGCTTGTTGATAAACTCGCTATTTTCAAGGCCAGTCACTATTTTCCAGTCGCCATTTTGGCAGGTAACCGGGTAGGAATAAATCAAGCCTGCTTCAATACCATAAGAACCGTCCGAATAAACCGCCATAGAAACCCAGTCGCCTTCTTCGGTACCCAGTACCCAGCTGCGCATGTGATCAACTACGCCGTTAGCGGCAGAAGCCGCAGAAGAAGATCCACGTGCTGCGATTACCTCGGCGCCGCGCTTGGCGACCTTGGGCATAAATTCATTATTAACCCAGTCCGAATCGACCATGTCAGTGGCCGCTGCGTTGTCGACTGTGGTGTGTGTGATGTCGGGAACCTGAGTGGTCGAGTGATTGCCCCATATCGTCATTTTCCTTATCCCGCTCATGGCTTTGCCGGTTTTTGCCGCAAGCTGATAAATGGCGCGATTGTGGTCGAGGCGTGTCAACGCGGTAATGTTACGAGGATTGAGGTTAGGCGCATTTTTCATCAGGATATAGGCGTTAGTGTTTGCCGGGTTGCCAACGACGCAAATTTTCATGTTGGCACTGGCAACATCGTTGATGATTTTACCCAGGGTACTGAAAATTTTACCATTGTCTTTTAACAAGTCAGCACGTTCCATGCCGGGGCCGCGCGGTTTGGCGCCGACCATCAAACCGTAATCAGCGTCTTTGAAGGCAACCGCGGGGTCGTCGGTGCAGACGACTTCCTGAAGCAAAGGAAAGGCGCAATCGTTGAGCTCCATTTTAACCGCTTCCAGCACCTTAAGCGCCGGCGTTATTTCTAATAATTGCAGGATGACCGGCTGATCGTTACCCAGCATCTCGCCCGAGGCGATTCTAAAAAGTAGAGAATAACAGATCTGACCGGCTGCACCGGTAACGGCAACGCGTACGGGTTGTTTCATGGTAATAATCCTCTGAGATAAGAAAGGACGATAAATAAGTGATTTTAGGGTTAAAACCGGCGCGATTTTATCATACTAATCCAAAACTTTGTATCCGGACATCAGTCACTCAAACTACGCGGCGTATATGGATTACGCAAGTCATTGGTAGAATAGCAATTTTAAAATAGCGTGTAGATATTTCCAGATAACATTGTGAGTGATGTTGGTATCTTTGCTGTAAGCCCATAAATCAGCACCTACATTCCAGCCCTGAGGTTGAACCCATAAACCTCCGCAAAAACCTCATGCGGCAGCCGTCCGGGACGGGCTTGTTGTTTCTCGCGAACCTTCCGGCTCAGGCGCTTCAGGGTATCGCTGGGTTGGGCGCGCTCCGATTCCGGTAGTGGTTCGGACCAGCGCTGCACCCCGTATTGGGTTGCCCCCTGGGCCTGGATGACCCAGGCCTGGATGTCCTCCCAGAGAAGGAACACTGGGTCGTCGGAATCCGACGGCACCAGGCACACCTCCCGGCGCTGGCGATTGAAGCGGGTGGGGACGACGCCTTGGAGTTTGAAGTAGGAGAAGAACCGGGGTAATAAGGCTATTAAAAGGCCGAACAGAGTGAAACCCATACCGTAAGGAATACCAAACAAAACAGCATCCCAAAAAGACATAACTGCATCTGTGAGCCCCCTCACCCCAGACCAATCCCCCAAAAAAGATCGTGATGGGAAAAACCACACAAGTAATAACAAGCATGACCATAGGACCACCGATGGTTACTTGCCAACTAAGCACATTAGGCGTGAAGGCACCCAGCTCCAGGTATTCATTACGAACGTCCGCGACGATATGACTGTGGTCAACGGGAGGCAGACCAGTAGGTAGCGGCAAGGGTGACAGGTAGTTAACTGTGCCACTTGCAACGTATCCAGAACCGGAGCCATGGACCGAACCCAGGTTTCTGGATGTTTAGTCCATGGCGTCCAGCCGGTTTCCGGCTGAACGCGCCAGCACGCAAGGGAGACCTTATGCTGGGGCAGTTGACTGATGGGGCGATTGAGGGCATTCGCCGGCAGGCCGTGGCAGTTCAGGTAGAAACCCCGGGGCTCCCCTTCCGCCTGGCCATTTTGAGTCAGTGTGATGGCACTACCGGTTTGCTCCAGTGCCTCTATATACTCGTCCAGCGTTAGCGGTTGTTCCCGGTCAGCAGGTCCAGGTCTTTCTGGGCATGAATGTAAACCTGTTCTTTGTCCGCTTCGTCTTCGAGTCTCAGTTCGTTGCTGCCTTCGCCCTTGTAGCGGTAGTGCCAGCCTTCTTCGGCCGACAGACGCTCGAGAAAGGCCAGATCCAGCCGGCCATGGAACAGGCTCGACAGCGATTCGGTCAGCTCAAGGCCAACCACCGCGAAGAAATCCCGGGGACGTCCGCCAATGCGGGCGGTGAACTGCAGTCCATTGGCCTGGGGCATGTCTTCGGTCCTTGAAGATCGGATGTTTTATTTTGGGGGGTTATCGATGAATCGATCACCGGTTCCGTGGTGAAGCACCCAAAATATGATCGGAAAGTATCAATCCTTGGGCGAAAAATCTACCCTGGCTGTCACGAATCAAGCGGTAACACCTGCTCGCCCCGAAGACCCGCCTCAATCGCCTGATCCACCAGCCTCAGTAGCCCCACCCCGGTCGGTTTTATGAACCTGCGGCATGGGGCCAGGTACTTCACTTACCGAAGTGTCGATGTGTAAATTGTGCCTCCAGGACACCCTGTACACCGGGGCGAATAATCTGCAAATTGATGTGGTATACCTCATTATCTGGAATATTGAAGTAATTTCCATAGGTTACGCTATCGGCAATGGGCATGGGGTCGAACTTTTTCTTCTTGCTGCCCTGGCCGATCTCCATTACGCCGCCGGTCACCTGTGCATCCTCAATGCGCTTCCCGGTGGCATTGTCAAACAGGGCCACGACCACGTGATCGCGGTGGCCTTTGGCCGGTAAACCGCCATGCATACTGGCTTCCGGATGCTCGCTGGGGTGGCCCTGGACAATCTGCGGTGGTATCACGCCCAGATAGATTGCCACACCATCGATCACCTGGAAATTCTCCGGGGCATCTGCCGCTGCGGTTATGCTGCTAAGACTGCTCAGGCCGATCACCAAAAATACAGCTGCCCAGAATGTTTTCACCGAGTATATGTGCATACCTTGTTCTCCTAGCTTTAGTTGACAGAGTTGTTTGCTTCCGGCGCCCGCAGGAACCAGAGCTGATACAGTGAGATCAGGATTTGTGCCCCCCACGCCAGCCCGAGCAGCACACCAGATGCCACCACGGTGTAAGCGTAGAACGGGTCCCACTTGGTAAGAAACCAGGCCAGGATATCGGCGAAGATTGCCACGAAGGGCGAAACCATCAGCGTCGTCTTGAGCCACTCAGCCAAAGCGGAGAGACGAAAAATGATTCCGATTCCCAGCGCGACGAGACCGATGCCGAACAAGTGGATATGTGATAGCTTCATCAGTGTATGCAGGGATTCGCCGGTATCTACCTCCGCCACCTGCCTGATACCCTTATAGGTGGACAAATCTGGCACATTCAATCCTGAGGCGGGGCTGTGGCATTGCAGACAGCTTTTTTCCAGGATAGGACGTATATCGGCATCATACCTTTTCTCGGATCCTTCATCCTTCAACCAGGCTACGATCTGGTCGCGATCCTCGAGTTGCTGGATGTACCCGGCCATCGGGCCACGGATCGCTGCCTCCAGTCGCGTTCCACTGCGGTTCCCATAGTAGTTGTCGACAATGTCCTGCATGGACAAGCCCGGTTCGCCGTCATGCCCTTCATGGCTGGTATACAGGTAGGTTAGCGCCATCAGATAACCAATACCGATAAGCAGCAGAAACGATGTGTAAAGCAGTTTCTCGCTCACCGGGCAATCATAGAACGTACGATGTGCGGTTAATTCCATTCCCAACTTCTCCTTCAGGCCCTTCCTGATTTGGGCTTTTCTTCGCTGATTGCCAGCGCTTTGCGCTGCGCCAACCCGGTGTTTTCATTGTCTTTGCCAGGATCACCCGTTGCTGGAGGCAACGGGTATTCACTTTGCCGGTCACGCCGGCATCTGTCCATAATTCGCCGGAAAACCGGGGCATCTATTTTTCCGGGAAAACCGGTACTTCCAATACAGGCGTGTCACGAGTCTGTGCTCTGGGTGTCGGTTATTATGTGGATATCCCGCTGCGGGAATGGAATCTGAATCCCCGCCTCGCGCAATGTCCGGGTGATGGCAGCATACACCTCATGAGATAGCGGCATGATGTCGAGCATGGATTTCACGAACACTCTCATTTCAAAGTTGATGCTGCTGTCCGCCAGTGCTACGCAGAACACCGACGGAGGCGGGTCTTTGACCACCCTGCTGTTGGCCGTGGCGACATCGTTGAGCAGGCTTTGGACCGTGTCGATATCCGAACCGTAGGCCACGCCCACCCGCACGATGACACGGGTAATGGAATCCGACAGTGTCCAGTTGGTGAGGTCCTGGGTCACAAAGGTCTTGTTGGGAACAATCTGCTCTTTCCGGTCCCAGTCGATCAGCGTGGTTGCCCGGATACGGATGCGCGCAACGGTGCCGGTTGTTCCACCCACGGTCACAGTATCACCCACACGAATGGGCCGTTCGAACAGGATAATGATGCCTGAGACAAAATTGGCAACGATTTCCTGTAATCCGAAACCGAGCCCCACGCCCAGCGCGGCGACCAGCCACTGGAGCTTGGACCACTGGGCGCCAAGGGCGCCGAAGGTCACCACAACGCCAACGATGATGATCACATAGGTGACCAGCGTCGTGATGGCATAGCCAGTGCCCGGCGCGAGCTTCATTCGGCTGAGCAAGGCCACTTCCAGGGTGCCCGGCAAGTTACGGGCCGCCAGAATCGTTGCCAAACCGAACAATAGCGATAGCAACAGATCTTCCAATGTTACCACCAGGGCCTGGCCCCCTTCGGTCAGTGGCGCAACGGTCCAGAGCGTGATTTCATTCAGGAACCGAAAGGCGGGAAAGACATTGGCCCAAAGCAGCCAGAGGCCGACGGCGGTCAGCGCCCCGGCAAGTATCCGCAACAACGCCTTGCTCTGGCTGCTGATGGCCTGCAGGTCCATCTCCGGCATGTCCAGCGTCGTCGGCAGCCCCTCTCCGGATGCATCGGCGGCTTCTCTTGCCGCCGCCAGTTCCTGCTGGGCGGCGCGTTTCTCTCTCAGTCGCTCAAGCGCCATTCGCCGCTCCCGCACTGAAAGTGCTCTCAGGGCCAGGTAGTAAAGCAGGGCGACGATGGCCACCCAGCAGGTGGTTAAAAACAGGGTGCCCTCAAGCTGGACTGCCGTGTAATGGTAGCCATAGAGCGAAAACGCCATGAGAACGAGTGGTGTGGCGACAACAGCCAGATAGATCAGCCGCGGCATCAGGGGCGCCCTGCCCTCAACTTCTCGCGCCAGACGGGGTTTCAGAACCCGGTGGGCGAACAACGACAGCGCAATGGACGCCAGTGCGAAGATGACACGTCCCAGGCTGTCCCGGAACGACTCTCCGATGGCGGCCTCGGTCAAGGGTGTCAGCATTGCCGCTGGCACCATAACAAACATCAGCCTGGGCATACCACGGCGGATGGCCTTGAGGGTGTCGGCACGCCACTTGAAGTGGCGTTCGCCAAGCCCGCCGGAACGGGAAACCTGGTAAACCATGCTGAGCAGAAAAAACAGAAATGCGGCGTTCCGGAGCCCAGTGGACAGCGCCGCGCCAAACTCTCCCCCCTGCGAGACCAGTAGCGCCAGAAACGCCAGCGCAACCGTGCCCATCAGAGCCAGGGCGATGGAGTAACCCAGGCCCGCAAAGGTATGGCGGGCGTGATCCCGGGCGACGTTGCCAATAGTCTCCCCTGTTGCTTCCAGCGCGCGCCGGGTCCTGGCTCTGGTGGTCACAAGCGCCGCCAGAAGTAATGCCAATATCACCAACGGAACCGGATGGGTCCGCAATGCCTTCGGCGTTGACTGCAATAGCTCGTACCACCGGGTGGGGCTCAGCAACCACGCAACGGCGGCAGCCAGCTCTGAGAAAGACTGAACCCGTATGGGGTCGGTGCTGGGCAGCCAGAACAGTCGCTGCCGCAACAGGGACTGATAGGCGATAATGAGCTCCTGGGTGGCATTGACCGACACAAAGTAGTCATTCAGCACTTCAAGATGGGCCGTTACGGCTGTACCGAGTTTCGCCAGAAGGTCCGCCCGGCGCTGAGCCAGGCGATCATTGGCTATAGCTGATGGCTGCAGGAGGGCATCGAACTCCTCCAGCCGGAACTGCTCCATGCGTGCCGCCTCCAACTGACTTTTGATGGTTGTCGTCAGGTTGTCGGCCAGGTGCTGCCGTTCCAGCCGGTCCAACCGGCGGCGAAGCAGGTTGGCATAATCTTCGGTCAGGTCCAGACCGGCGGTTTGAAGCCGCCGTTGCAGCCCCTGGTGCTCAGCATCCAGTCGCTTCCGCCAGGTTTCGGCAAAGGCAAGTCGTTCCCGTGTATCCTCCAGCGCCTGTTGTCGCTGTGTCAGTGCTTCCTCCAGCGAACGGATCTCTGCCTGTATACCCGACCGGGAATCTGACAACTCCTCAATCGCCACCGGTGCGGGCGTTTCTGGAGCGTTCGGAACCTCGATGGGGGAAAGCTCAGACATCCCGGGCTCTGCGCTGTCTGCCCCCGGTGCAAAACATGACAGAGTCAACGCTAAAATCAGGTACGCGGAAACAGCGCGATAACGCATCGCAGTTCCATGCTGAGTTCGTTTCTTGGTCATCAGCATTCTCACTTACCAGCGCTCATTCGCAAACATAGAGCACTGATATTAAATAAGAAAATAAGGTGATCCGGAAGGAAGTCTCCAGCGGAAAAGGGTGCTTTTTGTCGCAAGCCATAAAAATAAAAGAACAAACCCAAATCCGTGGGGATAACAGTGCGTCAAAAACGCAGCGTCCAGGGCAGTATATTTGATCTTTAGCAAGAGCACGAGATCGGACGCGAACCCGGGGCGATGTCCGGTTGGTCGGACCCGCACAAACAGACGGCCACCCCGGTTTGCCGGTTTCCAGAGCAGAGGCGCTGGTAATGCGACAGGATACAGTGACAGAATTACGACCGTACTCAAGGTAAGGATCAACCATGCAGTGGATTCTGGGAATCGCGTTGGCAGCCGCCGTGTTTGTGATTCTGAAGCAGTGGGGCGCGTTGTCCGCCGAGAAGAAAAAGGCCGCTACCTGGAAAGTTGTCCTGGTGGTGGGTGGTGCCCTTCTGTTTTTTATGGTTCTGACGGGTCGCATCCAAGTGCTGACCGCCGCAGTGGCTGCCGTTATTCCACTGTTGCGCAAGCTGCCGGCGTTGCTGAAATACGCCCCAGCCCTAAACTGGATGTTTGCGGACAAGCGGCAGGGTGGGGGCGCCGGGCAGGAAAACCGGCAGTCGGATCCGGCCAGTGAGCTGAGTGGCCAGATGTCGGTGCGCGAAGCCCGTGACGTCCTCGGAGTGAAAGCCGGCTGTTCTGAAGAGGACATCGTGATGGCCCATCGCCGGCTGATGCAAAAGCTTCACCCTGACCGGGGGGGTAACGATTACCTCGCCGCCAAACTCAACGAAGCCAAGCAGGTTCTGCTGGGCAAACGCAAAGCCTGAGGTCAGGGCAGAAGGTCGACCCTGACCTCAAAGCTCCGGTTGTCGGAGCGGCTGCTGTTCACCTGATAGGTGATTCCGCTGCGTTCCCCGGCCGAGCTGGTTGCTGTGCTGCCCAGTGACACCCACTGCCCTGGCTCGACCCGTCGGGTGGTGACCACGGCTTCGGTTTCATAGCCGTCCAGACTCGCCGGGTCCTCCTCGAACGAAACAATGCTCAGCTCAACCGCCTGATTGGAAATTACCTGCGGGCTGACCAGAAACCCGCTTCGGGTTTCAACCTGCTCAAGGAAGGCGGCCGGATTCCGGCCACCCCGGACGGCGACCGGAATTGTCCGGATCTGGCCTGAAGTGATATGGGCGGACTGGCCATCCTGCATAACCAGCGTTCTCTCCTGGGTGCTGCCGGTACTGGTCACGCGCCGCTGTGCCGAAAGTTCCACCCGGTCCCCGGACGCAGAAATACCGGCTCCCGACCGCTTGCCCCCTGTATCGGTTCTGGAGCGAACGGTAATCCGGAGCTGAACCGGCGCGACATCAAGGGTCTCAACGAGCCTTCCTATTTCATCCAGCAGCTCTGGCTCGCCGCGAACCACCAGTTGTGCCCCCCGAGCGGTGACAGCGACGGAAGAACCCTGGTAAAGCTGGCGAACCTGTGCCGCCACATCCTCCGCGGACCGGTTGTTGAGCTGGTAGTCCCGGGTCTCCGCCTGGGCCACGGCGCGGCCTGAACACAAGCCGAGGAGTGCGGCCAGCAAGAGGTATAGCGGGTATCGTCCAGAATGTGCGGTCATTGCTCGCTCCCAACCGTACTGCCGGAACTGACAAATTCCGGCACACGGGTTGCCAAGTTGAAAACCGGGGGGTATAGCTTGAAAAGCATGAAGACGACGCACGCGATCTGTCAATTGAATGTTCTGCAAGTTTTCGGCGCCAGGCTGCCACCGGAATCAAAAAGCCCCGACTGGTAGCCCAGCCGGGGCTTTTTGATTCTGACGCAGGAAAACGGGAACACTGACATGAACATGCCCTTGAACACCGAACTGACAGACGAGACAGCGGAGTCTTTGGCTCTGCATCGACAGGAAGTTGCTCTGCCGATGCCGACCGGCTTCAAGAACGGCACCGATGGCGGTATTGCCGTTGCAACAGATGCCATGAGATCGGCCAGCCATCCACACCACCACCTGGGAGTGTCCGCAACCGGAGTGCCAGCTGGATATCAGCCGGGAGGTGATGGCTCAGCGCCGGGCCGGCAACCGCCATATTTGCGGCTTGATGCTGGAGAGCTTCCTGGAATCGGGCCGTCAGAACGATGGTGAGGACTTGCGTTACGGCTGTTCGATTACCGATCCGTGCCTGGGGTGGGCCCAGACGGAGGCTCTGATCCGCTCACTGTAGACAACAGTAGCTGGCCGGCCAGCACAAGCAGTACGCCACCCATTAACCGGTCCAGCCAGTGGCCAATGCGATTGAAGCTCCTGCGTACCTTCGGCAGGGTGAAGAAAACGGCTACCATGGCGAACCAGAGCCCGGTTGCCAGCGCCATATAAAGGCCATATCCGACCGAACCTTCTTCGGTTCCCGGGCTCTGGGAATGCCCCTCAGGAGACTGTTGTTATGAACAAACGAAAAGTGGAGCGGGTTGATGATGGTGTTGCCATTACTCTTTCCGATGGCACTGGCGGCGAAAAAGCCGAGATGTTCGATTACCTGCTGGCGGCGACCGGACGCCGCTGGCCGTCGTCTTCACCGATCCACAGATTGCCACCGTGGGGCTGACCATCAATCAGGTGGATGAACGCTGTCACGGCCGCTTTGCGGTCGGTGAGGTGTCCTTTGAAGACCAGGGCCGGAGCCGCGTTATCGGAAAGAATTGCGGGCTACTCAGGGTATATGGTGAGCACGGCAGTGGTCTGTTCATGGGCGCGGAGATGTTCGGCCCGGCGCCGGAGGAAGGCTGCACTGATTGCGGGCCGGGAATCTGAACCGGCTCCAGTATGGATAAAACAGTACTATCGGGGGTATTGGCGAACTAAACTTCACAAATTTCAGTGATCTGGCTTACGATTAACGGGTCAATTTTTCATTCGCTGTCAAGGAGACACGCTATGGGTAAGAACTTTATTGGTCTGGATACCGAGAAGACCGCAAAACTTGCAGACTCGCTCAACGAGCTGCTATCCAATTACCAGATTTTTTACATGAACGTGCGCGGGTACCACTGGAACATCAAGGGTGACAACTTTTTCGAGCTGCATGTGAAATTTGAAGAGCTCTACGACGATCTGCTGTTGAAAATCGACGAGATTGCCGAGCGGGTGCTCACTCTTGGCCATCGTCCTGCCCATGCCTACAGCACCTACATCGAACGCTCCGAGGTGCCCGAGCGCAAGGATGTTTCCGATGGTAAGGACGCCATGGAGAACATCGTAGACAGTTTTGCCAAGCTGATTGGCAAGCAACGTGCACTGCTCAACCTCGCAGGCGAAGCAGAAGACGAAGGCACGGTGGCGCTGATGAGTGACTACATATCCCAGCAGGAAAAGACGGTCTGGATGTACCGCAGCTACCTCGGCCACTGAACCGGAGTTCCAGGATTGATGGCGGCTTTCACCAGGCCGCCATTTTTAAGCTCTTTACCGGTAACGGTGCTCCCGGGGTTATTTCCGGCAGTGTCAGATGGCAGCCTGAAGTGGCGGCACTTCCTGATGCAGGAACCACTTCTCCGTCACCACCTTCCGGGTAAACCAGTGTGACCGCATCAGGGTGCTGGCCAGGGGCATCTTGACCCAGTCCGGCACCTGCCAGCCTTGCTCCGTGTCGGCGGCACGGTTGCCAAAGCGTTCTGCAATGGCCTCGCCGTATACCTGCAGCGAAGAGGCGGAAGAGTCAGGGGCATGGCGAATCACATCCGCTGCCATCAGGGCTGATTCGATCGCTGGCCGTATGCCTTCACCGCTCTGGGTATAGGCAAGACCGGCCGAGTCACCGATCAGCAACATGCCATCATCCACCAATGGCCGTTCGGCATGGGCATACAGCAGATAGGCGTGGCCCTTGAAGTGCCCGGGCAGATCCGCCGGGATACGTCCGGCTGACTTCATCTCCTCCACGAATGCCTGCAGGTGGCCGGTCAGTTTGTGGTTGTCTTCCCGGCCCAGGCCAATATTCAGGTAATTGCCTTTGCGGAAGACCCAGGCGTAGCCCTTGAGGTCCCGGCAGAACCAGAGTTCCGGTGTGTCGCCCCGGGCCTGGCAGACCGACGCCTGCTCCGATGTCATCTCGAATTCAACTTCCTTGGCGGCAACCACGGTCTCATGGCTGCCGGGCCCCTCGCCAAGCAGCCGCGCCACCGGGCAGAAGTGGCCGCCCGCACCCACCACCAGGGGCGTTTCCCAGGTGTCGTTAATGACCCAGTTCCCCTCCCTTCGGACAATCGATTTGACGGGCGTGGCAAGCTGCTTCGGGCAGGTAGCACGGCTGAGCAGGTACTGGTCAAACTCGAACCGGCGGATGCCATAACTGACCACGTCGCCGTGATCGTTTTCCACGGCGGCTTGCCCCATCATGCCAATGCGGAAGCGCCGGATTGGCTGCAGGGTTCGGCTGGTCCCATAGTCTTGCGGGTCGATATTCAGGGTTTTCATCACTGCGGGCGTTACCCAGCCCGCACAGGTTTTGTCTCTGGGAAAATCCTGTTTGTCGATGATCAGTATTCGTTTGCCGCTGTTCCCCAGGGCACTGGCCAGGGTGGAGCCTGCGGGGCCGGCACCGACGATGATCAGATCATAGTAGTCCATCAGGCCTCCTCGGGTGCCGCGGGAAAGTTGTAGAGATCCTGCCGGCTTTGTGGCAGCCGGTTATTGTCACCGTGGGTGAAGATAACCTGGAACAGCTGCAGGGAGCCGGCCCGGAAGGCGGCCATGGAGCCGGCCAGGTACATGCGCCAGGCCCGGGTGAAATGGTCGTCGTACATGGCGGTTACCTTGTCTTCGTTCTCGTTGAAGCGCTCCATCCAGTGGCTGAGGGTCTGGGCATAGTGCAGGCGCAGATTTTCCACATCCAGTACCGAGAAATCGCCGTGTTCGCAGATCTGCATGAATTCACCGATGCTCGGTGGATAGGCGCCCGGGAAGATTCGTTTCTCGATCCAGGCGTTCATCAGCATCGGGCGATTACGACCGATGCTGTGGAGCAGGGCAATGCCGTCGGGTTTGAGGCTCCGTTTAATCAACTCGGACAGGGACTCGTAGTTTTCCTTGCCCACATGCTCAAGCATGCCGATGGACACAAAGGCATCGTACTGGCCGCTGATGTTGCGGTAGTCGTCCTCAACGTACTCGACCAGATGATCCAGCCCCTGTTTGTGGGCCTCTTTTCGGGCGTAGTCCAGTTGTTCCCGGGAAATGTTGTAGGAGTGGACTTTCACCCCGTAATTACGGGCCATGTAGCGGGCCAGCCCGCCCCAGCCGCAGCCGGCCTCGACAACGGTCATGCCGGGTTTGAGCCGGAGCTTGCGGCAGACGTGTTCCAGCTTTGCCAGTTGGGCCTGTTCCAGGCTCAGGTCCGGGGTTTCGTAATAGGCGCAGGTGTACTGCATTTCGGCGTTGTCCAGCCAGAGCCGGTAGAACTCGTTACCGAGATCGTAATGGTGATGGATGTTTTCCCTGGCTTCGGAGATGCCGGCGGATCGCGGGGTGTGATTGCGCCACAGGGCCTCCAGCCATTTCGGCCATTTCCGGCGGGCCTGATGAACGGCCCGGTAAAGGGCCTCCATCAGGTCTGGCAAATCGCCTTCCACTTCCAGCCGTCCGGCGCTGTACAGATCGCCAAAGGCCAGGTTGGGGTTGGTGACCAGGGCATACAGGGCCTTGGGGTCGGTCAGGTGCAGGGTAAACTTCCAACATTGCCCCTCCGGTTCAATGACATCGCCATTCCAGAGCCGGAACCGGACCGGCGGAGAACCTGCCATGCGCATGAGCTTGGCGATCAGCCAGCGCTCGTAGGTATGGGGCGACCGGTCAGCGCGGGTGTCCTCCAGTGGCAGGGTCAGAACGTGGGGTCTGGATTCTTGTCCGTTTTCACGGGTTTTCTGGGCAGTACTCTGGTTCATGGACTCCGCTCTCCCTTGATAGCCTCAACATCAATGTCATTCGTTGACGCTTTGCGCCAGTGGTTCCCAAGCTGCCCGGGAACCGACGGTTGTCCGTTCAGTATAGAAAACTGTCGGATTTTGTCAGGTGGGTACCTTACAGAGGAAAACTATCAGGAGCGTAGCTCAGCCGCAACGCCCTGGTCCGCGCCGGCAAGGAATACCGGGCCCCGGGGCCCGGTATTCTGGCGTGGTCAGTACGTGGTCAGTAAGAGGCGCTCATGCCAAACCATTCGGGGAATACCACGATCAGCGCCAGCACCAGTATCTGGATCAGGATAAAGGGCACAATGCCCCGGTAGATATCGATGGTCCGGACTTCCGGTGGAGCCACGCCTTTCAGGTAGAACAGAGAGAATCCGAACGGCGGGGTCAGGAAGCTCGTCTGAAGGTTCATGGCGACCAGGATCGCAAACCACAGCATGTTGATGCCCATGGCTTCGGCCACCGGCGCCAGGATCGGCACGATGATGAACGAAATCTCCACGAAGTCGATGAAGAAACCGAGGATCAGGATCACCAGCATGGCCAGGATGATGAAGCCCCACTCGCCACCCGGCAGCATGTGCAGCCAGTCTTCCAGCAGATAATCACCGCCGGTGTAGCTGAACACCATGGAAAAGGCAGTGGCACCAATCAGGATCGCGAACACCATGGCGGTGACCTTCACCGTGTCCTTGGACGCGTCCCAGACCATCTGGAAAGAAAACTGCCGGTAAAGGACGGCCAGGACCACCGCGCCCACGCCGCCAAGGGCCGAGGATTCGGTCGGTGTTGCAATGCCGGCGAAAATGGAACCAAGGACGACCACAATCAACGCCAGAGGCGGGATGATGGCCAACAGGGCGTTCAGGACTTCTTTTTTGCGGCTGACCCCAGGGGTATCGGGCATGGCCGGTGCCATCTCTGGCTTCAGGCGAGTAAGAATCAGGATATAGGTAATATAGAGTCCCACCAGCACGACGCCGGGCCAGACCGCGGCCTTGAACAGATCACCCACCGGCAGCCCAAGGACATCGCCGAGGATGATCAGGATGATCGACGGCGGCACGATCTGCCCCAGAGTACCCGAGGCACAGATGGTGCCGGTGCTCAGACGCTTGTCATACTTGTGCGCAAGCATGACCGGCAGGGAAATCAGGCCCATGGCCACCACGCTGGCGCCGACCACGCCGGTGGACGCCGCCAACAAGGCCCCAACGAGAATCGTGGAAATGGCCAGGCCGCCAGGCAGGCCACCGAACAGGCGACCCATGGAGGTCAGCAGTTGCTCCGCCAGCCGGGTACGCTGCAGCACTACGCCCATGAAAATAAACAGGGGAACCGCCATGAGGACCTTGTTCTGCATGACGCTCATGATCCGGAATGGCATGAAAGCGAATAGGTCCATACCCTCGGAGAAGACCCCGAAAAACAGCGCTACACCACCAAAGGTAAAGGCTACCGGGAAGCCCAGCATTAACAGGATAAGGGCTGCTCCGAACATGATTAGACCGATCATGCCAGGCCTCCCGCGCTATGCTCCACTTCGTAGGATTTTTCACCCGACATGACGCGCAGGGCAAAGGTTGCCATGTTGAGACCGGCGGCAGCGATAAAAAATGCCGTGACCGGAATGACTGATTTGATGATCCAGCGATAGGGGAGGCCGCCGGGGTCGCCGCTGCCCTCACCCATGCTGTAGGAGTCAAGGGCATAATGGTACCCGTAGATGCCGATCAGGTAGGCAAACGGAATCACAAATATGAAAGCGCCCACCAAGTTTACCCAGGCTTTGGCTTTATTGCTCCAATTGGTGTAGAAAATATCCACCCGGACATGGCCGTCGGTGCGCAGGGCGTAGGGAATGCCCAGCAGGAACACCACCGAGTACAGGTGCCACTCCATCTCCTGCATACCGATGGACACTTCGTTAAACGCGTAGCGGGCCACGACGTCGTAAAATACGTTGGCGGCCATCAGTATCATGGCCACACAGGCCACCCAGCCGCAGAGATTGGATAGGCGGGCCAGGCCTTCGTCCAGTTTGATAATCCAGCGCATTACAGATCCTCCGCCAACCGGATTGGCGATTGCTATAAACGACAAAACCGGGACCACTCTGAGAGCGATCCCGGCTCCGTAACAGTCGATATCTTACTCGACTTCAGCCATGGTGTTGAGGTAGGCCCGCGTGGAAATGTCCGTGTAGGCGCGGGTTTTTTTCAGGTACGCGTCCTGGGATTCGATAATACGCGCTGCCTGCTTGCTGCCAGCGGCCGCTTCCTTGAGCAGCTTTTTATTGGCGTTGTACATGGCCTGAAATACGTCCGTGGGGAACTGCTTGATCTGGACGTTCGGGTGCTCTCCCTTGATGTTTGCCCAGGCTTCAGCGTTGGCGTGCTGGGATTGGACGAGCATATCATAGGCCGACACGCGCATGGCAGTCTTCAGAATTGCCTGGAGGTCGGCCGGCAGCTTATTCCAGGTATTCTGGTTAACCAGGAATTGCAGCTCGGTCGCAGGTTCATGCCAGCCGGTGTAATAGTAGTCGGCAATCTGCTGGAAACCAAGGCGCAGATCCAGGGCCGGACCTACCCACTCAACCGCATCAATGGTGTTGCGTTCCAGGGCGGTGTACAGCTCGCCCGGCGGAATGTTGGTCGGGCTGACACCGACTTCGGCAAACACCTCGCCGGCAAAGCCCGGAATCCGCATCTTCAGGCCTTGAAGATCTTTCAGCGACTTGATTTCCTTGCGGAACCAGCCACCCATCTGAACACCGGTATTACCGCCCGGGAACGACAGCAGGTTGTGCGGGCTGTACACTTCCTGCATCAGTTCCATACCATCGCCCTGATAGAACCAGGCGTACTGTTCGATGGCGGTCATGCCGAATGGCATGCTGGTGAAAAACAGGGTTTCCGGCACCTTGCCTTTCCAGTAGTAGGACGCTGAATGACCCATGTCGTACTGGCCGGCCTTGACCATGTCAAACACGCCGAACGGTGCCTTGTGCTTGTTGGCGGAATCGATGCGGATGCGCAGGCGGCCATCGGACATCTCTTCGGCCAGTTTGGCCATGCGCTTGGTGGTATCACCGAAAATCGGGAAGTTTGGCCCCCAGGTTTCTGCGAGGCGGAGGGTGAAGGTTTCCTGGGCGAGCGCCTGCGTGGCGGCAAAGGTTGTTGCCACAGCCAGCACAGCCGCGGAAAGAACAGAACGGATCTTCATTGCTCTTCTATCCTCTTATCGTTTTTGTGAGTCGAGCGTTTCGCCCTTTTTGGGGCAAGACCACTCTGGATGCTAGTTGACGTTAGCAATTATCGTTAACAAACGAAATCAAAAACCGCCGGTCGTACGACCTTTGTCGTAACGCGGATCAGATATCTTCCATCCGGCTGATCTGGCTGGCGAGGCGCATGGCTTCGTGCTCCTCCAGAGCCAGCAGATCCTCCAGCAGTGACTTGGCCTCGGGAATCTCAGCCTTTCCGATCAGAGAATTGTAGAGGTCCATCACCTGGTCGTGAAACTGAAAGATTTCGCGCGCGATGTCCCTGAATGTCATGTCGGCATAATGGGTATCGGAAGCCTGGCCGGCCTTGATCGGTTTATGGTTCAGGTAGTCGTAGAGGCGGGTTTTCATTGCCTTCTGATCGGCCTGTTTCTCAAATTCGCCCACGGCTTTTTCAAGCAGGGTTTCGTGACTGGCCAGGTAATCGAGCAGGGCGCTGGCCCGCTCGTCCTTGTTCAGGCTCGCTGATTCATGCAGACACCGGGAAAGATACCCGTGCAATTGGCGAGTCCAGTCAATCAGATCCTCGAATTTTTTTATTTCCATCGGAATGCTCCTGGCAGAGAATGATCGTGTCAGTAGTTGGCAATATTGATCAGTCTAGTCAAAATTGCTATTTGGGGGCGACAGGATTCGAAGCCCCGGGAACCCGCTGGAGTGAAGTATAGCCATGACAACGACTCTGGGAGTTATTGAGGGATTCTACGGCCCCATGTGGACCTGGCAGGAGCGCCGGCAACTGGTCCACACCCTGTCACCCCATGGTTACGGGTTTTATCTGTATGCCCCGAAAGCCGATGCCTTCCTGCGTCGCAAATGGCGGCAGCCGCACCCGCCGGCCATGGCCTCGGAGCTGGCGGAGTTCTCGCGGTTCTGCGGGCACGAGGGTATGCGTTTCGGGGTGGGCCTGAGCCCGTTCGAAATATTCAACCGGTTTGATGGCGATGCCCGTGCGGCTCTTTCCGGAAAGCTGTCTTTGCTGGAACGAATCGGTATTGATGAGTTGGCCATCCTGTTTGACGACATGCGGGCGGATACACCGGATCTTGCCGTCACCCAGGTGGAGATCGTGCACTGGATTCGCGAGCACACAACCATCAAGCATCTGAGTGTCTGCCCCAGTTACTATTCCGACGATCCGGTACTGGACCGGGTGTTCGGGGAGCGCCCGGTGGATTACCTGGAAACCCTGGGCCGCAAGCTGGACCATTCAGTCAATATATTCTGGACCGGCGAGGAGGTCTGTTCCCGGGAAATTTCTCCCGGGCACCTGAAACGGGTCGGGGATCTGCTCGGGCGCAAGCCGGTGCTTTGGGACAATTACCCGGTCAATGATGGCGACCGGATGTCGCAACATCTACACCTGCGTGCCTTCACCGGAAGACCGGCAGCCAACGCGGCCCACCTGGCCGGCCATGGTATCAATCCGGCCCTGCAACCAACCCTGACTGCCATCCCGGCGATCACGCTCGCGGAGTCCTACCGTCTGGGGCCTTCTTACCAGTATGGTCAGGCGTTTCGCCATGTCGCCCGGGAAGTGCTTGGGAGGGAACTGGCGGCGCAGATCCACGCTGATTTGCTGGCACTGCAGGATGCCGGCCTGGGCCGGATCAGTGATGAAAAGCGACAGAGCCTCCAGCACACCTACGACGCTTTTGATCACCCTGCCGCCAATGAGATTCTGCGCTGGCTGGCGGGTGAGTATCGGGTGACCGATGAGATGGTGGCAACCCAGTAAGCCTGCCCGCTATTTCCACCGGTGTGTTCGGGTATCCGCCGGCCAATGCCGCCACCGTGGCGATGAAAGCGGTGGCCGGTACCCTGCCATCGCTCGGCTCCGTGCGTCTTGTCCGGTTTGTCCTGTTCGGTGATCAGGACCTGTCCGTGTTCCGGGAGGTGCCTGGCCGCGAGCCAGGACTTTCAGGCCAATAGCAGCGGTCGTTTCGTCAGTCGCAGGTTTTGCTGGCGGAGCGCTGGAAACGGGCCGTCATGGCTTCGCGTTCGCGCTCCGGGTCCTTGAATTCGTCGGGCAGTGGCCGGATAAAGTAGAGGAAATCCCCTTTTGACCGATTCTGTTCCAGGGGTGGCCTGTTGTTCGTTGGCGGCCAGAACACCGGGCTGATAACGGCAACGGAAAGCTCCGGGGCCCGCTGTTTCAGTAATGCCACGGTTCCCAGCCCGCCTTCACTATGGAAAGTGCCGGTCAGGTGCAGCACCTGATGTCCTGGAAATGTGGCCCTGGCCTCGAGAAGGCGTGCCGCCATGGTGTTATCCCGGAGCAACTGGGCTTTGTAGGTGTTCTCCATGCGTTCGTTTAGGGTGCTGCCGGCCTGGTGGCTCGCGCCAATGGCCGCGGCAAACTTCTCACGGTAAGCGGGGGTGTCCGTGAATGGATCGGAGGGCAGTGCCTGCCGGATACTCCCGGAAACCTGATCGAGATAGGAAGGCCCCTTGCGGCCGACACAGCGAACAACATCCGCAGGCGCATTCGCAGCGATGACCGGCAGATTCTGCTGGCGCGCAAATTCCACCACGGGTCGGTAGGAACCCCGGTAATTGTCCCAGGCGGCGGCATCCTCAATCATTTCTGTTTCCCCGGTTTCACCCCGCAGGTACCGGTCCAGTTCGGGCTGATGGTCCAGATTGAACTGCTCCATGGACAGGATCTGCCTGGGTTGCTGCCGATAGAGCGCGGTCTGAAGCCGGGATTGCAGCAAATGCGAGCCATGGTGCCCGTGATATTCGCCTAGGATCACGACATCCGTTTCAGCGAGGCGCCGGGCCAGTTGCTCCGGAGTGAGGGCGGCGCCGCTTTCCGGCTCAACGATCCGGGCGTCGTACTGGGTTTGCGGCATGGTCAGAGCTTTCGGGCTGCTGAAGCGGGACATGGCAGTGCATCCGTTGAGTACAAACAGGGTAGAGAGTAACAGGGCCGGCGCGAGAGGTTTCATGGCAATCAATAGGCTCCGGCGTTCATCAGGATCTGTCTTTGCGACCTTCGCGCCAGTCTGGTCCCAGCCTTTCCTCCACGTATTCCCGGATAAACTGACGGACTTTTTGGGAGGGCGTTACATCCTCCTGCTTGCAGAGTTCTTCAAAGGCGACCTTTTTTTCCGGGTCGATCAATAATGTCAGGCGCGCAGTGCGGTTTTCCATCGGGTGCTCATCTCTCTGTGAAATACCTGTCATATGTTAATTACATTAACATTGAATGTAGATTCAGTGAGCATATAATGTCACCCGTCGTGTTGCAATAAATGAGTCTTTCATGCCCCACCGCGCGCACCTGTTTTCCCTCCGGCTGGCCCACGCCCTTCGCGAATCCTGTCTGGACGAACGTTACAGCGGCTACCGGTTGCTGCGTGATCTTATGGCCGGTGTCACGGTGGGGGTCATTGCCATCCCACTGGCCATGGCTCTGGCCATCGCCAGTGGCGTTGCGCCCCAGTATGGGCTTTACACGGCCATCATTGCCGGCTTTGTGATTGCACTGACCGGAGGTAGTCGTTTCAGTATTTCCGGCCCCACCGCTGCCTTTGTGGTTATTTTATACCCGATTGCCCAGACCTATGGGCTGGGTGGCTTGCTGTTGGCAACCCTGATGTCGGGGGTGTTGCTGATCACTATGGCCCTGATGCGGCTAGGTCGGTTTATTGAATACATTCCCGAATCGGTAACCCTGGGGTTTACTGGTGGCATTGCGGTAGTGATCGCCACGCTTCAGATCCGGGACTTTTTTGGCCTGCCGGTTGGCGATATGCCTGAATACTACTGGGATAAGCTGTCGGTGCTGGCCGGTGCGCTGCCGGAACTGGATGGGATGAGTACCCTGGTGGCCGGCGTAACCCTTGCGGTGATGCTGCTCTGGCCGAGACTGAAAACCCCTGTGCCGCCGCATCTCCCGGCTGTTATTGTCGGTAGCTTGCTTGCCCTGTGGTTCAATGCCAACGGCGCACCTATCGAAACCATCGGCTCAAGGTTCAGCTACCTGTTGCCGGATGGCAGTATGGGGGCGGGCATTCCGCCCTTTTTGCCCGAGTTTGCCTGGCCGTGGCGGCAAATGGGGGCCTCCGGGGAACCCATCGGACTGTCCTGGACCCTGGTCCGGGAACTACTGCCGGCGGCCTTCGCCATCGCCATGCTCGGTGCCATCGAATCCCTGCTGTGTGCGGTGGTGCTCGATGGCATGACCGGTAAGCGCCACAGTGCCAACAGTGAGTTGATGGGGCAGGGCATTGGCAACATCATCACGCCTTTTTTCGGTGGTATCACCGCCACCGCTGCCATTGCGCGCTCCGCCGCCAATTACCGGGCGGGTGCGGAATCACCGGTTTCCGCCATGGTTCATGCGCTAGTCGTGCTGCTGGCGCTGGTATCGCTTGCCGGTCTTCTGGCTTATCTGCCCATGCCGGCCATGGCAGCGCTGCTGGTGATGGTGGCCTGGAACATGAGTGAGGCGCCCAAATCCGTGCATCTTCTGAAAACAGCGCCGCGCAGCGACATCCTTGTTTTCCTGACCTGCTTCTTTCTCACCGTTGTGCTCGATATGGTCATTGCGATTACCGCCGGAGTTTTACTGGCGGCGGTTCTCTTCATGCGTGAAATGGCCCAGATGACCAAGGTGACGGACATCACGCTGAACAGACGGATTGCTGACCCTGGCTTGCCTGATGGCTGGCAGGTGTTCAAAATCAACGGGCCACTGTTCTTTGCTGCTGCCGACAGGATTTTTGGAGAACTGGCGGAACTGTCCCGGGAAGCCCGCGGGTTTATCCTGTATATGGACGGCGTCACTATTCTTGATGCCGGGGGCCTGTCTGCCCTGAACAAGCTGATTGACACTTGCGAACAGGACGGCACGCGGATTGTCATTGCCGATCTTCAGTTTCAGCCGTTGAGAACCCTGGCTCGCGCGGGTGTGACGCCGGTGTCCGGCGTCAGCTGCTATACTTCCTCCCTGGAAGAAGCGTTGCGTCTGATCAGTAATCCCGCTTCTGAATCTGATCAGCCCTCCGGATAAGACGTTGATTCTTAAAGTTCCCGGATAGTTTACCCTTAGGCATTGAAAATGCTCTGGACAAGAGGAATGCCATGCTGCCTTTCCGGCTGATCGACCGTCTGAAATTCCTTGTGGAACGCCAACTGGTGAAAGGAGCCGGATTCCAGCTTCTGGTGGTCGGTGTTTTTATTGGCCTGATCTCGCTTGTCGGCGGCCTGCTGGTGGTGCCTCAGGGCGGGGAATATGCGGACCCGGGCTCGGCCATCTGGTGGGCGTTCCTGAGGCTGACCGATCCCGGTTACCTGGGTGACGATGTGGGTACCTGGCAGCGGTTTGTCTCAACCCTGCTGACCATCAGTGGCTATGTGGTGTTCATGGGTACGCTGGTGGCCATCCTGACCCGATGGTTGATTGCCAAAATGGCAGACCTTGAGCGGGGGCTCACTCCGGTGACCCTTAAGAACCATGTGGTGGTGCTGGGCTGGACCAGCCAGACTCTGCCGCTACTCTCGGAATTGCTGGGCTCCAGCGGCCGGATGCGACGGTTCCTGGAAAAGCACGATGCTCAGAAGCTGAACCTGGTGGTGTTGTCGGAGGACGCCTCGGCGGCCCAGGTTCATGAACTGCGGAGTGAGCCCGGTATCGGGCGCAGGGCACGCCAGATCATCCTGCGCTCCGGATCGGCGATCCAGCCAGATGCCTTGCACAGGGTGGCCTGCCTGGACGCGGCAGCAGTTATTGTGCCTAGTGCAGTCCATGAAGCCGGCAGCCTGGTGACTTCGGATGTGGAAACTGTCAAGGCGCTGCTTTCCATTTCCGCTCAGGCACGGCAGCTGCACTTGCCTCTACCGTTTGTGGTGGCTGAGATCCAGGACGTCCGCAAGCTTCCAGTGGTTGAGCGGGCCTATCCAGGAGCAGTGGAAGTTGTGGCCGGCGATGCCACCATCAGCCGGTTGATGGTTCAGAACATCCTGCATCCGGGGTTGTCAGAGGTTTACAACGAGTTGCTCACCGCCGGCGATGGGAATGAAATCTACCTCCGGGGTGGGGAATCATTGGCAGGAATGACACTTGGCGAGTTGGCCGCGGCCCGGCCTGAGGTCATCGTGCTGGGCTTGTTGAAGCACCGGGGCTCGGGTTGGGATGTGTGCCTGCTGGCGCCTTCGGACTCGCGGATCAATGCAGAAGACCGGGTGGTGATCATGGCCCGGGACTACTCCGAGACCGAACCGGATCCAAAAAAGGCAACCTTGCCGGAGCTTGTGAGAGGTCCGGCGGTGAGGGTAGACCGGCCTGCCGACCAGATAAACCACCGTGTTCTGGTGTTGGGCTGGAACCGGCGAGTACCGAGCCTGGTGGCTGAGTTCATCAGTTACGGGCACCGTCATTTTGAAATTAATCTGGTTTCCGTGGTGCCAAAAACCGAACGGGAGCAGGCCATTGCCCAGTATGTTGATAACGCTGAACGGGTGGCTTGTCGCCATATCGAGGGCGATTACATGGTGGAGGGCGAACTGCGCCGGATCGGGCCGGCGAGTTACGATACCGTTATCCTGCTGAGCAGCGACCGACTGGCGTCAGGAGAAGAAGCCGATGCCCGGGCCATGGTTGGCTACCTTCAACTGGAGGACATTCTGGCCGAATCCACAAAGCGCCCCCAGCTGATTATGGAGCTGAGCGATCCGGACAACCGGCACCTGTTGTACGGGCACCAGAGTGAAATGCTGATCAGCCCCATGATTCTGAGTCACGTCCTTGCCCAGGTGGCCTTGAGGCGCGAGCTCCGGGTGGTGCTGGATGAACTGTTCACCGTCGGCGGGGCCGAGATCCACTTCCGGGATCCCGCGGATTACCCGTTGCCCGCCAGCGCTACGTTCCAGGTTCTGGAAAAGACCGTGGCGGCAGAAGGTGAGCTGGCCCTGGGCGTCTTTCGGCAGAAGGCCAATGAACGTGGACGCCACTTGCAACTGAATCCGCCCCGCAAGGACTATCTGGAGTTACAGCCCGGTGACCGGCTGGTGGTGCTGTGCCTGACCTGAGTGCTTCTCAGTCGATGCTTTCGAGCAGGGCGGCCATAATGTCATCCATGACCACAAAACCTTTGAGGTCGTTGTCCGCCAGTACCAGAAGGCGCTTGACGCGGTATTTGCTCATCAGACTTGCCGCATGCCGGACGTTCAGGCTCTCACCCACGCTGATCACGGGCCTGGCGCAGGCGTCGTAAACGTTCAGAAGGTCGATATCGCCGTCTTCGGCGACCACGGTTTTGAGTACGTTGGTATAGGTGATCAATCCCCAGGCATCGTGTTCGCCCTGTTTCTCCACCACCAGTGATTTCACCGAATGCTGCTTCATCATCAACAGCGCCTCACGGATGGTGGCAAACGGAGTAATGGTGATAATGTCCCGAACCATCACGTCTTTAACCAGTTTCATTGTTGTTCTCCGGATACAGTGAACATTTCAGGTGTTGTTCGAATTTCTCGACCTGTGACATATCGATCCCTCCGAGGTGTTCCAGGGGCAGGGTAAACACAAGCCCCTGTGAATCGTTGTGGTCGGGCATGAGAATTTTCTGGAGGGCTTTCAGAATATCAAGTGAAAGGCTCTTCTCCAGTACCATCAGCAAAACGCTCTGGCTGCCGTCGTAGGTCAGCCCGAAGAACGTTTTCCTGGCGGTGTTACTGATGCCCCGGCCCGAAAGCACCGTTATGCCCCCGGCGCCCAGCTCTCTCGACGCATCAACACAATCCTGTTCCTGATCCTCGGGAACAATGGCAACCAGTACGGAAAATTTCATGGCTCTGTTTTCCTCTGCTTTGCAAGCATTTCAACAATGATGGCATAGCTCATCACCGTAACAATTGGAAAGATGGACGCGAAGGCAATCAGGCCAAACCCGTCGATCAGTACGTTGCGGCCCTCTATGCTGCTCGCCAGGCCGATGCCCAGTGCGGTCACCAGGGGCACCGTTACCTCAGAGGTGGTGACGCCACCGAGATCATAGGCCAATGGGATGATGTACCTCGGTGCCAGCGTGGTCAGAAAGATGACCAGAATATAGCCGCCGATGATGTATTGGTGAATCGAGTCGCCACTGATAATCCGGTGTACCCCGACGGTTATGCCCACAGCCACCCCGACCGCCACGATGATCCTGATGGCGTTGCCATTGATGGTTCCGGCTGCCGCCTGTTCTGCCTGGTGTCCGATAGCGATCAGGGCAGGTTCTGCCATTGTCGTGGCAAAACCGATCATGAACGCAAAGAGGTAAACGAACATGAAACCCTCCATGCTCATCAACTGCTCGGCCATGCTGGTGCCAATCGGAAAAAGGCCAAGCTTCAGGCCGACAACAAAGGCATAGAGCCCCAGGACAACCAGTGCAAATCCGGACAGAATCCTGCGCGGATTGGTTAGCCCCCGGCGTAAGACCAGGTATTGGAAGAACAGAATGGTGATAATGATCGGGAGTACATCCCGGATCATTTCAGCCAGATCCAGCAACATCATGAGCAGAACCGGGGTGTCCTCCACATGTGCATTGTCAACCAGGGCCGGCAAAACGGATGGATCCGCGGTTTCCCCGGAATACACAACGATTCCATACAACTGAACGGTGATCATGGGGACCATGACAGCGAGGGCAACCAGTCCGAACCCGTCCATTAGCGGATTTCGGCCCCGGATGGAGGTGGCAAGGCCAATGCCCAGGGCTGCAATGAGGGGAACGGTAACGATGTTGGTGGTCACGCCGCCGGAATCGTAGGCAAGGCCGACAATCTCCGGAGGCGCAAACCAGGTGATGATGACAACTGTGATATAGCCAGTGATCATGAACCAGTGCAGCGGATAACCAAAGATGGTTCTGAACACACCGACGGCAACCACCAGTCCGACGGAGACGGCGACCAGGATTCTCAGGGTCAGGGCCTTGATCTTGCCCGCGCTGATTTCCTCGGCCTGCTGGGCCACGGCAATCAGCGCGGGCTCTGCCACCACAGCCGAGAAACCCATCGCGAAACCGAACGACAGCAGAACGGGCACCGAGCCCTTGCGGGCGAACTGATTGGAGAGACTCTTGCCGACCGGGAAAATGCTTAATTCAAGCCCCTGGAGGAACAGGGCAACCCCCACCGCCACGATCAGCAATCCCACCGTCATCCCGAGTATATTCTCCGGCATCTGCCGGAGAATCGCGAGCTGGAAGAAGAGAACGACGGCAATGATCGGGCACAGGTTCCTCAGAGCATGCACAAGGGAATGACTGAAAGCTCGCAGATAGAACACGGTTTGCGCCTGGTGGGTTTTGGCCGGGAGGCTCTCGTTGGTATTGGTAACAATAGTCTCGATTCTGGTGTTGATTCAACTCAAAGCCGGGGGTCTTTTTAGTATTCGCCAAAAAAATGCCGAAAATAGATCATATAAATTTCAATTATAAATTTGAAACCACTAAAGTAACCATCAACGTCAGCGCTTCGCTCAAAAAGTGAGCAGGTTGTTGGCTTCGAACGTTGCAGTACGCTTCTCCGCATCGACTTAGAAAACCAACGTAGAAAGGATTGAGATCATGCCCTACGCACAAGACGTTGACCAGATTGCTTCCCTGTTGAAGCAGCACCCGACCTGGAACGCCATCAACCCGAAGCACGCCGCTCGCATGCGCGCCCAGAACAGGTTCAAGACTGGCCTGGACATCGCCAGGTACACCGCCAGGATCATGCGCGAAGACATGGCAAATTACGACAAGGACACCTCCCAGTACACCCAGTCACTGGGCTGCTGGCACGGCTTCATCGGCCAGCAGAAGATGCTGTCCATCAAGAAGCACTTCGGTACCACCAAACGTCGTTACCTGTACCTGTCTGGCTGGATGGTTGCCGCCCTGCGTTCCGAGTTTGGTCCGCTGCCTGACCAGTCCATGCATGAGAAGACCGCCGTATCCGGCCTGATTGAAGAGCTGTACACCTTCCTGCGTCAGGCTGATGCCTGGGAACTGAACCACCTGTTCCGTGCCCTGGAAGACGCCGAGAAAGCAGGCGACAACGCCAAGGCCGACGAGCTGATCAAGCAGATCGACAACCACGAAACGCACGTTGTGCCGATCATTGCCGACATCGACGCCGGTTTCGGTAACGCCGAAGCGACCTACCTGCTGGCCAAGCAGATGATCGAAGCCGGTGCCTGCTGCATCCAGATCGAGAACCAGGTTTCCGATGAAAAGCAGTGTGGCCACCAGGACGGCAAGGTCACCGTGCCGCATGCAGACTTCCTGTCCAAGATCAACGCCGTGCGTCTGGCGTTCCTTGAGCTGGGCGTGGACGACGGTGTCATCGTTGCCCGTACCGACTCCCTGGGCGCGGGCCTGACCCAGAAAATCGCCGTGACCAACGAGCCGGGCGACCTGGGTGACCAGTACAACAGCTTCATCGACGGCGACGTGATCGAGAAGGCCGAAGACATCAACAACGGCGACGTTGTGATCAAGCAGAACGGCCAGCTGGTTCGGCCGAAGCGTCTGCCTTCCGGCCTGTTTCAGTTCAAGCCGGGTACCGGCGAAGACCGTGTTGTGCTGGACTGCATCACCAGCCTGCAGAACGGTGCTGACCTGCTGTGGATCGAAACCGAGAAGCCGCACGTTGGCCAGATCGCGGCCATGGTTAACCGCATCAAGGAAGTGGTGCCCGACGCCAAGCTGGTGTACAACAACAGCCCGTCCTTCAACTGGACCCTGAACTTCCGTCAGCAGGTATTCGACGCCTGGAAGGAAGAAGGCAAGGACGTTTCTGCTTACGACCGTCCGAAGCTGATGAGCGAAGAGTACGACAACACCGAGCTGGGTCAGCTGGCTGACGAATGGTGCCGTAACTTCCAGCGTGACGGTTCACGTGAAGCGGGTATTTTCCATCACCTGATCACTCTGCCGACTTACCACACCGCGGCCCTGTCTACCGACAACCTGGCCAAGGGTTACTTCGGTGACGAAGGCATGCTGGCCTACGTTGCCGGTGTTCAGCGCAAGGAAATCCGTCAGGGCATCGCCACCGTCAAGCACCAGGATATGGCCGGTTCCAATATCGGTGACGACCACAAGGAATTCTTCGCCGGTGAAGCGGCCCTGAAAGCCGGTGGTAAAGACAACACCATGAACCAGTTCGGTTAATCAAAGGTTCAGGTGTTGCTGAAGCGGGCTTGAATGTTCGCTTCAAACCCAAAACCCCGCCCGTTGCGGGGTTTTGTTTTTTTGACACTGTCGTTTCGGTGTATGTGTCTGAAATAACGGCATAAACCTCCGTTTCGATGTATTTTACGGACCGTGCCTGTTTCACCCCTGAAACAGTTCTTCACCCTCGCCAAGCCCCGTCCGTTTACGCAATAAACATAAAAAGCCTTTAGAAATATTGGTTTAGGTATTGTTGTTTAATTCTGGCACGAGAATCGCTCCAGTTTGTCTGTGGGTCTGGACCTTGGCTTACCCGACGGCTAGCGGGTTGGGTCGGATCCCTTAAAAGCCAATAATCGAAAAGGAAGCGACATCATGAATACCAAAAAAAGTTTGCTAGCAGCTGCCATCGCAATGAGTCTGGGTATTTCCGGTTTTGCCTATGCGGACCTGGGGGGTGACGGGGATCCGAATACCAACGCGGATAATACCTCCACGGCCAACAATGACCAATCCGGCAATACCGACTCCGGTAATGACAACTCCACCAACACCGACAATTCGGACAACTCGGACAACTCGGACAACTCGGACAACTCGGACAACTCGGACAACAGCACCAACGTGGCCGACTCGTTCAAGATTGCCGATAGTGGAAACGACATGTCTGACAATTCAGACAGCTCCGACAATTCGGATAACTCCGACAATTCCGACAGTTCGGATAACAGTACCAATGTGAACGATGCGTTCAAGATCGCGGACAGTGGCAATACAGATAATTCGGACGCCTCCGATAACTCCGATAACTCCGATAACTCGGACAATTCGGATAACTCGGACAATTCGGATAACTCGGATAGCTCCGACAACAGCACCAGCGTGAACGATTCGTTCAAGATCGCTGATAGTGGCAACGATAATTCGGATAACTCCGATAACTCCGATAACTCCGATAACTCGGATAACTCTACCAACGTTGCCGATAGTGGAAATGACAGCTCCGACAACTCAACCAACATTGCCGATAGCGGGAATACCACCGTGTCTGACAGTGGCAATGACAGTTCCGATAACTCCCTGGCCCTTGATCTGGATGTGTTCCTGAACAACGCCGAGCTGAACGGTACTGTATCAGGCACCGCAACCACATACGGTAGTGCCAACGCTGACGGCTCCTACACCATAGTTCGCAACAGCAACGAAATCTCTGGCGGTTCGGCGAACTACACCGGTGTCGGGGCATTTGCCCAGAACGCAGGTAATGGCAGCGTTACACAGGCTAATGTCAGTGTAATGTCCAATCTGTCCACCGGTGGCGGTGGCGGCACCCAATAAGGAATCCAGGTCGCGCCTGCCTGTAGCGGGTGCGGCCCGGTAATTCCGGGAGAACTGTCATGGGGCGCGTGATCAGATGGAAACTGAAGTCTGCCTTGCTGGCGTTAATGTTCGGGGCAACGGGATTTGTATCCGCCGAGGAGTGGATGGGGGTCACGCCGTTGTCGGCTGATCAGTTGGCGGATGCAAGTGGTCGCCAGGGCGTTTCGATGCAATTGCAGGTTAACAATAACCAGCAGAATGCGAATGTCTCCGACAACCTGCTGTCCGGAAATGTTTTCACCGGAAATAACAGTATTTCCGACAACGCGTTCGGTAACATGAGCGGGGTTGCCACGGTTATCCAGAACACCGGTAACCAGGTGGTCATTCAGGACAGTACCCAAATCAATATACTGATTAATCGCTGACGGAGGTGGGCCATGGCCAAAAAGGTTCTTGTTGCGATCTGCGCGAGTGCCGGGCTGCTATGGTCCACTGCCTTCGCCGGCGCGGTCACGGTGCCGGGTATTGGTGGTGATTTCTGGCTAAAGGTAGAGAGTTTCGAGAACCGCCGGTTTGGCAGCGTCATACGCCAGCAATACGACTTCAGTTGCGGCTCCGCGGCTGTTGCTTCGTTGTTGTCCTTTCACTACGAAGACCAGGTCACAGAGCACGATGTCTTCATCGAAATGCTTGCGTTGGCAGATGAAAAAAAAGTGCGCCAGGATGGCTTCTCTATGCTCGATATGAAGCTCTATCTGGAGTCCAGGGGGTACCAGGCCGATGGCTTCCGCATGCCGTTGGCCGGCCTCAGGGAGAAGGTGCGCCTACCCACGATTGTGTTGTTGAACATCGATGGCTTCCGGCATTTTGTTCTGATCAAGGGGATCAGTGATGATGAGGTTCTGGTGGGGGATCCGGCCCGGGGGCTGAAGGTTTATTCCTACGCACAATTCAGCGAGTACTGGAATGGCACCGCCTTTGTTATCCGCAGCCATCTTAAGCAAGGGCGAGAGGGCTTTCTCGGCGATGGACATTGGCCTCAAGTAGCAAGGGCACCGACACAGAACGGTCTGGAAGGTCCTTCTCTAGGGCACACACTGCCCTACTGGCCATCCTCAAGGGAGTGGTGATGATCATGATGGTCCGGATGCCGGCTATAGCGTTATTGGTTCTTTCATTTGCAACCCTGTCGCCGTCTGTCCGGGCGGAACTGACGCTTGGCGTTGAGCCCCTGAGCGATCTGGAGCTGGCTGAATACCGGGGCGGCTTCCTGATGGACAGCCTGGAAATCAGCATTGGTCTGGAGCAGATTGTCGGAATAAACGGTGATACCCTGGTGATCAATCGGTTAACCATTCCCAATCTGAACCAGAACGTCAACGGCGGTTTGGTGGACAGTCAAATGGATACAGTGCTCGAGGTTGTCAGTGCGAACCGTATTGGCGGTGCTCGAGTATCCAGTAATATGGCGGGGCCCAACGGCTGGATGACCATCGTTCAGAACAGCCTTGATAGTACTGTGATACAGAATATGCATCAACTGAACATCGAGCTGAAGAATGTCGGTGCCGGGAATCAGTTCCCGGCACGGCTCAGTGATCAGTTGGTGCAGTTGCTTGGCCGCTGACCGGCTATTCAGCTTGTCCGCCTAGAGACTGATAGGAAGCTTCAGAGTAATTTCGCTGTTGGGCGCATTTTCCGTAACTCCTATACTCACCGTCAGGCTCAGGCTTGTGGCGCGCGTCAGACGCTGGGATAAGCCGAACGACAGTGACCCGATCTGTATACGGTCGAAGTTGGCTGCAAACAGATTGTTATTCCTCTCGAACGTTGTTTTCCGGATGACCGAGTGGTCATAGCCCAGGCTGAAGGACGTGCGCTCGTTAAAGGCAAACCCCATTCCGAAGCCGAAACGCACTATGTCGCCGGGGTCGACTGTGCCTCCATTTTCGAAGCCCTGCTCTTCTTTTAGGGTCCAGACGTAACTCAGGTTTCCAAATAGCACGGCCGGGTCCGACGGGTAGATGAATGAGAGACCTGGTTCGAAGGCCCAGAAACCGGTGCCGGTCGGCCGATCCTCCAGTTCAATACCAATCGGGTTGCCCTGGTTATCCAGGATGACTCTTTGATCAACGTCGTAGGGGCCTTCTCCGGTTGGCGCTTTCACTCGCATTGCGCCAATAACGTAGGGCCAGCCGTCCAGGCCATCGGTTAGCTGGTAACGAACCGAGAGTTCAACATCACCCAGACCTTCGCCTGAGGACTCGCGCAGAGTATCCACTGGTGTGCCCTGGAAAACCTCCCGCTCCCTCAGGTCCTCGTTGATGCTGAGATAGGGGATACGGATCGCCGCTTCGAGCTTGCTGGTGAAGCCGTACTTGAGTGACGTCGCGCCGACGAAAATATCACGCTGGATTTCCGAAATATTGATCAGCCCGATGAGCAGGGCAGGTATCACCGTATAACCTTCCACCGCGACCGCTGTTGAGTTGCTGTACGCATGGGAGAAGGAGGGCTCGATCGTGAAGCGGCCCGGGCGGGTGACAATGCCCCGGTCAGCAGTTATTGATGCAATGTCGGTAGCCGAGTTGTCGTTTGGCTCTGTGTGGCCAGACATGCCAGTGGATGCCGGCGTGCTATCCCTGTCGGCTTGTGCGGCCGAGGCAAGCAAGGGAGCTGCCAGGGTAAGTACCGGGATGATCCAGCGAGTTTTCTTATTCATGGGGAATCTCCTCTAGTTATTCTTTGGTGGCCGGGTGTGAGTACCGTGGGGGAACTGGTGTTTGTCCATCAGCCGGTATAACGAAACCCTTGAAATGTTCAGCAGTCTTGCGGCTGCCGATACATTGTTGTGTGCAAGTGCGAGACTTACCGAGATTGCCTGGCGATCCGCCCGGGACCGGAAAGCGTCGAGGGACAGTTCCTGGCTCCGATGTTGGTTTTCTGAGGGAAGAACGGCAAAGCCCATATCCTCCGCTTCGATTCGGGGGCGGTCACCGAGCAACAGGGCCTGACGCAACCGGTTTTGCAGTTCCCTGAGATTGCCTGGCCAGGGGTGTTCGGCAAGGCAGATAATGGCGGTGTCACTGAGGTGCCGAGGACCCTCTGCCGAGGGTGTGGCCGAGAGTATCCGGTTGGCCAGCATGGGGATGTCTTCCTTCCGCTCCCGCAGCGGTGGCATAAGCACGTGCAGGCTTCCAAGCCGGTAAAACACGTCACTTCGGAAAACACCGGTTTTCACCAGTTGTTCGAGCGGTTTTGTACTGGTGGTGATGAGCCGGGTATCGACGCTGATGGGGTGACTGGAACCCAGGCGCTCTATCTGGCCTTCCTGAAGGAAACGCAAAATCGCCGATTGCTGTTCGGGGCAGAGTTCATCCACACCAACAAGCAGCAGAGTGCCGCCATTGGCCGCTTCAATTCTGCCTTTCTGAGCACTCATGGCATGGGTGAACGCGCCCTTTTCGTGGCCGAAGAGTTCGTTCTGGGTGAGAGCGCGAGGTAAAGCGGCGCAGTTCACGACAACCAGTGGCCTGTTTCTGCGCGGCGAGTGGTCATGAATAAAGCTGGCAGCCGCTTCCTTGCCGGTTCCGTTCTCGCCATAGATAAGTACGGGTTCTTCGGTGCGGGCAAATTTCTGCAACAACACCCTGACCTTCTGGATCGCCGGAGACTCACCCTCGAGGGCATATTCGTGATAGCTACCGGATTTCGCCTGTGAGGCCTTTTCCTGTAGTTCCGACATGCCCCACAGATGGCCGAGGATGGCATTGAGCCGGTCTGACTGAAGTGGCAGTGTGTGGTAGTCCTTGCAATAGCGATTTATCAGCGCACAGATATCGGGGTTGTGGATCTGGTGAGCCTCCAGCGCGGCGACCCAGTGCCGGACCGGGAGGGCGTCCAGCCATTCGGGCAGGCGAGCCAGTTGATCCTCCGTCAGTGAACCAAGGTCAAACACGCCGACCCTGGTGCCCGAGTCAGGTGTTGTGCCCGTGAACGACGCGCCTGCCAGGGGGACGTGAATCAGCCGCCAGTCCCTGAACAAGGACTCGCTGGCTGAAAAAACCGGATACACCGCTGACAACCAAACGAGCGGTCGTTTTTCCTGCATGGCGATTCTCCTGAGAACTTGCCGGGAAAACGAACTGCATAACGTTCAGTAAATGCTGGTAATACCGGAACTGCTCGATCCGGTCACTGTCCTGTGACCGCATACGGCTTGGGGGAAACAGGCGAAACTCCTGCTGGCGGACATTCAGGTTGTATGCCAGTTTAAACACTAGTCATTGTTTCAGGGGGTTAGAAACAGGGGGTTTTGTCACAGCGTGTTTTCTGTAAAGTCTGCCGACACCGTCTGGAAACCGGGTGAGCGCGCGAGCAAAGCCTGGGGGTGCCACAGCGAGTGCCAGTGATATGTTAACGGAGGTGTTGTTGACCGGCTGGGATACTGATATGCAGATACTTGAGGAGGCTGAGATGAGTGAGGCGAAACATGACGACGATTGATCGCACTGATCAGGCCAGGGCGGAACTGCTGGATCAGCTTCAGTGGACACGGAAACGCACGGAAAGCCTGGTGTGCTCTGTGCCCGAGAAGCTGCTGGATGTCCCCTGGCATCCGGGCGTGAATCCGCCGCTGTGGGAAATGGGCCATGCCGCTTTTTTCTACGAGGTGTTCGTGTTCAACCTGCTCGATGGCACGCCCAGTTTCGACCCGTCCATGGACGATCTCTGGGATTCCTTCCATGTTGAGCACCGCGACCGCTGGAACCGGGACCTGTTTCCCGGGCGCGAGAAAACCCTTGAATACTTCAACACTGTTTACGATCAGGTGGCTGAGCGAATAAAGGCGCAGCCCCTGACCGACCAGGCGCTGTACCTTTACCGCTACGCGGTCTATCACCAGAACATGCATGTTGAGTCACTGATCTGGTGCCGGCAGACCGTTGGCTATCCGGCACCTCCGGGAACGGATCTGTACCGGCCAGCGCCGGGTGTTCAGCATGATGGCGATGCCTTGATTCCTGCGGGGGAATGGTTAATCGGCATGCCCGGTGATTCGGAGCGCTACGCCCGGGAGGATTTTGCCTTCGATAATGAGAAGCCCCGGTTTACTGTAAAACTGGACCCGTTTGCCATTTCAAAGTGTCTGGTCAGTAATCGCCGGTTCCTGGAGTTTGTTGAGGATGGCGGCTACCGGCGGCCCGAACTCTGGTCCTTCGGCGGGCGGAAATGGCTGCAGACCGAATCCGATGTTGCCCTGGTTCATGGCAGTGACGAACCCCTGCTTCGTGTTCCCCGCCACCCGCTGTACTGGCGCTGGCACGATGGCCAGTGGCAGGAGCGGGTGTTTGATCGCTGGCAGCCCCTGAACCCGGATGCACCGGTTACCCATGTGACGTTCTGGGAGGCTGAAGCCTGGTGCCGGTGGGCGGGGCGTCGTTTGCCCACGGAGTTTGAATGGGAGGTGGCCGCCCTTGGTAATCGCCCGGGCAAGCCGTTCCGGCGTTTTCCCTGGGGCAACACGGCGCCGGATGAGCAACGCGCTGATTTGAATGGCCGTGCCATGGCACAGAATCCGGTGTTTGATTTCCCGGCCGGCGACAGCCCCTTTGGCTGCCGCCAGATGACGGGCACGGTCTGGCAGTGGACCAGCAGCCAGTTCTTCCCCTACGACGGCTTCAGGGTGGATATGTACCCGTTCATGTCGACCCTGCAGTTCGGTGATCACAAGGTGACCCGCGGGGGCGGTTGCGCCACCTCCTCCTGCCTGATTCGCGGCACCTATCGCCAGGCTTACCTGCCGGTACGCAACGACGTCTATACCGGGTTTCGCACCTGCGCGCTTGACGAGGAGTCGCCACGTGGCCGCCCTGGGTGTTGAGGCTACACGGATTTGCCGACAATCAGGGAGGGTTTCGCGGGTGTCCTGTCCATCAGGTGGCTGGCCAGGGCGACACCGGTCTCGCTCATGGTCAGGTAGGCCTCGTCGGCGCCGGCTTCCTGAATCTGTCTTGCTTCATCCTGGTACATGGTGTGAGCCACGATAAAGCCCTTGAAACCCATCGTTCTGAGCGTGCGCGCAGCAATCAGTTTGCCCTCGATGTCGCCCATGGCGAGGATCACCGATTCGACGGCGGGCATGTGCAGACCGTTCCAGAAAGAAGCATCCTCGGCGTCTGCGAAGACCACGTTACGTCCTTCCTTCTGATGCTGGGTGACTTTTGCCGGGTCGGAATCCAGGCCCATCAGTTTCGGCTGATCCTCACTCAGCCAGTCATAGGCGGCGGTGCCCGTTCGCCCCATCCCCATGATCAGTACCCGCGTATCGCCCAGCGACAGGGGCTGTTCATCCGGATGGTGTTTGCTGCCCTCAAAACGGCTGAGGCCATGGGCGAAACGCTCGTAAAGCGTGTGGGAGAAGCGGTTGAGTGGCGCGGAAAAGACAAACGAGAGCGACACCGAAATCGCCAGCGGAACCAGCCATTCGGGTAGCGCAACACTCGCGACAATCAGCCCGAACTCGCTGTAGTTGGTCAGGGCCAGCGAACTCAGGAAGCCGCTGCGGGCCCGCAACCGGAACGCCAGTAGCAGGAAAAAGAACAGGATGCCTTTGAGCGGCAGCACCAGGCCAGCGATGACCGCGAACAGGAGGGCCTCCCCATCGGGCAGGCCGCCAATGCCAATCTGCAGGAAGAACCCCACCAGAAAAACCTCTTTTACACTCCAGAGCGACTTGGAGAGTTCCTGGGATCGCGGATGATTCGCCAGCATGGCACCGAACACCAGTGCCCCCAGCTCCGAGCTCAGGCCAACGGATTCGAAGCCCAGCCCGCCAATGACAAGTGCCAGCAAGAGCCCGAGCAGGACCAGCAGTTCGTCGTGGCCGCTGGCATCCAGCAGGCGGAACAGCACAGGGCGTAGCAGGGGCAGGCCAAAGATAATCAGTGCCCATTGCGAGGGCGTCTGCCCGGCGGCCACGCTCATCACGACCAGGGCGATAAGATCCTGCATGATCAGGATGCCAATGGCCACTCGGCCGTGAAAGGCTCGCAGCTCCCGCTTGGATTCCAGGACCTTGGCGGCCAGTACGGTAGATGAGAACGAGAGCGCGATGGCCAGCAGAAAGGCGGTCTTCCAGGACAGTTCCATCAGCAGATAGAGGCCCGGCGTAAAGATGGCGCAGGTGATCCCGAAATGCAGCAGGCTTCCACCAATCACCTCCGGGCTGACCACGGACCGGAGTTTCAGCTTGAGCCCCACCGTGAACAGCAGAAGCAATACACCCAGGTGCGCAATTCGCTCAAGGACGTCGGTCTCTTCGATCACGACGCCGGTTGTTTCGGCAATGCCGCTCAGAACAAAACCCGCGGCCAGGTAACCGACGAGAGGGGGGAGCCCCACAAGCTTGACCAGAAGGCCAAGACCAAAGGCAAAAGTTATCCAGATTGCTTCAGGCATGAGTGGTCAGTTCAGAGGTCAGGGGCATAATGCTTGCTAGGCTACCCTGTTTTCCCATGCCCTTGTAGTCGCTGAGGGCGGAATTCCATGACTTTTGCGGAAATCCGGTTTACTCCGCCGGCGGCCCGATAAATTGCCGGAACAGTTGTGCGGACTCCTCGGGGGCTTCCAGCATCGGCGCGTGGCCGATTCCCTCCATCACCTCCAGCCAGGCATCGGGTATCGCCGCCACAAAGATCTCACCGTTACGGTAGTTGATGACCCGGTCTTCCTTGCCCCAGACGACCAGTACCGGCGCCTTGATCCGGGTGATGGCATTGCGGAAGTCCGACTCGAAACCGGCATCGCGAATGGCGGCAAAAATGACCTCGTTGACCTCCCGGTTGGCGATGGCCCGCTCCTCCATCACGCCCAGAATGGGCCAGGGTATGAAGGGTTCTTTCTCCAGGGCAAAGTCCATCAGGCGCTTGAAGTCGCCGGGCTGTTTCGGGATGAGGGGGTTGTCGCCCTCCATGACCAGTTTCACCAGTTCGCTCTCGTATTCCAGGATGCCGGCGGGGCTGAACAGTACCACTGATTTCACCTTGTCCGGATGATTGGCGGCATAGAGGGCGGCAATTGCCCCGCCCATGGAGTTGCCCATGACGTGTGCCTCATCAACCGACAGCGCGTCGAGGATGCGTGCGACATAACCGGCCTGATCTTCCAGGCGGTAGCCGATGTCGAGGGGCTTGCTGCTGTCACCATGCCCCGGCAGATCGATCGCATAGACATTGAAGTCGTCGGTCAGGTGGCCGGCCAGACGGGTCCAGTTGTCCTTGTTGGCCCCGAAGCCATGGATCATGACGATGGTGTCGCCTGCGCTCACTTCCTGGTTCCTGAGATAGGCGATGTCAAGGTTGCCCACTGCCACGCTCGCCGCCTCCAGACCCGCCGATGATCGTTCAAAATCAATCGCGGTCTGGTAGATGTCCTGACGAGAGCAGGCACTGAACAGCAGGGAAGCGGCCAGTATGATCAGCAGGTATACCGGTGACGGGCGGCGCATCGAAGGGACTCCTTTGGGCGATGTGGTCGGAACTTTGTGTCCGCAGTCTACCTTACTCTCGGGCCGGAGAATGGGAATTGCTTCCCCTGCCCGGCATAAAAAAAGACCCGGCCAACGGGCCGGGTCTCATCAGTGGGCCATTCACAGCGGGTTCGCCCGGAAACCAGGCCAACCCGGTCATTCGTCAGAAATTAACGCTTAACCCCAGTGAAGCGGTACGCGGCAGGTTCGCCATGGCGCCATCGGGCCAACGTGAGACAATTTGCTGTTCATCGAACAGGTTGTCCACTTTCAGGAAGACATCGGCACTGGCGGTCAGTGCGTAGCGGCTGATGAAATCGACCAGGAACAGGGACTCGGTCTCGTCCAGTTTCGTGGCGGTGTTGTTGCATCCCGCGCTGACACACATCTCATCGACGTAGGTGGCCACAAGGTAGTTGTCCCAGCCACTCGGGTGTTCCATGCCTGTCCGGAAGCTCATCTGGTTTTCAGGTACGTCCTTGAGCTGATCGCCTTTTTTCAGGCCCGAAGCGGCATTGTCCTTGCTGATTTCCGCCTGGGTAAAGGTGTAGGTAAGGCTGACCGGAAGGTAGAACTCGCCTGCCCGGGTGCCGGTCTGGAGCTGGAACTCAACACCGGAAATTTCAGCCTCGCCGGTTACAAAACTGCCAGAGGTGGCGCCATTGCTGCACGGCGAGCCCACGGAACAGTTTTCGGCCTTGTTGGAGAAGTTGCTGTAGAAGCCGATCATTTCCGCGAAGAACGCATTGCCAAAGTACCGGAGGCCGGCCTCCCAGTTCTTGCTGGTTTCCGGATCTTCGTTTGCCTTGGCACCACCTCCGAGAGGGGAGAAACCCCGGTGCACGCCACCCAGAACCTGCCAGCTTTGGGACAGGTCATAGGTAAAGGAAGCGCCGGGCAGGAGTTCAGCACTGTCATTGGCGCGGGTGCTGTCGACGGTTGTGCGGCCGGGATCCGCGTATTGGGTGCGGCTGGTCTGTACATCCTCGTAGCGCAGGGCGAGGTTAACGCTGAGCTTGTCCGTCGCCTGCCAGGTGTCGAGGGCCCAGAAGCTCAGGGCTTCGCCGGTCTCAAAGCGATTATTGCTGCCCGTGGGGGCGACCGTGTTCTGGAACACCAGAGAGCCGTTGACCTGGTCATAAACATCGACCGGCTGGAAGCGATCCATTTCATCTTCGTGGGCGCGGGCGCCGAAATCAAACTGGTGGCTGCCCATGTCGACATCAAAGTTTACCTGCACGCCCTGGGACAGGTAGTCCCTGGCGTTGTTTTTGTAATCCAGGCCGCTGGCGTCAACTGTGCCGTCCAGAATACCCTGGGCATTGGCGTCGCCGCCGTTTGCCGCGTCGATGATGTTTCCGCCGCCACTGAGCTTGAACCAGTTCCGCTTGAAGTCGTTGCGGTAGAGGGTCGTGCTGCTGCTCACGGTGTCGCTCCACTCGAACTGGTGAGTCAGGCTGATGCCGGAGTGGGTGTTGTTCATCTGGTCGATGCTGGACAGCCCGTAACGCCGGTTCGGATCCTGGCTGAAGTCCGCATCGGTCAGGCCGAGGTAACTGGAGTTGGAGGTTTCCTCGGAGTATTGCAGCTTGGCGGTCACGCTCTGGCGCTCTCCCTGCCAGCGCAGCTTGCCGACGTAGTCCTCGATATCAAAGCCGGTATCGCGGCCGCTGCGGTCAATCTCCTTGAAGCCTTTCGCGGAGCGCTGGACGGTCTCAAGCAGGTAGCCCCAGTCGCCGGCCGTGTCACCATAGGTTGCGTGAACGTCGGTGGAGCCGCGGTCGTTGGTGACTGTCTCAACATAGCCCTGCCGCTGATCGGGAATGGGTGTGGAAATCAGGTTGATGACACCACCGGTGGTTTGTGGGCCATAGCGCAGCAGCGGGGCACCCTTGAGTACTTCCAGCGAGGACATGCGCTTCAGTGTCGGAAAATAATAGGCGGCCGGATTGGAGTAGGGCGCCGGTGCGATCAGAATGCCATCTTCCATCAGGGTAATATTACTGCTGCGCTCGGCCGTGGCGCCGCGGATGCCGATATTGGGGCGCAGGCCCAGGCCTTCTTCTTCCCGCACATAGACGCCCGGGACGGTTTTCAGCACCTGGTTGATGTCGGTCTCAACTTCGGTTTTCAACTGCTGCTCACCAACGACGTAGCCCGATCCCGGCAAGGTCTGGGCTGCGGATGCATCGCCAATGATTTCCATGGGTTCAAGCATCTGGGGCTGATCATCGCCGGCGGCCCAGCCGGCGCCCGAGGCAAGGCTGAGCGCCACGGCCAGTGATAAGCGGGAAGGTTTAAACATGCGGTTAATCTCCATTACCATTCGTTTTTGGAAATGTAAGTGACAATCATTGCTATTCAGTGCGACTGGAACTTTACGGTTCTGTAACTATAAAGTCAATAGCCGATGCTTATGATGCGGGGCCAGGAGAAGCAATCCCCGGCCAGGCCGGGGATTGTAAATATGACCGGACCGGGCAGCCCGGCTCAGTTGGCCTCGCGGCCGATGGCGCGGTGGCCGATGTCCCTGCGATAGAACACCCCATCCCACCGGATCCGGGAGGCCAGCTCATACGCGCGCTTCTGTGCTTCGGTGACGGTACTGCCCAGAGCCGTGGCACAGAGTACCCGCCCGCCATTGGTGACTACCCGATCCCCATTGAGCCGGGTTCCGGCGTGGAAGACCTTTTCACCGTCAGTGTCGGTGTCGGGCAGGCCGGAGATAACGTCACCCTTGCTGTAGCTGCCCGGGTAGCCGCCGGCCGCCAGAACGACACCGACCGAGGCGCGGTTGTCCCACTCGGAGGAGTGCTGGTCGAGCCTGCCATTGATGGCGGCATCGCACAGCTCCACCAGATCGGACTTCATCCGCAGCATGATCGGCTGGGTTTCCGGGTCGCCAAAGCGGCAGTTGAACTCAATGACTTTTGGAGCACCGCTGGTATCGATCATCAATCCGGCATAGAGAAAGCCTTTGTAGGGGTGACCCTCGGCCGCCATGCCGTGCACCGTCGGATAAATCACCTCGTCCATGATGCGCTGGTGAACATCGGCGGTCACCACCGGCGCCGGCGAATAGGCGCCCATACCTCCGGTATTGGGGCCGGTGTCACCGTCGCCAACCCGCTTGTGATCCTGGGAGGTGGCCATGGCCAGCACATGTTCGCCGTCCACCATCACAATAAAGCTGGCTTCCTCGCCTTCGAGGAATTCCTCAATGACCACGCGGCTGCCGGCATCGCCAAAGGCATTACCCGCCAGCATGTCCCGGATAGCGTCTTCGGCTTCGGCCAGGGTCATGGCAACAATCACGCCTTTACCGGCGGCCAGGCCATCGGCCTTGACCACAATCGGCGCGCCCTGCTCGCGCACATAGGCCAGGGCCTCATCGACATCGGTGAATTTGCCGTAGCCTGCGGTCGGGATGCCGTGGCGCGCCAGAAAATCCTTGGTGAAGGCTTTCGAGCCTTCCAGCTGGGCAGCACCTGCGCTCGGGCCGAAGACCCGCAGCCCCCGCTGCTCGAATTTATCCACGATACCGGCCACCAGCGGAGCTTCGGGGCCGACGATGGTAAGCCCGACATTGTTGGCCGCCGCGAAGTTGGCCAGGCCGTCCAGGTCCATCACGTCGATATCAACATTTTCCAGACCGGCTTCCCGGGCAGTGCCGGCGTTTCCGGGTGCCACGAAAACACGATCCGCTTTCGGGGATTGTGCGGCTTTCCACGCAAGGGCGTGTTCACGTCCGCCGTTGCCGATCACAAGAATATTCATGAGTTTTCTACCTTGAAGCCGGTTAACCCGGGGTCAGAAGAAGGCTTTCTTCTGACCCCACTTTCCTATGTTCACGAGTCGGATCGGGGTCAGAACTGTGGTTCTGACCCCATGTTCAGGTATTAATGCCTGAAATGGCGCATGCCGGTGAAGACCATGGCAATGCCGTGCTCGTTGGCCGCAGCAATCACTTCCTGATCGCGCATGGAGCCACCGGGCTGGATAACAGCAGTAATGCCTGCGGCGGCGGCGGCGTCAATGCCGTCCCGGAACGGGAAGAAAGCATCGGAGGCCATGACGGAGCCTTTCACTTCCAGGCCTTCATCGGCGGCCTTGATGCCGGCGATCCTGGCACTGTAGACCCGGCTCATCTGGCCGGCGCCGACGCCAATGGTGCGTCCGGCCTTGGCGTAGACAATGGCGTTGGATTTGACGTACTTGGCCACTTCCCAGGCAAACAGCAGGTCATTGAGCTCCTGCTCGGAGGGCTGGCGCTCGGTGACCACCTTGACGTCTTCCATAGCCACCATGCCCAGGTCCCGGTCCTGCACCAGCAGACCGCCGGTCACGCGCTTGAGGTCCATGGCGGGTGCGCGGTCGCCATCAAACTCGCCACAGGCCAGCAGACGCACGTTTTTCTTGGCAGACACCAGTTCCACGGCTTCGGGTGCGATGGTGGGGGCGATAATCACCTCTACAAACTGCCGGTCGATGATGGCTTTGGCGGTTAGGGCGTCCAGCTCCCGGTTGAAAGCAATGATGCCGCCGAAGGCGGAAGTAGGGTCGGTAGCAAAGGCCAGATCATAGGCCTGACGGATGTCGGCACCAATGGCGACACCGCAGGGATTGGCGTGCTTGACGATCACGCAGGCCGGGTCGGCGAAGGGTTTCACGCATTCCAGGGCGGCATCGGTGTCTGCCACGTTGTTGTAGCTCAGCTCTTTGCCCTGCAACTGCCTGGCCGTGGCCACGCAGGCTTCCCTCGGCTTGCGCTCGGTGTAGAAAGCCGCGCGCTGGTGCGGGTTTTCGCCATAGCGCATGTCCTGCACTTTCACATATTGAACGTTGAAGGTGCGGGGGAAGTCAGCGTTGTCGTTGTCTGGCGTGCGGCCGCCCAGATAGTTGGCGATGGCGCCATCGTAACCGGCGGTATGTTCGAACGCCTTGACCGCCAGATCGAACCGGGTGCTGTAGCTCAGTTGGCCGTCGTTGGCATCCAGCTCTTTCAGAACCCGGCCGTAATCGGACACGTTCACCACAATGGCGACGTCGTTGTGGTTCTTGGCGGCAGCACGAACCATGGTCGGGCCACCGATATCAATGTTTTCAATGGCGGTTGGCAGGTCACAATCCGGGTTGGCCACAGTTTCCTCGAAGGGGTAAAGATTGACCACCACCATATCGATGGGGCTGATGCCATGCTCGGACATAACGACATCGTCGGTGCCCCGCCGGCCAAGGATGCCGCCGTGGATCTTCGGGTGCAGGGTTTTTACCCGGCCATCCATCATCTCAGGGAAACCGGTGTAGTCGGAGACTTCCGTTACCGGGATGCTGTTTTCTTTCAGGAGGCGGTAGGTGCCACCGGTGGAGAGCAGCTCTACGCCGCGTTCGGTCAGGGCACGTCCGAAATCGACGATGCCGGTTTTATCACTCACGCTGATCAGTGCGCGACGGACGGAGGTGTTAGCCTGATGTGCCATGGGTCACTTTCTTCGCTGGAGATGAACGAATAAGGGCCTCGCGAAGGATGTCCGGGAGGCCCTCTGTAAGTCAGGGTGTCTGGATTATAGCAGACCGTACTGTTTCAGCTTCTTGCGCAGGGTTCCGCGATTCAGCCCAAGCATGGTGGACGCCTTGGTCTGGTTGTTGCGGGTGTACTTCATCACCTGTTCCAGCAGCGGGGCTTCCACTTCGGAAAGGACCAACTGATAGACCTCGGTGACCGGAGCGCCATCCAGCTGGGCGAAGTAGTTTTTCAGGGCAACCTCAACGCTGTCACGGAGGGTGACGCTGTTGCCGCCGCTGCTCAGGGTCTGCAACTGATGGGTGTCATCGTTGGCCGGGGTGCTCAGGTTGTCGTTTGCCAAAGTCTCAGCGCTCATGCTGCGAATACCTCTCCATTTCGTAAGTCTGCAAAATACCGTTGAATGGTGTCTCTTTGCTCCAGCGCATCATTAATGGCGTTGAAGCCTTTACGGAACTGTTTACCCGGGTCGTGGGACTGCAGATACCAGCCCACATGTTTTCTGGCAATGCGCACACCCATGGTCTCGCCGTAGAAGGTGTGCAGCTCCTGAAGATGCCCGGTCAGGATGTTCTCAACCTCATCCAGCTCCGGGGCGGGCATGTGGCGCCCGGTTTCCAGGAACTGCTGAATCTCCCGGAAGATCCAGGGGCTGCCCTGGGCCGCGCGGCCGATCAGCAAGCCATCGGCTCCGGTGTGTCGGAGCACGTCCCGCGCTTTTTCCGGAGAGTTTATGTCACCGTTGGCAAACACCGGAATGCCAATGCGGGATTTTACCTCGGCGATGGTGTCGTACTCCGCATTTCCCTCGTATTTGTCCGCACGGGTACGGCCATGGATGGCCACGGCCTGTATGCCGGCGTCCTCGGCCATCCGGGCAACAATCAGCGCATTGCGATTGTCCCGGTCCCAGCCGGTACGCATTTTCAGGGTTACGGGAACATCGACTGCGTTGACCACCGCCTCAAAAATATCGCGGACCAGCGCTTCATCCTTCATCAGTGCCGAACCCGCCGCCTTGTTACAGACCTTCTTGGCCGGACAACCCATGTTGATGTCGATGATCTGGGCCCCGAACTGGGCGTTCTGTTGCGCGGCGTCGGCCAGCATTTGTGGATCACCGCCGGCAATCTGCACCGAGCGGGGCCCTGGTTCGCCTTCGTGGTTCAGGCGTGTCCTGGACTTGCGCGTATGCCAGAGCTTGCTGTCCGCTATAACCATTTCCGACACGGCCAGGCCGGCACCGAGTCTCCGGCACAACTGCCGGAACGGGCGGTCTGTTACGCCAGCCATGGGCGCAACAATCAATGGGCTGGGCAAGGTGTACGGCCCGATTTTTGCCGTTGGCAGCATGATCTGAGTCCGTGTCACAGCGGGTTAAGCAAGGTCGGATCTGAGCAATTGTTCAATTAATAACCGATCCATCATCCGAAGGGCGCTAATGATACCGCCGGGGGCATTCTGATTGAAGGGGCTGGAGGCTGAAAAAACTGACTATTTTTCGCTCTTTCTGGTTGACTTTTGTTCTGTGCAATGGTCGCCGGCAATGCCTGCCGGGTAAATGCTTGCCTGCTGTATCAGGGTGAGTTGGGGCGAAACAGAATGTTGTAGTTCACGGCATCGCGGCCAGGATCCCGGATGCTGATGGCGATTCGCACGGGCGTATCAGTAGGCATGGCGTCCAGTTCTTTGCCTTCCCCGGCGAGGTATTCTTCGGGCGTGAACACGCTTTGGGCAACCACATCGCCGTTCAGGTTGGAGAAGGTCAGGGCAATGACCGGGAACGGCTGTTCGAAGTCGGCGCGATTGATGATCACGGCGTCAACAACCAGTTGGGAGCGGTTATCCGGGTCGGTCCTTACCACCAGCTTCCGGCTCTGGATGGCATCGACGTTAATCAGCGGTTTGAGCTCGCAGCCTGCCAGTTCGCAGCCCTTCTCGTAAAACGGTCGCAGCTCCGGGATGGCCGACAGGCGATCAAACTGGAACCAGGTCACCTGGGCGACCAGAACCCCCACCAACCCCAGAACAATCAGACTCCAGACCAGGGTCCGGATGCGACTACCCCTGCCGGAGTCAACGCCAACGGGATCTCTCCGGAGGTCCCTGAAGGGTGGTTCGGCATGGAATGAATCCCCCGGGCGATCTGGCTCATCAAGGTAAAAACCGGACTCGCCAGCAAACTCATCGGAAGGATCACTGTCCCTGGCGGGACTGGAGCCGGTCGAAGACCGTGGCTGTGTGTGTTCGAATACCGGCTCTTCCTCAAGGCTCAGCTCTGGTCCGGGTTCCGGCCTGGTTTCGGGCTCCGGGGCTGATTCCGGTTCAGCGCGAGTGGGAGCCGAAGGTGCCCGGGACGCCGGCTCGTCATCCTGCAGAATGGCTTCGGCCCAGCTTTCATCCACGTCTTCGTTCGAGGTGTCGGTGTCGGCATCCTTGTAGTCCGTCGCTTCGCGCTCGTCGAAACTGCGGAAGCTGTCACTGAGCTCGTCATCGGAGAAGGTCAGTTTAGTGCCGGCATAGCGGCCTTCCGTGGCATCCTCCTCCGGGTTGTCGGCAAACACGAAATCCTCTTCGCTGGTGCCGGAAGCGTCGGTGTCCGGCGATGACGGGCCGCCTGCCGGATTCGCAGGCTCCGGGGATGTTCGTGGTTTCTTGCCGCTGCCCGGGATAATCTGGTGTTCAATGGCATTGAACACGCCCATGCAGTTCCCGCAGCGCACCTTGCCCTTGGCAATGCCAAGCTGTTCGTCGGTTACCCGGAAACGGGTCTGGCAGTTCGGGCACTGTGTCTGCAGGCTGCTCTGGGTCATGCTTCTTCCTGAAAGCGACTGGGCTACGAGTGTCGGAGTTTAGTCGTTAAGACCGTATTCGTCATCTGTCGTTGCGCCGCCCTGTGAGGCGTATCCATTCTTCCCTCTGTTCGGGTTCATCCATAACGAACCAGGGCTCGTAGGCCGCCACCACCTCCCGGACCTGATTGGACAGGATGCCGGACAGTACCAGATCCCCGCCGGGTCTGGTCCGGGAGGCAAGGTGGGGGGCGAGGCCGATCAATGGCTGGGCCAGGATGTTCGCCAGCATGACGTCCGCCTGCTTGTCGGGCTCGTCCTCCGGCAGATAAAGGGCCAGCTTGCTGTCGTCGACGCCATTCCGGCGAGCGTTTTCCCGGCTGGCCTCAAGGGCCTGGGGGTCGGTATCGACACCAATGACAAGGTTTGCGCCCAGCAACAGGGCAGCCAGGCCAAGAATGCCCGAACCGCAGCCATAATCGATGACCTGCTTGCCCTGCACATCCTGCCCGTCCAGCCACTCCAGGCAGAGGGCAGTCGTCGGGTGGGTGCCGGTCCCAAAGGCGAGGCCGGGGTCCAGCATCAGATTGGCCGCATCTGGGTCCGGCGCCTCGTGCCAGCTGGGAACAATCCAGAGCCGTTCACCGAATTTCAGGGGCTGGAAATCGTCCATCCAGGCCCGTTCCCAGTCCTTGTCTTCAACCAGTGTCACTTCGATTTCCGGGAGGGCCTGCTGGGTTTGCTGGTGCCAGGCATTGCGAACATCAGCGCACAGTTGCTCGATGTCCCGGTCGGAGTCAAACAGGCCGGTGACGGTGGTCTGACTCCACAGTGGTGTGGTACCGGGGTCCGGCTCGTACAGGGGCTGATCGGCGGCATCCTCCATGGAGACGGCGCCACAGCCCATCTCCATGAGCAGGTCCTCCAGTTGGTCCGCGTTGTCCGGATCGGCCGGGATCTGGAGTTGTATCCAGGGCATGATTAATCCCGCATCAGTTTCTCGAGGTAGTGGATGGTGAAGTCTACCTGTTTGAAGCCACCATCGCGTACCAGCTTCCGATGCAGGGGCTGGTTGGTCTTGATGCCCTCGACCAGCAGTTCGTCCAGCGCGTTCTTCATGCGCCGCCGTGCGATCTCGCGATCATCACCCCAGGTGATCAGTTTGGCGATCAGGGAGTCGTAGAACGGCGGCACCGTGTAGCCACTGTACATGTGCGAATCAACCCGCACACCGTTACCGCCAGGCGCATGGAAGTGTGTGACCTTGCCCGGGCTTGGCACGAAGGTTTTCGGGTCTTCCGCGTTGATCCGGCATTCGATGGCGTGCCCGGAAATGCGGATATCATCCTGGGTGTACTGCAGCGGCAGACCGCTGGCAATACGCAGCTGTTCGCGGACAATGTCCACGCCCGTCACCATTTCGGAGACCGGATGCTCAACCTGAACCCGGGTGTTCATTTCGATGAAATAAAACTCGCCGTCCTGGTACAGGAACTCAAAGGTGCCGGCGCCAACGTAGCCAATTTCCTTGCAGGCATCGGTGCAGGCCTTGAGGGTACGCTCCCGGGATTCCGGATTGACGTTCGGGGCCGGCGCTTCCTCTATGACTTTCTGGTTCCGGCGCTGCATGGAGCAGTCACGGTCGCCCAGATGAATGCAGTTGCCGTGCATGTCGGCCAGCACCTGAACCTCTACATGCCGGGGTGTTTCCAGGAATTTTTCCAGGTACACCGTCGGATCGCCAAAGGCATTCTTGGCCTCGCTCTGGGTAATCTGGACGCCTTTGAGCAGGGCCGCTTCCGAGTGAACCACCTGCATGCCGCGACCACCGCCGCCGGACGCGGCCTTGATCATCACTGGGTAGCCGATTTCCCGGGCAATGCGGAGTGTCCGCTCTTCGTCGTCGTCGAGCGGGCCGTCTGATCCCGGCACGGTCGGAACGCCCGCCTTGATCATGGCGTTGATGGCAGACACCTTGTTGCCCATGAGGCGAATGGTTTCGGCTTTCGGTCCGATAAAATGGAATCCGCTTTTCTCGACCTGTTCGGCGAAATCGGCGTTCTCGGCAAGAAAACCATAGCCGGGGTGGATGCCCACGGAGTCGGTGACTTCTGCCGCACTGATGATCGTCGGGATGTTCAGGTAGCTGTCGGTCGGACTGTTGGGGCCAATACAGACGGATTCGTCTGCCAGGCGTACGTGCATCAGATCACGGTCGACCTGGGAGTGCACTGCCACGGTCTTGATGCCCAGTTCCTTGCAGGCGCGCAGAATCCGGAGGGCAATTTCACCCCGGTTTGCGATCAGAACTTTCTCTAACATGGCCATGAGTAGCTATCACCGTGTTCAGGAAATGACGACCAGGGGCTGGTCAAACTCTACCGGCTGGCCATTCTCGACCAGGATCTCCGTGATGGTTCCGCTCTTGTCGGCCTCGATCTGGTTCATCATCTTCATGGCTTCCACGATGCAGACCACATCACCCACATTGACGGTCTGACCGACTTCCACAAACGCCTTGGTGGTCGGAGACGGGGAACGGTAGAACGTGCCCACCATCGGGGATTTCAGGGTGTGGCCGGCCGGAACTGCTGGCGCAGGGGGGTCTTCCGCGGCCGGTGCAGGCGCCGCCGGAGCGGGTGCTGCCTGGGGCGCAGGGGCCGGGTAATGGCTCATGTAGTGGGTGCCGGCGGCCGGCTCGCGGCGGCGAGATATGCGCACCGAATCGTCGGCCTCATGAATCTCCAGCTCCTCGACATCAGATTCCTCAAGCAGCTCGATCAGTTTCTTGATTTTGCGAATGTCCATAGTCAGTCCAGTCCCGTTTTGTCAGGTCTATCGGTGAATGCGTTTCAGGGCGGCCTGAAGTGCGAGGTCGTACCCCTGGCTGCCCAGCCCACAGATAACGCCGTCGGCGATATCCGAGAAATAGGAGTGATGCCGGAAGGGTTCCCGTGCATGCACATTGGAAAGATGCACTTCGATGAATGGGATCCCCGAAGCCAGTATGGCGTCCCTGAGGGCAATGCTGGTATGGGTGAAAGCAGCCGGATTGATGATGATGAAATCCACGCCTTCTGCCCGGGCTTCGTGAACCCGCTCAATCAGTTCGTATTCGGCGTTTGACTGCAGATGCAGCAGGTGATGACCTTTCTCTGCCGCCAGCGAGCGCAACCGGTCGTCAATATCGGCCAGTGTCTCGTAACCATAGACCTCTGGCTCTCGGGTGCCGAGCATGTTGAGGTTGGGGCCATGGAGCACCAGAATTGTCGACATGGTTCTGTCTGCCTTGATGTCTTTTAACAGAATCGCCGAAATTAACGGCAAGTTCCCTCAATGGTGCGTGCTTGTTTCCCTCAGATCAACACTTTTTGACAATCTTCCCTGTTGTCCATTGGTCGTAATAAAGACGGCAAATGAAGCGAAACGGGCTCTTTCCGTTGACGATAATCATTGTCGTCAACGATGGCGAGAACTTCTATACGACGTTGGTTTCATAAATGACAGGCGCCGGGCAAGGCCTGAAGCATGCCCGGCGGGGCAGGATGGTCAATCCTCCAGGGTAACGCAGTTGCGGCCGTGTTCCTTGGAGGTGTAGAGCGCCCGGTCCGCGCGCTCGCACAGGGCCTGGGATGTCTCTTGATTCCAGGCTGCGATGCCGCAGCTGAAGGTGACATTGAACTCCCTGTCCCCCGCCGGTTGATGCAGTTCCGAGAAGCGTTCTCGGATTTCGTTGAGCACATTCCGCGCATCGCTTGGGCGGGTGTTGGGCAGGATGATGGCAAATTCCTCTCCGCCATAGCGGCCAATGTGGTCGGTTTTACGCAGGCGCTGCTTGAGGAACATCGACAGGCTCCGCAGCACCCGGTCCCCAATCGGGTGGCCAAAGGTGTCGTTCACCTTCTTGAAATAGTCGATGTCGATCATGGCAAAGCACAGAGGCTGGCCTTTCTGCCGCGCCCGGACGATTTCCTGATCCAGCAGGTGCAGGCTGTGGGTGTGGTTGAACAGCCCGGTCAGGCTGTCACGAATCATCAGTGCCAGCAGCGAACGCGCGCGCCGTCCGCGGTTATGAATGGTCGCAATCAGGTGCTTGGAGTCGATCGGTTTGGTGAGGAAGTCGTCACCGCCCAGGCTCATTGCGTGGAGTTGCTTGCTGACATCTTCTTCCGCCGACAGGTAAATGATGGGTACGCTGTGAAAGCGGTCCTGCTGACGGATCACCCGGGCGATTTCCATTCCGGTGCAGCCTGGCATGTACATATCCAGAATGATGATCTCCGGAGAAAATTCCTCCAGGCCATGAATAATCTGCATCGGGTCGGTGATGATGCGGGCGGTCATCCCCGCTTTTTTCAGCACCGTTTCCATGTATTTGGCCTGGGCCCGGGAGTCGTCCAGTACCAGTACCTTATAGGGCTCTACTGTATTGCCATGGGTGTAGGTTTCGATCTTCTCGATCAGTTGGCCGGGATCAACCGCCGGATAGAAGAATTCCTCGCCGCCACAGCGGGAAGCCTGCAGCCGGGTCTCAATGGAGCCGTCTTCGTCGCTCACGAAAATGATCGGGATGGGTGTGTCGTGACGTTCCTGAAGATGTTCAATGGTGGCGATACCCGCATTGGGCGTGCCGCCAAAATTGACATCCACCAGAATGGTTTCCGGCTTGTGGAGTGCGCAGGCTTCGGTCAGATCTTCGGGGCTGGCAAAGGCTGAGGCCCGGAAGCCGAAAAACTCCAGCTGACGGATGAGGCGGCCTGCCATCTCCTGATTGCCGAGGGCAATGTAAACCGGGGTGCGACGGAACTGGTGAGGCATTTCGGGGTTGTTGCGGTCTGTTCGGCGCAGCGTGCTTTGGGAGAGGGCCTCGATGGCATCCTGGAGTTTCCGTTCCAGGGTCTCGTCCAGCGCGGAGCCGGCCTCCCAGTGGTTGATCAGCTCCAGAATGGCCTGGCCGGCGTCAGCGTGGCTGACCATTTCGAAACGCTGTGCGTAACGGACCAGTTTGCCTGTGGCGGTGGCGAACTCCCCGCGATGAGCCGCGGCCTTCTCGCCGTCTTCGTGAATCTTTTGCCAGGTATCCAGAACAACCCGGGCCTGGGTTGTTACCCGGCGTGCGAAATGCTGCCTGAGTTTTTCTTTCTGGCTTTCGTCGTTCATGTTGCTCCGGCCTGTTTTTTTCGTTATTGGTCGTCCTTCCCCGGTGCGGACAATTTTCAACCTTAGTCCTTTTGCAGAGTCTATAGTGTTTAATGTTGTCGGCGTAGGTTGCGCACTGTAAATGTTTGTCAACTCTGCGCTGCAGGTCACAATCACCCGGCCAGGCCATCACCCGGCCAGACCATGCTCCCACAGGAGTGGAAACCCCGGCGGAATACTCGGTACTCTGTACGCTGGGTATCGACGGAGCCATGGGTTACCATCCTGGCCGGCCGTTTGCCGCTGACAATCAACAGACAGGGGATTAAAAGTCATATGCCAGGCAAAATCAGACAGTACTTCAGGGACAGGAAAGACGATGTTCGGAATTCTGCCGGGGGCAGCGGTGTTATTGGCAAGCTCATTCTGGCGTTGCTGGTGGTGTACCTCCTGGTGTCGGTCGTCCTTGGCATGTACTGGAGCAGCGAGCCCGACGCGTTTTCGGTTCGTGAGCATACCCGCTCAGTAGCCAGTTCCATGGGGCGTGAACCGGTGACAGGTTTCGCGACCACGGTAACCATGATCCGGATCGCCGAAACCCTGCTTGAAAAGCCCGGCGGCTATATTTCCAACGATATATTCCCGCCGGGCGTTTGGCTGGACAACATGCCCAGTTGGGAGTTTGGCGTGCTGGTGCAGCTCCGGGACCTGTCCCGGGCCATGCGCCGGGATATTGCCCGCTCCCAGAGCCAGTCCGCGGAGGACCCGGACCTGACCATCGCGGAGCCGCAGTTTAATTTTGACAGCGGAAGCTGGGCCATCCCGTCCACCGAAGCGGAATACCGTCGCGGCATCGCAGCCCTGAAGCGCTACCTCAACCGGTTGTCCAGCCCGGAGCAGTCCCGCGCCCAGTTCTATGCCCGGGCGGATAATCTGGCAAACTGGTTGGCGGACCTTGAAACCAGAATCGGCAGCCTCTCAAGAACATTGGGCGAGAGTGTTGGCAAGGCCTCGGTATCTGATGCAGTGGCCAATATGGATATGGATAACCCGCTGCAGGAAGAAGCAAGGGGCATTGATGTGAAGACGCCCTGGACCCAGATTGATGATGTTCTCTACGAAGCCCGGGGAAGTTCCTGGGCGCTGTTGCATATCTTCCGGGCCATTGAAGTGGACTTCCGGAAGGTGCTGCAGGATAAAAATGCCATGTCCAGCGTGAAACAGGTGATCATTGAGCTGGAAGGTGCCCAGGGTCCAATGTGGAGCCCGGTGGTACTGAACGGCAGCGGTTTTGGCGTACTCGCCAATCACTCACTGACCATGGCGGCCTATCTCTCCCGGGCCAGCGCGGCAATCAGTGATATGCGGGATCTGCTTTCCCGGGGGTGACCGGCCACCTGCCCCGGGTGGGCAGGCATAGACAAACCGGGCATCGCGCCCGGTTTTTCTATGCCTGGAATTACCGGGTCAGCCCTTGTAGGCGTTCACGGAATCGACGATGGCTTTTCTGGCAGCTTCGGCGTTGTCCCAGCCCTGAACCTTGACCCACTTGCCCGGCTCAAGGGTCTTGTAGTTCTCGAAGAAGTGCTTGATCTGATCGCGCAGCAGTTCGGGCAGATCGGTGATTTCCCGAACGTTGTGGTAAGTGGTGGTCAGTTTGTCGTGAGGCACGGCAACCAGCTTGGCGTCACCACCGGCTTCGTCTTCCATGTTCAGCACGCCAACCGGGCGGCAGCGGATCACGGAGCCTGCCTGAACCGGGTAAGGGGTTACTACCAGCACGTCCAGGGGGTCGCCGTCGTCGGCCAGGGTGTGCGGGATGAAACCGTAGTTGGCCGGGTAGAACATCGGGGTGGCCATGAAGCGGTCCACCAGCAGGGCGCCCATGTCTTTGTCCAGTTCGTACTTCACCGGGGAGCTGTTGGCCGGGATTTCGATAGCAACGTAAATATCTTCAGGCGGGTTCTTGCCTGCGGGGATGTTGTCGAATTGCATGTGCGATCCTTCCTGAGGTGCGTTTGACTGCATTGGAAAAGTGGACGCAATTATACGGGACAATGGTGAGGATCGAAACCAAACGTTGGACTGTAACGTTATGCGCCATATTGTTGCCGTATTCTGACTCTGGTAATTTCCGGAAACGGAAAGCAAGGAACGTTAATCCACTCTCAAGGGATAATGAGAAGATGACGCCACAAAGGAAGGGTTGGACAGTTGATCTCTCTGCGTGTCTGGCGCGGCATGAAAGCGGGCTCTCAATAAGATTTGAGGGGGTTCCGGGCACTTCTCACTTCGGCGGCTCTCCGTCTCGCCCCGGAGGCATTTCCCACCACAGATTCCTCGCCTTGGCCCGTGAGGGCTTTCAGCTTTACCAGAGTTGTTATCGTAGCGAGCACGAGGAGAACCGGAGCCCGGGTATTCCTCCATCCCCTAGGCGAACTCCCGTAATTACTCGACGCCGTTCCCACTTATCCCTTTTTTCTCCTGATACTCACTGATCGAGTATTGATCCTACTGACAAAGGACGTTGTTAATGCTGGATTCCACAGGCTTGCAATTCACCGTGGGTGTTGGGGACCTACCCGACGATACTTTCCGTGTGTACGAGTTCGAGGTTGTTGAGGCACTTTCCGACGTGTTTACTCTCAACCTGACAGCGTTCAGCAAAGCCAGCCAGGTTGCGCCGGCGGAGGTGCTGCAACAAGAGATGATCCTTCGAATCTATCAGGATGGTCGGTTGCTGCGGCAGTTCAGGGGGGTAGTGGCAGAGTTTTGTCGTGGTGCTGTGGGCCACCACCGAACCCGCTACCAAATGGTGATCAGGCCCACCCTGTGGCGCCTCGGTTTAGGCCGGAACAGCCGGATATTTCAGCATAAGGATACCGAAGCGATAGTGCGGGTGTTGCTGGATGAATACGGAGTGACAGGCACACGTTTCAATTTGGTTCGAACACCGGAAGAACGGGAATACTGCGTGCAATACCGCGAGTCCGATCTTGCTTTCCTGCAGCGGTTGGCCGCCGAGGAAGGCTGGCATTTCCGTATCGAACACGGGCCGGAGAGCTCTGAGTTTGTTATTGCCGATCATCACCGGGACTCACTGAAGCTGGACAAAGCCCCCTACAATGCCATGGCTGGCGGTAGCAGCCGGCAAAGCCGCATAACCCGGTTTGACACCACCGAGCGGGTCGGTGTTGCCGGAGTTGTCATGAAAGACTACACCTTCCGTAACCCCGCCTATGGGCTTGACCATATGGGCATGGCGTCGGGCCTTAAGCATCAGCGACCGGACTACGAACACTACGACTACCCGGGGCGGTACAAGCAGGATGCCAGCGGCGAACCGTTCGCCCGGGCCCGGCTTGATGGCCTCCGACGAAATGTGAGTACCGCCAGCGGTGAGAGCAATCGGGCCGATTTCACGGCCGGCGCATGCGTTCCTCTGGAAGACCATTTTGATGAGGCATCCAACATTGAATGGTTACTGACGGGGGTGACGCATCACGGTGTCCAGCCGCAGGCGCTGGAGGAAGAAGCCGGCGGCGAGCCAACAACCTACGGAAATCGTTTCACGGCGGTGCCTGCGACCGTGAACTGGTGTCCGCGGAACGACAACTGCCGCCCGGTAATGGACGGCCCTCAAATAGCCAGGGTGACGGGGCCGGTCGGGGAGGAGATTTATTGCGATGATCACGGAAGGGTAAAGGTATGGTTTCCCTGGGACCGTTACGGCACGGACGATGAGCACAGCAGTGCCTGGTTACGGGTAAGCCAGGGCTGGGCTGGCGGGCAATACGGATTCATGGCCTTGCCTCGCGTCGGTCACGAGGTGATTGTCAGCTTCCTGGACGGTGATCCGGACCAGCCGATCATAACCGGGCGGACTTACCACGCGACCAATACGCCACCTTATTCCCTGCCGGCCACGGAGGAGCACCAAACGTTTTTCAACTGCCCGGATGTGCGGGATCTGGTGGTGGGTGAACTGCAAACGCTGCTGCCCGACATTCACAGCAAACTGGGAGGCTGAATGACACCGGTTATCCGCAATGCCCTGGCAGGGCTGCTATTACTGACACAAACCATACAAGGAATGGCCATGAGTAAAACGGACGTCAATGAAGCAGAGGTCCCGGAATTCAAATTCACGGAACACTGCGCGGGCCGCTATCAACTGGAGCTGCCGGCGGACATGAAACTGATTCGCAGCGGATACAACGATGAGCAGATCGTGACCTCGGTGTATCCGCCGGAGGAACAGGTCCACGACACCGCCTACCATGGCGAGCACCGTGTTGAGAAATGGCAGGCCCGTGTGGAAGCTGAACGCCAAAAGGAGATTGTGGAAACCGGCTACGTGCACGAGAGTCTGGAGAGTAGCCTTAAGACCCTGGTTTTTTACGCTGACAGAAGAAAAATTCCAGGCATGCGTGAAAAGCCAAATCGAAGCCACAAGTTTGAAACTTTCTTCCTGAAGGACTTCCCAGAGGTAGAGCAGGCCATTGCTATTCAAGGGCAAGGGGCGCTTGGATTGGTATCGCGTGACGAACCTGATTATAAAGCCATCTACCGGAAGCGGCTGGCCCGGATGCAGGAGCGCGCAGCGGCTGTTGAGTACCACCCCTGGCCCCACAAAAAAGCAGGGGTGTGCCTGGACCGGGAATTCGTGGTGGTGAACACGGTGACCCCGGAACGGGAGGGGTACAGCATGAAATTCTACAACGGTCAGCGCTCGCAATTTTTGTTGAAAGCGGGGACCTACACCAGCAAACAGAGGCTGAAAGACGTGCTGAGCGAAGCCAGCGGCATGTTGGCCTTCCTGGCCTCAAGCAGCATGAAAGTGGCGGGCCGCAAGGGCCGGCTGTTTATCAGCGACGGCAAGTACAGCGAGACCGAACGGGAGTTCCGCTGGGTGGCCACTGATGGCAAGGTGAATAGCTTTCGTTACGGCCACCTGGAAATCGAAGGCGCCATCGAGATGAAGGACTACCCGGAAATGGCGCCGATGAGTGGCACGGACGTGATCGTAGGCCTGCTCAAGGGCGTGAAGGAGCGGCCTTACGGCATGCTGGATGTGAAACAGTAGGGCAACGGAATGCATCGTACGGCAAGAATTGAACGCGGTCTTTTGGACCGCGCCTTTTGCCGGGATGTTGGGAATAGTCTGCGGAGGTTGTCTTGGGCGGCGCTTGATCTGTTCTTTCTGCCTCATAGCTTGATCTGCTTGGCAATAAGCTCCTTCATGATCTCTGTCGTGCCGCCGCCGATGGAGAGAATCTTGGCGTCGCGGTACAGGCGCTCGACGACGGTTTCCCGCATATACCCCATGCCACCGAACAGCTGCACCGCTTCCCGGGTGACCTTTTCGCACACATCCACCGAGAAGTTCTTGGCCATGGCCACTTCCTTGATGGGATTCTTGCCCGCCTGCATCAGGGCCGCGCAGCGGTAGGTGTATTCCCGGGCCACGTCGATCTGGGTGGCCATGTCCACCAGCTTGTGGCGGGTTACCTGAAAGCCGGCAATGTTGCGACCAAACGCCTTTCTTTGTTGGGTGTACTCCAGTGCCGCCTCGTAGGCGAGCTGGGCGGTCATGTAGGCCATGATGGCCAGGCTGAGACGCTCGAACAGGAAGTTGCTCATGATGGCGATGAAGCCGGAGTTTTCGGCGCCGATCAGGCGGTCGGCCGGGACACGACAATCCTCGAAGAAAAGTTCGGCGGTGTCGCTGGCCCACCAGCCCATTTTTCGCAGTTTCTTGCCGGTGGAGAATCCGGGCGTGTCCCGGTCGATCAGTAACAGACTGATACCGGCATGACCTTCGCCCCCGGTGCGCACGGCAACGGTGTAGTGATCTGCACGCATGCCGCTGGTGATGAAGGTCTTGCTACCGTTGACGATGTAATGGTCGCAGTCCCGGACCGCCCGGGTTTTCAGGTTGGCGACATCGGACCCGCCGCCGGGTTCGGTAACGGCCAGTGCGGCTATCTTTTCGCCCCGCAGCACGGGCGGCACGATCTGCTCACGAATGTCCTTTCTTGCCCATTTGGCCACCGGCGGCAGTCCGATATCCAGCGAGCCGAGCCCGGCAACCAGGCCGCCGGAGGTGGAGCGCATCAGTTCTTCGGAAACAGCCACTTTCAGATAGATGTCGCCTTCTCCGATCCCGCCCAATGCTTCGGGAAAGCCTATGCCCAACAAACCTGCATCCCCGGCCTTCTTGTAGAGATCCCGGGGAAACTCACCCGCTTCTTCCCAGTCGTCGATGTGCGGCAATACGTGGGTTTGGATGAACTTGCGGGCGGTGGCGCGAACCTGTTGGTGAGTTTCGTTGAAGTAATCGGACACGGTATAGCTCCCTGATCGGAATCAATGGGAGGAGTGTCGCCTAATTTCTGGTACCAAGCAAGCGCTTGGTTTTAGGGGGTCTGGGCAATAAAAAAGCTGGCCCGAAAGGCCAGCTTTGTTTTGCGACAGGTAAGTGGCTCAGGCGCCCTTACGAGGAATGCTCTTTACCCCGTCTTTGGTGCCAAGCAACAGCAAATCGGCCGGACGGCGAGCGAACAAGCCATTGGTCACTACACCTACGATGTTGTTGAGCCTTTCCTCGACCTGGATCGGGCGGGAGATGTCCAGGTTGTGAATATCGATAATGATGTTGCCGTTGTCGGTAGTCACGCCTTCACGGTAAACCGGATCGCCCCCCAGGTTGACGATTTCCCGGCCAACATGGCTGCGGGCCATGGGAATGACTTCCACCGGCAGCGGGAACTGGCCCAGAACGCCCACCATCTTGGAATCGTCGGCAATGCAGATGAAGGTTTTGGCAACCGCTGCCACGATCTTCTCCCGGGTCAGTGCGGCACCGCCGCCCTTGATCAGTTCCAGGCGCTCGTTGGTTTCATCGGCGCCATCCACGTAGAACTCCAGATCGCCGGCGCTGTTGAGATCATAGACCGGGATGCCGTGGCTTTTCAGGCGCTCGGCGGTCGCTTCGGAGCTGGCAACGGCGCCGTCGAATTCGGTTTTCAGTTCCGCGAGCATGTCGATGAAGAAGCTCGCCGTGCTGCCGGTGCCAACACCGATCACGCTCTCGCTATCAAGGCGGGGGACGATGTAATCAATGGCGGCTTTGGCGACGGCTTTTTTCAGTTCGTCCTGGGTCATCGGAGGCTCCGGCTGCAAATCAGGTTGGCTTTGTGCGCATTATAGCGCTTAAGAGCCCTCTGCTTATAGACGGCTGCCGTGCAAACTTTCTACACTGTGGGCTTTTATCAGCCAGCCACCAATCACACACCAACCAAAAGCCGGAACTGCTATGCCGCAACGCTACATCAAGAAGATTCTCGATGCGCGCGTCTATGACGTGGCCATCGAAACACCCCTGACTGAAGCCCGTAGTCTGTCCCAGCGCTTTGGCAATAATATTCTGCTCAAGCGTGAAGACCTTCAGCCGGTGTTCTCCTTCAAGATTCGCGGCGCCTATAACCGGATCGCCCAGCTTTCCGAAGAGCAGAAGGCCAGGGGCGTGATCTGTGCCTCGGCTGGCAATCACGCCCAGGGTGTGGCTCTGGCGGCGAAAAAGCTTGGCATCAAGGCGGTGATAGTCATGCCCCAGACCACGCCGGAGATTAAGGTGCGCTCAGTGCGGGACCACGGTGCCAGGGTGGTGCTGAAGGGCGATGCCTTTGATGACGCCGCTGCCCATGCCCAGGAGCTGATCCGGAAGCACGGCTACACCTACATTCCGCCCTATGACGATCCTGATGTGATCGCCGGCCAGGGCACTGTGGCCATGGAAATCATGTGGCAGTTCAGCAAGCCGATCCACGCGATCTTTATCTGTGTCGGTGGCGGCGGCCTGATTGCTGGCATGGCGGCCTACATCAAGTATCTGCGCCCCGAGGTCAAAGTAATTGGCGTCGAGCCGGAGGATTCCAACTGCCTGCAGGCCGCCATGAAGGCCGGCAAACGCGTAGTGCTGGATGAAGTTGGCATTTTCGCCGATGGCGTGGCCGTCAAGCAGATCGGCAAGTATCCCTGGGAGATCTGCAAGGACCACGTGGACGAGGTGATTACCGTATCCACCGATGAAATCTGCGCCGCCATCAAGGATGTATTTGAAGATACCCGGTCCATTGCCGAGCCAGCTGGTGCGTTGGGCGTGGCGGGCATCAAGAAGTACATCGAGCGGGAGCGGATTGAGGGCGAAAACCTGATTGCCACCCTCAGCGGTGCCAACATGAACTTTGATCGACTGCGCTATATTTCCGAGCGCACGGAAGTGGGTGAGAAGCGCGAGGCGATCCTGGCCGTCACCATCCCGGAAAAACCGGGCGCCTTCAAGACCTTTATCAATGCCCTGCACAAACGCAGCATTACCGAGTTCAACTATCGCTATGCCGATGCCACCAATGCCACGATTTTCGTGGGCATTCAGATTGCGGCAGGAGGGCACGGCCGCGAGGAGCTGGTTCAGGACCTCCGTGAGACCGGTTATTCGGTGGCTGATCTGACCGACAGCGATCTGGCCAAGCAGCACATTCGCCATATGGTGGGCGGCCACGCGCCGAGCATTACCAACGAAAAGGTTTTCCAGTTCGAGTTCCCGGAGCGCCCCGGTGCGTTGCTCAAGTTCCTGATGTCACTGGGTACCCGCTGGAATATTTCCATGTTCCATTACCGTAATCACGGTGCGGCCTACAGCCGGGTTTTGTTGGGAGCCCAAGTTGAGGATGGCGAGGTGCAGGACTTCGAGAAAATGCTCGATAAGGTCGGCTTCCGCTATGAGAGCATGACGGATAATGAGGCTTATCAGCTGTTTCTGGGGCAGGGTAACACCCGGTCCTCCTAGCTCGTGAATTCAGTGCGGGAACCGATTGGGGACACCCTTTCAGAAACACGCTCCTGGCGGCACATCCATGTGTTGCTTTGGCTCCGCACAGTTTCAGAAAGGGTGTCCCCAACCGTTTCGTAAGCTCTGAGAAAGCTTACGGAAGTTTAATCTGTGAAAAATTGTAAAACCGGAGATAGATGTTAGTCTTTCTTCTGATTCTTGAAGTCAAGAATAGCTTGCTGATTTCCCGACATTTTCAAAACTGTATTTTGAGGAACTGAAGCCATGGGCGGTAAGCCTGACATCATCAAAGCCATTGTGCTGATTTTTGCCGTCGGCCTTGTGATTACTGGTTTCACATCCATCCACGCCTCGGAAGACAAAGGCGCACGAGCCTCCAATCTTGTTGGCTCTGTTCAGGTCATGAGTCAGCCTTTGAACCGGTAACGCCGCTTATCGGTCACCACGCTGTGCAGGGGGACATCCCAGGGCTCTACCGGCAGCTTTCTTACCTTCTGAAAATCGTGGGCCAGGCCAATCAGTTTCGGTGCCAGTCTTGGTCGTATACGGCTGAAGGCAAACGTTCTGTCGTAGAAGCCGCCGCCCATTCCCAGTCTTCCGCCCTGTTCATCAAAACCCACTAATGGAAACAGTACGGCATCCAGTGCCCAGGCCGGGCGCCGCAGGCCTTTGCTGAACGCTGGCTCAGGGATGCCAAAGCGGTTGGCGGTCAGCTCTACACCATCGTAATACGGGCTGAAGGCCAGCCTGCCTTCGTGAATCGGATGCAATACCGGCAGGTAGAAGCGGATACCCTTGCGCCGGGCGATGTCCAGATAGACGTGGGGATCAATTTCGCCGTCGTTGGGCAGGTAGATGGCAATATGGCGGGCGCGGTGCAGGTCAAGGTTCTTCAGCAGGTTCATGGCCAGGTACTCGGCGGCTTGTTGCTGCTGCTCGAAACTAAGCGCGCGCCGGTGCTGCCGAAGACGTTTGCGGAGTTCACTGCGCGAAAGAGTGTCCGGATGGTCTTCAAACGGTTGGGGGGCGATAAACTGGCTCAAAACAAAGCTTCCCGGGCTGCCGTTATCGGATGTGGCCCTTGAACCCAGAGTTCAAGGTCGGTGGCCGCTGTGACATATTAGGCTTTCCCCTGACGGGGACGTGCTCACAATGCCCTGAAGTAGCCACCTGGGTAATGCGCATCGGCTCGAGGACGTATCCGACCATCGCGAACAGCCCAGGAAGTTGATCCCATTATACGGGTAGGGTCGGGGCCGATTGCAACACCTGTCGTGCATTCTGTGCGGATTTTAATGGCCCGGGCCGTCACCGAGGGCGCCGTCGAGTTTGTTGTCCATGGCTCTGAGCAGTGTGCTGGTGGCGTCGGACATGGTGTCGCGTTCAAGCAATTCATGGGTAATATTCAGCGCCGCCATGACAGCAATGCGCTCAGTGCCGAATACTTTGCCGCCTGCGCGGATTTTCCGCATATTGCTATCCAGGTGCCTGGCGGCCCTGATCAGTGCGTCCTGTTCTTCCTCAGGACAGGCGACCAAGTATTCTTTGTCGAGGATCTTCACCTCAACCGTGGTGGATTGCTGTGCCATCAGTGATGCTCCAGGGCCCTAAGGCGGCCGATCATGGCTTCGATCTTGTGCTTCGCGTGATCGTTCTTCTGCATCAGTTGGGCCCGTTCCCGGTTCCAGTCATCCTGCAGTTCCCGCAAAGTGACGTTGTCCCGCTCCAGTTTCTGGCAGCGCTCAATCAGCCTGTCCAGCTTGTCCGCTAATGCCCTTACTTCGGACTGTTCCATGGCTCGCCCAGCAGTGGTTTAAGGTAATTGCCACTAACTATAAGTGTGGACGCTAAGTCGGTCAATTTACAGGGTTGTCATTGCAGCGCCTGCGTGATGCAAATCACTGATCGGCTGCTTCTGCGAATTGAAGCGTCTGCAGCCGGGTTCAGGCGTGTTCCCCAGGGGGTATCACCGGGTCCTGTAACGGTATCGCTGGCTCGGGCTTTTGGTCGTCTGTGCGGGCTGTGTGCCTGAATTCCATAACACGTTGTTCGCTCCCCGGATGACAATCAACAGGAAGTGCCTTGGCATCGCCTGAATGCTAGGATAGACCCCTAATTCATCAACACAGGATTCGCCTGTTCCATGGCAGAAACCGACATTTCCGGCGCCGCCCGCGCCGCTGAATTTGAGCGCTGGGCCAATGTCTTTACCGCCCACAAGGCGTTCAGCCATCCCTCCGAATTGCATGGCGCCCTGTGCGGTCGACTGGCTGCCGGGTCACGTATAGAAGAACTGGACTGGCTGGCGATGGTGTGCGAGCACATGGGATTGCCCCAGAGTGCTGCCGAGGAGTCCGGCGACCTCGCTCCGTTCATGAATAAGGCCTACGATCAGGCTCTGGGGCTCTTGAAATCGGCCGACATGAGTTTCCATCCTTTATTGCCTGACGATGATTACGCCATTGAACAGCGACTTGAGGCGCTGGTCGCCTGGGTGCGGGGGTTTCTGGAAGGAATGGCACTCGCTGCCGGGGAGGCTTTGGGGCAGGCTCCGGATGAGATTCGCGAGCTGATTGAGGATATGGTGGCGATCAGCCAGCTTTCCGACGAGGAAGAAGCGGGCGACGAAAGCGAGCAGCAGTTGCTGGAGATCACCGAATACGTCCGGCTGGGGGCGCTGGCGGTGTTTACCGAGTTCAATGCCCCGGAGAAGCCGGCGTCTGAATCGCCGACCCTGCACTGAGCAGGCTAAAACGACGACAGGAGAGTGTATGACCCCCATGATACCTCTGAAGGAGTTTGCCGGGCGCCGTCGCAGGCTGATGGAGCGCATGGCGCCGGACAGCATTGCCATTGTTCCGGCGGCGCCGGAGCGTGTTCGCAACCGGGACGTGCTGCATCCGTTTCGCCAGGACAGCGATTTTCATTACCTGTCCGGTTTTGGTGAGCCAGAGGCGGTGCTGGTTCTGATCCCGGGGCGGGAACACGGTGAGTCGGTCCTGTTCTGCAAGGAGCGGCATCCGGAAAAAGAGCTTTGGGACGGTTTTCTGGCGGGCCCGGAGGGGGCTATTGAGCACTATGGCCTGGACGACGCCTTTCCGATTTCAGACATTGATGACATCCTGCCGGGCATGATCGAAGGCCGCAGCCGGGTTTACTACCCGCTGGGCAAGGACGACCATTTCGACGCCCGGGTGATGGACTGGGTGAGGACGATTCGCAGCAAGGTCCGCAGTGGTGCCCACCCGCCCGGCGAGTTCGTGGCTCTGGAACACCTGCTCCACGATCTGCGGCTCTATAAGAGTGCCAATGAGATCAGGGTCATGGCCAGGGCGGGCGAGATCAGCGCCGAGGCCCATTGCCGGGCCATGAAACGGGCCCGAAAAGGCGGCTTCGAATACAATCTGGAAGCCGAACTGATCCACACTTTTATGGAACACGGCGCCCGATCAACGGCTTACCCTTCGATTGTCGGCGGCGGAGCCAACGGCTGCATCCTCCACTACATCGAGAACAGCGCGCCGCTGAAAGAAGGCGACCTGGTGTTGATCGATGCCGGCTGCGAGTACCAGTGCTACGCCTCGGACATTACCCGGACTTTCCCGGTCAGCGGAAAATTCAGCAATGAGCAGCGAGCCCTGTATGAGGTGGTCCTGGCGGCCCAGTACCAGGCCATTGCGGCTGTGTCTCCGGAAAACCACTGGAACCGGCCCCATGAGGCGGCGCTGGAGGTGCTGACCCAGGGGCTGATAGATCTGGGGCTGTTGTCCGGTACGCTGGAAGACGCCATCGCCAACGAGGCCTACAAACCCTTCTTCATGCACCGCACCGGCCATTGGCTGGGAATGGATGTGCATGATGTGGGGGATTACAAGGTGGGCGATGCCTGGCGCCAGTTGGAGCCCGGGATGGTGCTGACGGTTGAGCCCGGGCTCTACATTGCCCCGGACAATACCAATGTGGATGAGAAGTGGCGAGGCATTGGAATCCGTATTGAAGACGACGTGGTGGTAACCAAAGGCGGTTGCCGCGTCCTGACCGATGCGGCTCCCAAAACCATCGCCGACATTGAAGCCCTGATGGCGGACTGACAACCTTGTGACCAAGCCCGATACCGATCTGATCATTGCCGGCGGCGGCCTCGCCGGGGCAACGCTGGCGCTGGCGCTGGCCCGGGCGGTGCCGTCACTCCGTGTGACGGTGGTCGAGGCATTCCCGCTCTCGCCCGGGGCCCTGCCGGAAAGTTATCAGCCCAGCTACGATGCTCGTTCCACGGCGCTGGGGTGGGGTTCACGGCTGATCTTCGAAGAGCTCGGGCTCTGGCATCGGCTCGCCGGGCAGGCCACGCCGATCCGGCATATCTATGTTTCCGACCGGGGGCATTTCGGCGCCACCCGGTTGCATGCCGCCGAGCACGGTCAGGACGCACTGGGTTACGTGGTAGACAATCGCTGGATGGGCCTGTGCCTGATGCGTGAGTTGCTGGAAACCGGGGTTCAGTGGCGGGCGCCAGCGGACGTGACGGATATGACGCCGATGCCTGGGGGCGTCCGGGTGCAGCTGACCTCCGGTGACAAGGGCGCCTGTGAGCTGACTGCCCGGTGCCTGGTGGTCGCGGATGGTGGCCGCTCCGGGTTGCGGGAGAAACTTGGTTTCAGGGTCACTCGACATAGCTATGGCCAGAATGCCCTGATCGCCAACGTCTCCACCGGTGACAGTCATGGCTTTTCTGCCTTTGAGCGATTCACCGATGCCGGCCCCATGGCGTTGTTGCCCCACGGCTCCCCATCCCGTGCCGGCCATCAATCTGCGCTGGTATGGACGCTGACCGACGAGGCGCTGGCGGAGGTTCTGGAGTTTCCGGGTGAGGACAAATGCCGTCGGCTCCAGGAACGGTTCGGCTGGCGCCTGGGGCGATTTACCCACATCGGCACCTGCCATCACTATCCACTGGCGCTGACCACGGTAGACGAGCCCATCCGCCCCGGGGTCGCTCTGGTGGGCAACGCGGCCCATGCGCTTCACCCGGTGGCGGGGCAGGGCTTCAACCTGGCCTTGCGGGGCCTGATGACACTGGTGGAACAGTTCCGGCTGGCGGCAGAGCAGGGCAAATCTATTGGCGACCTGGATGTGCTCAGGCGGTATCAGTCGCTGCATCGGCAGGACTGGCAGCAGACGGTCCGGTTCTCGGATTCACTGGTGCGGGTGTTCGGGCAGTCGATGCCGCCGATCACCGCCGCCCGGGATGCGGGGCTGGTGGGGCTTGATCTTCTGCCCGGTGCAAAGCGCTGGTTTGCCCGCAAGGCCATGGGCCTCGGCGGCCGGCGAGCCGTGATCGACCGGCCAGGTAATGTAAACCGGGAAGTGACACGCCATGAGTGAGACAAAAACCTTCGATATCCTGGTGGTCGGTGGCGGCATGATTGGCTCGGCCCTCGCCCTTGGCCTGTCCCGCCAGGGCTGGCATGTGGGCCTGGTTGAGGGGGCTGGGCACAAGGCACTGGTTCAGGCGCCGGATCCGGCGAAAACCGTGGCGGATTTTGAACCCCGGGTCAGTGCCATTTCGGTTGCCAGCCAGAAGTTGCTGGAGCAACTCGGAGTGTGGTCCGCAATCACTGCTGGCCGCCATTGCCCGTATCAGACCATGACCGTCTGGGATGGCGACGGTACTGGCCGCATAGAATTCGATGCGGCCGAACTCCAGGCTCGGGCCCTTGGTACCATCATCGAGAACCGAAGCATCGTGCGGGCCCTGTTTTCAGCCCTGGTCGAAAGCCCTGCTGAGCTGATCGACGGTGCGACCATGACCGGCTGCCAGCGGGTTTCCGGCGGTTGTCGTGTGGAACTTGAGGATGGCCGCACGCTGGCTGCCCATCTGGTGGTGGGCTGCGACGGCGCTAACTCCCGCTTGCGTCAGTGGGTGGGCCTGCCAACCCGGGAATGGGACTACGACCAGCAGGCTATCGTGTGCACGGTGCGTACCAGCCAGAGCCACCGGTTTACCGCCTGGCAGCGGTTTTCACTGACCGGGCCACTGGCGTTCCTGCCCCTGCTGACCGAATCCGGAGATGAGCATTTCTGTTCCATTGTCTGGTCCCAGGACACCGAGGAGGCCCGTCGGCTGATGGCGCTAGGCGACAGCGAATTCGCTGCCGAGCTTGAGCGGGCCATTGAGCGTGAGCTGGGGGTAGTTGAAGCGGTTTCCAGCCGGTTTGCCTTCCCGCTTCGCCAACGCCACGCCAAGAACTACATTGCCCCCGGTTTCGTCCTGGTGGGGGACGCCGCCCATACCATCCACCCGCTGGCCGGGCAGGGCGCCAATCTCGGTTATGGTGATGTCCGCGCCCTGCTGGATGAACTCTCGCGGGCCCGGCAGTCCGGCCTGGACCCGGCCAACGCCCTGGTCCTGGAGCGCTATCAGCGTCGCCGGAAAGGTGAAAATCTCACCATGATGGCCACGATGGAAGCATTCAGGCAGCTGTTTGGCCGCGACGAACTGCCGGTGCGCTGGCTACGGAACACCGGCATGCGCTGGCTCAATCAGCTGGGGCCGGTCAAGAACCGGATCGCCGCCGAGGCCATGGGGCTAACTACCTGATACGCATCAACAAAGGAATGCTCAATGGCAGGAAGCAGTTTACTCATACTGATTGATGACATCGCCACGGTGCTGGACGATGTTGCCCTGATGACCAAAGCCGCAACGAAAAAAACGGCGGGTGTTCTGGGTGACGACCTGGCGCTGAATGCCCAGCAGGTGACCGGGGTAAAACCGGCCCGGGAACTGCCGGTGGTGTGGGCCGTGGCCCGGGGCTCCATGATCAACAAGGCGGTACTGGTGCCTGCGGCCCTGGCAATCAGCTTCTTCATGCCCTGGCTGGTCACGCCGCTGCTGATGCTTGGGGGTGCGTTCCTGTGTTTCGAGGGCTTTGAAAAGCTGGTGCACAAGTTCCTGCACCGGGACGAGGATCAGAAGCGCAAGACGGAACTGCACGAGGCCCTGAAGAACCCTGGCGTGGACCTTCGCGCGGTGGAGAAGGACAAAATCAAGGGCGCCATCCGGACCGATTTTATTCTCTCCGCCGAGATTATTGCCATCACTTTGGGCACCGTATCCACCCAGACCATTGGCATGCAGTTCATGGTGCTGGCGGTGGTTGCCATCATAATCACAGTCGCCGTTTATGGCCTGGTGGCGGGTATCGTCAAGCTGGACGACGGAGGGCTGTACCTCAGCCAGAAAGACAACCCGATCTTACAGTGGCTGGGTGAGGGGATACTGTGGCTGGCGCCGTATCTGATGAAAACACTGTCGGTGCTCGGCACTCTGGCCATGTTCCTGGTGGGCGGTGGTATTCTCATCCATGGTTTTACGCCGGTTTACGATGCCATTCATCATTTTGCCGAGGGCTTTGGCGGCATGGCCGGGGCACTGATTCCCACCGTTGCGAACGGTCTTTTCGGTGTTCTGGCCGGGGCGGTTCTGGTGGCGGTGATTACACCCCTGGTCCGATGGTGGCAGGCACGGCCAGCCTGACCGGCCCTACAGGCAGGCGTCAAACAGCCTGCTGACCAGAACCGTTACAGCGGTTTCCACGCGCAGAATCCGGGGGCCAAGATGGATACCCTGGCAGCCGGCCTCTTCCAGTTTGCCCACTTCATAAGCGGTAAAGCCACCTTCCGGGCCAACGCACAGGGCAGTTGCCTGGTTCAGGTGAACCGGGCAGGGTGTGCTGGTTCCGGGGTGAGCCACCAGGGCCTGCCGGCCTTTCAGCAGCGCCGGCAATTCATCCTCCACGAAGGGCTTGAACAGCTTGCGGATCTGCACCCGGGGCATTCGGGTGTCTTTTGCCTGTTCCAGCCCCAGGGTGAGGTTTCCCCTCACCTGCTCTTCAGACAGCCAGGGGGTTTGCCAGAAGCTTTTTTCCACCTTGTAGCTGTTGATCAGCCAGATGTCCTTTACGCCCAGGGTAGCGCAGGTTTGCAGTATCCGCCGGAACATCTTTGGCCGGGGCATGGCCAGGATCAGCGTGAGAGGAAGGGGGGGCGGCGGCGTGTGATCCAGTGTCACCCGGAGTTCGGCTTCGGTATCCGTGAGTCTCAGAACCTCGCCGATCCCCATGTTGCCACCGGCCCGGCCAACGGGCACCGAGTCACCGGCAGCCACCTTGATAACGGACTTCAGATGGGCGAGGCGGCGTCCGCGCAGGATCACCCGGTCAGGGCCGACGAAGTCGTCGTCGAACAGTAACGCCAGGTTCATTCGCCGGCAGGCTCGTCGGCTTCTGGTTCCGCCACTTCGCGTCTCGCCAGACGGCCAAACAGGATGCCAATCTCGAACAGGATCCACATAGGCACGGCCAAAAGGGTCTGGGAGATGATATCCGGCGGGGTCAGCAGCATGCCGATGATGAAGCAGCCAACAACAACATAGGGTCGCTTCGCGGCCAGGTCATCCGCTGTGGTGGCGCCGGTCAGAATCAGCAGGACGGTGGCGATGGGAATCTCGAAGGCCACACCGAAGGCGAAGAACATTTTCAGCACGAAATTCAGGTAGCTGCTGATGTCGGGCAGTTCAACAATGCCTTCCGGGCCGATGGCGGTGAAGAAACTGAACACCAGGGGGAACACCACGTAATAGGCGAAAGCGGCACCCAGGTAAAACAGCAGCACCGAGGTAAACAGCAGCGGGAAGGCCAGACGTTTCTCATGGGCATAAAGCCCGGGAGCCACAAAGCTCCAGAGCTGGTAAAGAATAATGGGAATGGCGGCAAACACCGACAGCACCAGCGCCAGCTTCAGGGGGGCGAAGAAGGGCGAGGTGACGTCAGTTGCGATCATGGTCTGGCCGACCGGCAGCAACGAACGAATGGGCTCGGATAGCCACAGGTACAGTTCATTGGCGAACGGGTAAATCGCTGCAAAGCAGATGATCACCGCCAGAACCATTTTCAGCAGGCGGTTGCGAAGTTCCAGCAAGTGCTCAACCAGGGGCATTTCCTGGTGTTCCGGAGGCATCTGACTGCCGTCTGGCTTTGCATTCATGAACGGTTATCCGGCGGGCTTTGCGGGGTGTCTGGCTGATCGGTGGCGTTGCTGTCCCTGGTGTCACCGGCTACCCGGGGGGTCTCGGGGGCTGGCGCTGGCTTTTTGGTCTCGCTCTCAGGCAGGATCATGTGCTCGTATTTTTTGGCTTCGTCCAGGGCGTTGCGCACGGTTTTCTGCACGTCGTCCAGGCCAACATCCCCGGCCTTGCGAAGTTCTTCACGGAGTTCGTCGGCTTTTAGCTGCCGGTCCAGTTCCGAGGTGAACTGGCTGACCATGCGCCGGGCAGCGCCTACCCAGCGCCCGGCGGCGCGGGCAGCCGAGGGCAGCCGTTCGGGGCCAAGCACCAACAGCGCAATGATGCCACTGACCACTAGCTCAAGAAAGCCGATATCGAACATTCAGCCAGGTCTCAGCTGTGGGATTTGTCCCGGGGCTTGTCTTCAGCCGCCGGTTGCGGCTGCTCTTCGGTCTTGCCTTCCAGGGAGTCCGGATTCTCGGTCTTGGAGTCCTCGTCGCTCATGGACTTCTTGAAGCCGCGAATGGCGCCACCCAGGTCGCTGCCGATGTTGCGCAGTTTCTTGGTTCCGAATAACAGAATGACAATGCCGAGTACGATAAGTAATTGCCAGATGCTGATACCCATTACGGGGTCCTCGTTTTAATGTTTCCGTTCCATGCTATTGTACGTTACCAGAACCGGTTCCCGGAAACCCCCGTTGGGGGTATTGCCGGTCACCTGTCCCGTGACGCTTTTTCGTCGAGCCCTGACAGGTCGAACCGGCTGGCCAGTTCGTCCAGGACATCCTTTGGGCTGAGCCCGAAGCTGGACAGCATCACCAGGCTATGGAACCACAGGTCTGCGGTTTCATAGACCACATCCCGGGTTTCACCGGAATGTTCTGCGTCCTTAGCCGCCAACAGGGTCTCCGTGCATTCCTCTCCTACCTTTTCCAGGATCTTGTTCAGACCCTTGGCATGGAGACTGGCCACGTAGGACGTTTCCGGGTCCGCTTCCTTCCGGGCTTCCAGAACCCTGGCCAGGTTTTCCAGTATGTCGCTCACTGTCCGTGCTCCTCAGTTGCTGCCGTAAATGGCGTCCGGGTCTTTGATCACCGGGTCAGCGCTGACCCATTGGCCGTCTTTCAGGGACCGGTAAAAGCAGCTGCGTCTGCCGGTATGGCAGGCGATGCCACCTTTTTGTTCCACCTTCAGCAGAATGACATCCTCGTCGCAGTCCAGTCGGATATCCCGGATCAGCTGTTCATGGCCGGACGTTTCGCCCTTGCGCCAGAGTTGGCCCCGGGAGCGGGACCAGTACACTGCATGGCCCTCTTCGGCGGTCAGCCTCAGGGATTCACGGTTCATCCAGGCCATCATCAGGATATCGCCGGTTTCGGCGTCCTGGGCAATGGCTGGCACCAGGCCTTCCGGTGTCCAGCGGACAGTATCCAGCCAGTCAGGAGTCTCGACGTTATTGGAGCGATCTTGCATATTTGTGAATCCTGAAATCTCTATCGGTTATCGGCCGCCCCGGAGCACCAGCCCGCCGGCAATGGCGAACAGTGCCCATCCCCAGGCGGGCAGCGCTTCAACCCACAGCCGCGACTCGGGTTGGGTGCCGGCCAGTGCTCCGGCAACCAGTAGTGCGGCTACAGCGGTTCTGCGCCAGCGCCGCTCGGTACGGAGCTGCTGTTCCCGGAGCAGTTCCAGTGTAGCCCGATTCTGCTGCTCTGTGGGGCCGGCATGTCGCAGTTGCAGCAGCGCGTCGTGCACCAGTTGAGGCATCTCCGGCGACTGCTCGAGCCAGGACGGCAAGTGCGATTGCAATGACCTGATCAGTGCGGATGGTCCAGTGCGCTTGCGCATCCAGGTTTCCAGGAACGGCTGGGCCGTGCTCCAGAGGTCCAGCTCCGGATAGAGCTGGCGGCCCAGGCCCTCGACGTTCAGCAGGGTTTTCTGCAACAGCACCAGTTGCGGTTGAACTTCCATGTTGAACCGCCTTGCGGTCTGGAACAGGCGCAGCAGGAAGTGACCGAACGAAATGTCTTTCAGGGGCTTTTCGAAGATGGGCTCGCAAACGGTGCGGATGGCAGCCTCAAACTCGTTAACCCGGGTGTCCGGTGGTACCCAGCCGGACTGAATGTGCAACTGCGCCACCTGGCGGTAATCGCGGCGGAAAAAGGCCAGCAGGTTGCGGGCCAGGTAGCTCTGGTCATCCGGTGCCAGGGTACCGACAATGCCAAAATCGATGGCGATGTAACGGGGATCGGCCGGATTGGAGACATCCACGAAAATATTGCCGGGGTGCATGTCGGCGTGGAAGAAGCTGTCCCGGAACACCTGGGTAAAGAAGATCTCCACGCCTTTTTCCGCGAGAACTTTCATATCCGCACCGGCCGCCTTGAGGGCGGCGGTATCGGCGATGGGAATGCCGTGAACGCGTTCCATCACCAGCACGGTTTTGCGGGTGTAGTCCCAGTCAATGAATGGAATATAAATCAGTGAGGAATTCTCGAAATTCCGGCGCAGTTGGCTGGCATTGGCGGCTTCCCGCTGCAGGTCCAGCTCATCGTGGATGGTGGAGTCGTAATCTTCCACTACCTCCACCGGATGCAGGCGTTTGCCTTCGGACCAGTATTTTTCCAGTAGCCCGGCCATCAGGTACATCAGGGCCAGATCCTGGCGAATGACTTTTTCGATGCCGGGGCGCAATACCTTGACCACGACCTTCTGGCCGTTACGCAATGTCGCGGCATGTACCTGGGCCACGGACGCCGAGGCCATCGGGTCCGGGCTGAATTGGGCAAACAGGTCCGCTACCGGGGCGCCCAGGGAGGTTTCGATAATGCCCCGGGCTTGGTCGCTGGGAAACGGCGGCACGCGGTCCTGTAGGGTTTTCAGGGATTCGGCCATGTCATCCGGTAGCAGGTCTCGCCGTGTGGAGAGTATCTGGCCAAACTTGACGAATACCGGCCCCAGTTCCTCCAGTGCCAGGCGCAAGCGGTCTCCGCGGCTCAGCCTGGGTTGGGGGAACAGGTGCCAGGGCGCCAGCAGGAAGAACACCTTCAGCGGTGCCGGCAGCTCGGAAAGGGGCAGGAACGTGTCCAGCCGGTAACGACAGAATACCCAGGCAATTCGGAACAGGCGTTGCAGGCGGGTCACAGGCTCTCCGGTTCGTCAGTGGTGCCGCGATTTTCCATAAGGTTGAGCCGGGCCTCCAGCCGCTCGGTGCGCAGGTTCAGTTCGTCGATATCCTCGAACGCCGCTTCCAGTTCCCTTCGCCCTGGCAGGGTGCGGCTCTCCTCATGCACATACTCTTCGATGTTGGCATTGAGGGAATGAAACGCCTGCCGGCTCCAGCGGATCGCGCCGCGAATGCGCTTGCCGAGAAAGTGTGCGGGCACATCGCCGACATGTCTCGCCATGGCGGCTTCCCAGTCCGGTTCAAGCTGGTTCAGGGCATGCTGAAGCTGGTGGGCCAGCGCGGTGTCGCCGGTCACTTCAAGGCGGCCATCGGCGAAGACGCGATCATCACCGGTGGCCAGTGCCGCAAAGGCGATGGGTTTGCCGGTGATCTCCAGGGCCGGTCGTTCCGCCGGCTGGCTGCCAACCCGGACCCTGTCTCCGGCCCGGTCCAGGGTGTAGCTCAGGGATACCGGATCGGTGATGTTGAACTGCACCGGGCCCGCCAGTGCCTCCATCAGTGCACGATGCCCCGCCGGATCCAGTTCCAGTGCCCGGTTCAGGGCGAGTTCCAGGATGGCTGTGATGGCAGAGAGCAGGGTGGGGCCAGGAAACATCAGGGCTTGATTCCCACGTGCAGGGCGACAATGCCGCCGGTCATGTTGTAGTACTTGCAGTTCACCAGGCCGGCGTCTTCCATCATGCCCTTCAGCGTTTCCTGGTCCGGATGCATGCGGATGGACTCGGCCAGGTACTTGTAGCTTTCGCTGTCACCGGCGATAAGCTGGCCCATCAGCGGCAGTGCGGAGAACGAGTAGGTATCGTAAGCCTTGCTCAGTAGCGGATTGGTGGGCTTGGAAAACTCCAGGATCATCAGCTTGCCGCCCGGCCTGAGAACCCGGGTCATGTCCCGCAGAGCCTGGTCCTTGTCGGTAACGTTACGCAGCCCGAACGCGATGGACACCGCGTTGAAGTGGTTGTCCGGGAACGGCAGGTGCTCGGCATCGGCCTGGACATACTCGATGTTGCCGGCGTATCCCCGGTCCGTCAGCCGGCTGCGCCCGACCTGCAGCATGGAGGCGTTGATGTCGGCCAGCACAACCTTCCCGGAGGGGCCCACCAGGTCCGAGAATTTCATGGTCAGATCGCCGGTGCCGCCAGCGATGTCCAGTACCTGGTGGCCCGGCCGCACGCCGGAAAGCTCGATGGTGAAGCGTTTCCAGAGCCGGTGGATCCCCATGGACATCAGGTCGTTCATGAGGTCGTACTTGCCGGCCACGCTGTGGAACACCTCGGCCACCTGGCTCGCCTTCTGGCTCTTGGGCACATTGCGGAAGCCGAAGTGGGTGACCTCGTCCTGGCCGTTGCTGTGTCCAGCCCGGCTGGCTGGCGTTTGCTGCTCGCTCATGGGGGTGTCCTGTCAGAATTTGAACCCGTATTCTAACCGTTGACGGGGTTGCTACAAGGGTGGCGGTGAGTTTAATCGCACCCTAAACTGTAAATCCGCCCAAAGTTAAGAGAAAACTGATTCATGTCTGTTATTGACGTACACCGCCCGCACGACCTGGATAAAGAACACGCACGGCAGGCTGCCGAAGCCCTGGCACAGGATCTGTCCAGCCAGTTCGACGTGCATTATCAGTGGGAGGGCGACCATCTGAAATTCAGGCGCAGTGGCGTCAAGGGGCACCTGAACATTACCCCGACGGATCTGCATATCCACCTGGAGCTGGGCATGATGCTGCGGCCCTTCAAGTCGCGGATCGAGCGGGAAATTCATTCCCAGCTTGACCAGATCATCAAGGCCTGAGGAGAAGGCTTGCCGAGGCTGTTACAGGTCGCCCGGCAGGCTGAAAGGCTCCGGGTGACCAGCTAAGATGTTACGCATTACCTGCTGCTCCCGGGTAACCAGCCGGTTGATCAGTAACTTCACATCAGTCATTTTCCGGAACGCCGAGTAGCCCCGGTGCAGAAAGCTGTGCAGATCGGTGAGATCGGCCATTTCCGCCGGGGCGCGGCTCATGGACAGCAACCAGCCCAAGGTGCGGTTGCGGACGTAATGGTCAAGTTGCTGGCCGACGTCCGCCACCAGGGTAATCTGCTTTTTTCTTTGATCCAGCCGTTCGCTGGCCCGGTAGGCGATGCAGTAGCGCTCGATGGTCAGCGAGTCGGCCGGTGTTCCTTGTTGGTGGCAAAGCTCTGCCAGCTCCAGGTCCAGTTGCTGGGTGATCAGGTTCAGCTCGACCAGGCCGGCAAAGGTGTCCAGCAGGTTATCCGGCAACCACTTCACCATCCTGGGAAATACCCGGTCGATATTGTCATCCCGTCGGGTTACCCAGGCCGGCGCATAAAGATCGGTCAGCAGAAACTCCAGGCCGTGATAGTAACCGGGGTGCTGGTAGAGGTCGAGGTGGGTCGCTTTCAGGCGCTCTGCCTGCCAGCCGGCCACCCGGGAGCTACTTTCGAGCAACGGATGTGCCGCTTTGGACTGGCGGAAATCGTGATAGTCCAGCAGCCGCAGCCGCAGCCGGCGAGCGCTTTCAGAGCGGACTTCGGTCGCGACAAGGCGCTCACGATACATGGGGGCTGACTCCACTGAACCTGATGATAAAGGGGGATGTGGCGTAGTTTAGCGGAGCTGCTCAGGTCTTGCAGTAACGTCGGGCAGGGCGCTACCCCTGGGCGGCCGCTGGCAGGGTTTCAAAGCCAGGTACCCATTCCTTGCTGTCGAGTGTAATAAAATGGCTCGGAGCTTCGGTTTCCACGATTCTCATGGTGGTCGGGCTCTGGCGGGCACTGGCCAGCATGGAGGAGCGATCAAGAATGCGGTCCACCGCTGGAATCAGGAAGGTGCCGTGGCGGACGTGGTTATAGATGCTGGTGTCGGTGCGCGCCATCCAGTCCATGATGTTCTCGATGTTGCGAACGATGGTCAGATGGTCTTTGGTGGCGGAGAACAGTTTACCCAGCAGCAGCTTCTTCCGCGGATTCATCTTGCCGAAGAAGGTCTGTCCGTAGGCCGAAGAGGGCGCGCTGTTGATCAGGCGGATCAGCCAGGGCCACATGCCGTGGCTGACGGGTTCCAGAAGGGTGGTGACCAGCGCATGAAGTCTGCCCTGGGGCAATACCGGCGCTTCCAGTACCACTTCCATATCTTCAAAAAGCTCCGGCCATTGCCGGATGGCCTCCAGAATCACCGCCCCGCCCCGTGAATGGCCGTGCACCCGAACATTCCGGGTGCTGGGCAGGTTAGACAGGGCCTGGTTCAGAATGCAGGCATCGTACTCGATGGTGCCTTCCAGATGCCTGATGGGCACCTCCCAGTCCGGGGCTTCCGGGGTAATGCCGTTGACCGGGATATGGTAGTTGCTGCAGGTAAGCAGGATGAGTTCGGTGGTGGGCGCTTCGTAAGCCTGGGTGAAGTAACAGTGATTTTCCAGAAAACCGTGTACGCCGACGACGGTCTGTTCCGCCTCGCCGCTGTGGTTGCGTACGGAAACAGCGCCCTTGCCAACGCGGTAGACCTGCCCCGAAAACATTTCCGAGTAGGCGCTTTCTATCGGTTTTATCAGCTTGCGAACATGGCTCGCTTTCATGACTGCTCTCCCCCAGCACGGCAATGGCCTGTTATTGGAATTTGAGTGTGCTGGTAACTCTTGTGTCTGACGCTTGCTGTGCCTGACTCTTGTGCCGGTACCCGCTATACCCCGACCGGGCCAACGAGTTATTGGCGCTGGTTACCGGTTTTACGGTCTCCCACAGCCAACCGATGACTGGTTCGGGTGTTTAATAACCATTGCATTAAGGCTTATAACCAGTATAGGGCGGAACAGTTACTCGCGTGTAATTTTTTGTAACAGTGAGAACCTGTGCCACCTATGGAGCCTGCGGGGCTTGTCTGGCACAATGCGGGGTTCGGTTTTTACTTGCCATCACCATTCTTCCGGGGACGTTCGGGTTTGAGTCACGAGCAAACGCACCTTCTGCTACCTGCGGATTCGGCCTGGCTGGCCCTGGAGCGCCCGGAAAACCCCATGACCATCACCGTGATGCTGCGGGTGGATGGCCTCACGGCGCCACGCTTCCGGGAATTTCTCAGGGTTTACTGGATGGCCTGGGAGCGTTTCCGGTACCTGCCGGTCAAGCGCCCGCCGGCCTGGTGGTGGGAGCCGGATCCGATGTTCGATACCCGGCATCATCTCGACGTGGTGGTGGACCGCTTTGCGCCGGAGACGCTCCAGGAATGGGTATCGGCCCGGCTGAACCAGCCGCTGCCCATGTACCGCCCGCTCTGGAAATTCTGGCTGGCCCCGAATGCCGAGGGCGGCGCCGTGCTGTTGCTGCGCATTCACCATTGCTATGCCGATGGCCTGTCGCTGTTGGGAATCTTTGATCGCCTGTGTCCGCCATCGCCCCAGCAGCATCCGGCTATTTACGGCGCGGCGGAAACCGCCGAATTGGCACGCTGGACCTCGGCGGCGAAGGCCTGGCTGGAACCGTTGGTGGCAACAGAGCGGTCTTCGGAGGGGTCCGGTGGCGGCCCCGGGCCGGATGATGCCAGTGGGAATCAATGGCAGGGCACAGGCCGACTGCTGGAGCGGGTGGCCCGGAAGAGTCTGAGGCTGGCGCACGAGTTCTCGGAATTCCTGGTGGAGCCGGAAGATACGGTGACGGATCTCAGGCGGCCGCTGTTGGGGCGCCGGCACTGCCGCTGGTCCGATCCGGTGCCGCTGGATCGTTTTCGTGCTATTGCCAGGGCCACCAATGTCACCATTAATGACGTGTTGCTCAGCTGTGTGGCAGCGGCAGTCCGGACCCGCCTGGGTATTGAAGGCGAAGATCTGGACGAGGCGATTCTCCACGCCGCGGTCCCTGTTGATATCCGCAGCCGGCTGCCGGAAGAATTGCAGCCGGCGCCCGGCGCCCTGGGAAACTATTTCGGCACCGTGTTTGTGCCTCTGCCGGTGGATGGCGAAAGCCCGCTGGAGCGCCTCTATCGCATCAAACATGAAACCCGCAGGCTCAAAAAGAGCTGGCAACCCGGCATTGCCTGGGGGCTGGCGGCCAGTGCCACGGTGATTCCTGAGCCCTGGCGGCAGCCGGTTGCTGACGTGTTCTACCGCAAGGCCAGTGCGGTGGTTTCCAACGTGCCCGGTACCGCAGAGGCCCGTTACATTGCCGGTTGCCGGATTAATGAGCAGATGTTCTGGGTACCCCAGGCCGGAAACATCGGCCTGGGCATCAGCATTGTCAGCTACGCTGGACAGGTGCAGTTCGGCGTGGTCGCCGACGAGGCAGTGATGGCGGATCCAGAGGATTTCCTCAACGATTGCCTGCGGGAGCTGGCACAGTTTCCCGGTGGCCTCTCCGGCGGCTTTCCTGACGGTTTTTCCGACAAGTACTAATCCCAAAGTTTCATTTCAAGTGCCTCCCAAATGAGCAGAAAACCTGCTCTCTGGGCGCATTTCCCTCCCCTCCCGCATAACCGACCATGGAATTCAGGCGACAGACCGTGCCTGGAGTGTCCGGGTAAACCAGAGCTCCGATCCCAGATTTCCAAAACAACCGGGGGAACTATGAAAAACAACAACTTCAGAAAGTCAGGGTTAGCCATTGCCATGGCAGCGGCCATGGGGGCCAGCGCCGGCGTCAATGCCGCCATTGAGCTGTACAACCAGGACGGCAACAGCTTTTCCGTTGACGGTTACTTCAATGCCTTCTACGTAAACCGTGACGACAAACTGAACGATGTCCGCGATTCACGCGTCAAGATGGGCTTTCTGCCCAACACCATCGGCTTCAACTTCAGCAAGGACATGGGTGACCTGACCCTTGGCGGGCGGTCTTCGTTCTGGACCACCATCAATGACAGCCTGGGCGCAGATGCTGGCACGGCGACGGATACGCAGATTGATGTGCGGCAGTTCTACGCTACCGTAGACGGTGATTTCGGCCAGGTACTGATCGGCAAGGACTTTGGCCTGTACGCTCGTTCAAATATCTTCCTGGACGAGATCCTGATGGGGGTCGGGTCACCGGGCCTGGAGGGCGGTGTTTCCTTCGGCAACATTCGCGCCGGCTATCCGTATCCGACACCCTCCGCCCAGATTACCTATCGCTCGCCGGATATGAGTGGCTTCAAGGTGGCAGCCGGTGTCCTGGATCCGGCCGATACGGTTACCGGTGCTAACGACGAGAACTCAGCGCCCCGTTTTGAGTCCGAAATCACCTACAACGCCAACCTCAAGGACATAGCCCTCACCGGCTGGGTGAACGGCCGTTACCAGTCGGCTGAAAACGGCGCTACCACCGTTGACAGCACCGGCCTTGGCTACGGCTTGAAGGCATCGGTTGCGGGGCTCACCCTGGCAGCCTCCGGCTTCACTTCCAAAGGTGACAACCCTGTCCTGATCGGTAATGGCGCGGTGACCGAAGACAATGCGGATGGCTTCCTGGTTCAGGGCTCCTACGCATTCGGAGCCAACCGTGTTGTCCTGTCGTATGGCGAGACAGATGCGGAAATCCTGAACCTGGAAACGGAAAGCACGACCCTTGGCTTCTTTCATGACGTCAACAGTAACTTCAAGCTGGTTGCCGAGTACAACATGTATGAAGACAACAACCGCACCACGGGTGTAACAACCACTGAGGTCGACACCATCGCCCTCGGCGCCATCGTCATGTTTTAAGGCGTCGCCAGCCGCCGGGGTGGCAGGAGCGCCTTTCCGGCGGTGGGTTGCTAAGACTAAAGTGCCGGTTTGCCCCTGCGGAAACCGGCAGCGCCACCAGGCATTGATTCAGGAGGCATTTTAATCAATGGCTTACGAATATTTTGGCGCACCCATTAAAAGCACTGAAGTCGCATTGGCTGCGTTTGCGGATGCCGTAGAATCGGTGGAAAGTCATCCGTTTCCGGGATCCGCGTTTATGAAGCCAGCGACGACCCTGCCCGCGGTCCGGGTGGCGAGCTCCAGTGTTCGCGATCCGATACTGGCCGCCACCAATCTTGCCAGTCAGCTCAACCACGAACACCTGGGTTGTGTGCTGTTTTTCTGTTCCGCGGAATACGATCTTAGCCGTCTTGGCAGCGCCTTCAAGCATGCCTTTCAGAACGTGCGTGTGTGTGGGTGTACCTCCGCCGGCGAGATCACGCCGGAGGGCTATGGCCGGGGATGTATTGCCGCCATTGGCTTCGACAATCGCTACTTTGCCATTGACTGCGCGCTGATCCGGGAGCTGGATCGGTTTACCTTGCAGGACGCCCAGGGCGTGATCGACGGACTGTTGTCCACGTGTCGAGACGCGAAGCTGGCGCCGGTCAAGGGCAATACCTTTGCGATAACCCTTCTCGACGGTCTTTCCAGCCGGGAAGAACTGGTTCTGGCCACCCTCAATGCCGCGTTGGGCACCATTCCCCAGTTCGGCGGTTCTGCCGGCGACGATGAGCGCCTGGCCAACACCCATGTGTTTTATGATGGCCAGTTCCACACCGGTGCCGCCACCGTTTTGCTGGTGAACACCCCCCTGGATTTCCGCGTATTTTCCACTCACCACATGGTTGAGCGCAGTGAGAAACTGGTTGTTACCCATGCCTGCGCGGAAAGCCGGACCGTTTACGAACTCAATGCCGAGCCTGCCGCCGATGCCTACGCCCGAGCCGTGGGTGTGGAGGTCGATGCCCTGGACCGCAAGGTTTTCGCCCTTCGGCCCATGGGGGTGAAGATCGGCGGGCATTACTTTGTCCGCTCGGTGCAGCGGGTGAATCCGGACAAGAGCCTGACCTTCTACTGTGCGGTGGAAACCGGCATCGTGATGACCGCCATGGAGCCGGAATCCCTGCTGGACAGTGTGCGCACCCAGATTGAGGCCTCCGAGCGAGTGGTGGGACCGCCGCTGGTGACCATTGGCTGTGATTGCTTCCTGCGGCGACTTGAAGCGGAGCTGACCGGGGAAGTGGAGGCGGTCTCGGAATTCCTGCGCCATCACAAGGTGATCGGCTTCAACACCTATGGCGAGCAGTTTGATGGCATGCACATCAACCAGACCTTTACGGGGGTGGTCATTGGCCAGCCTGATGTCCGTTCCGGGCAAGACTGACCTTCCCGTCGAGGATGAACGGGACCGGCGAATCGCCGAGCTTGAGGCAGAGAATGGGCGCCTCGGGCGGATTCGTGACGCCCTGATCGTTCGGGTTGAGTCCGGTTTAGCCCACAAGCCGGAGCCCTATGCGGCCTTCGAGCACTCGGTTGTGCTTGCCGAGCAGGTGCGGGAACGCACCGAGGCGCTGAACCAGGCCATGGAGGAACTGAAGGGCAGCAACAAGGCCCTGAATCGGGCCCGGGAAGAAGCCGAAACCACCCGCCAACGCCTCAGTGATGCCATCGAAAGCATCGCCGATGGGTTTGTCCTGTTTGATAACCAGCACCGCCTGATCCAGAGCAACAGCCGGTTCCGAAGCTATTGGCGCCAGGCCGGTGTCGAGGTGCCTGAGGCGGGCACAAGCATCAACGAAGTCAAGGAACAGGCTGTCGCTTCCGGACTGGTTGTCGAAGAACACGGTCATCCGGATTCCGAAGGCGTGGTGTTTTTGCTCTCCAACGGTCGCTGGGTTCAGATGACCGAGAGACCCACCCGGGAAGGCGGGCTGGTGGTGCTGTACTCCGACATCACCGACGTCAAGAACAGTGAGATGGCACGGCGGATCAAGGCGCTGGAGGAAAGCGAGCGCTGGATCCGCGTGGTCACCGACCATGTGCCAGCACTGATTGCCTACGTTGGCGCTGATATGACCATCCAGTTCTGCAACAAGGTCTATGAAGCCTGGTATGGCCGGGCAGGCGAGTCACCCCTGGGCAAGCGCCTGGATCATGTGCATACGCCAACGTTGTATCAGCGCCTGCTGCCCCACATTCTGGAGGTTATGGACGGCCACAACGTGACCTTTGAATTCGAAGAAGCCGGAGAACAGGACGAGGTGCGCTACATGCTCCGCTCCTATGTGCCCAATTTCGACGAGCAGGGCGATATCATCGGCTTCTTTGTGTTGATCCGGGATATTACCGACCGCCGCAAGACTGCGCTGGCCCTGGAGCAGGCTTACGACAACCTGGAGCGTCGGGTGAAAGAACGCACCGCCGCTCTGACCGGTCTGAACAGCCAGTTGCGCCAGGAAATCACTGAGCGGTCGGCGGTGGAGGCCCGGCTTCGCGATGCCAAACTGGAGGCGGAGCGGGCCAATCTCTCTAAAACCAAGTTCCTGGCCGCGGTCAGCCACGATTTACTGCAGCCCCTGAACGCCGCCCGACTGTTTACCAGTGCGCTGCTGGAGCAGTCATTCGGGCCCAAGGCCGAAGGATTGGTACGTTCAGTGAGTACATCGCTGGACGACGTTGAAAACCTTCTGGGTACGCTCGTGGACATTTCCAAGTTGGATGCTGGCGTCATCACGCCGGATGTGACAGCCTTTGATCTCCGGGATCTGCTAAACAACATCGCCCGGGAATTCCGGCAAATGGCCATGGCCGAGGGCCTGCGGCTGGATTTTGTTGCCAGCTCCGCCACCGTGGAATCCGATTCCCAGCTGTTGGCACGGATTCTCAGGAATTTTCTGACCAACGCCATTCGTTACACCGGTAATGGCCGAATTCTCCTGGGCTGCCGCCGGCGCAGGGATCATATCCTGCTGCAGGTCTGGGATACCGGCCCGGGTATCCCGGACGATAAGCTCACCGAGATTTTCCAGGAATTCAAACGCATCCGGCCAGCAGGCTCACAGCCCGACAAGGGGCTGGGTCTTGGCTTGGCCATCGTGGACAAGATCTCCCGGATGCTCGGTCATGAGGTGACGGTAGCGTCCATCGAAGGCAAGGGTTCGGTGTTCAGCGTCAAGGTTCCCCTTGGCCGACTGCCGCCTACGCGACCAGAGCCGGATCAGAACCGCACGGTATCGCTCGACAGCGGTCTGGGTGGCGCCCGGATCTGGGTGATCGACAATGACCAGTCCATCTGTCAGGGCATGAAAACCCTGCTTGAAGGCTGGGACTGCCAGGTGGTCACGGCGGTATCCCTGGAAGATCTGGAGCGCCAGCTCGATCCGGCAAGTAGCCCGGTGGACCTGATCCTGGCGGACTACCACCTGGACAACGATGAGAACGGCGTGGACGCGGTGGCGGAGATTAACGGCCTGCGCCGTTGTCCGGCGCCGGTGGTGATGATTACCGCCAACTATACCAACGAGCTCAAACAGCACATCCGGGAGCTGGGTCATTTGCTGATGAACAAGCCGGTGAAGCCCCTGAAGCTGCGCAGTGCGCTGAGTCATCTGCTGGGAAACTGAAAATGGGGTCAGATCAAAATGGGGTCAGATGAAAAGTTCATCTGACCCCATTTTGATCTGACCCCATTTTGATCCGCCCGAGCAAAGCGTTACCATCGAGGCGCGTTTGCCGCGCGACTGAGCAGAAAACGAGGATTGATCATGATCAGACTGGCCGCGAACCTCAGCATGCTTTTTCAGGAGCATGATTTTCCTGACCGCTTCAGGGCGGCAGCCGACGCTGGCTTTAACGGGGTTGAATACCTGTTCCCGTACGCCTATGCCCCGGAAGAGCTTGCCCACCTGCTGAAAGACGCACAGCTTGAGCAGGTGCTGTTCAATCTGCCTCCGGGCGATTGGGAGGCTGGAGAGCGGGGGCTGGCGAGTTTGCCGGGCCGGGAGGCGGACTTTCGCCAATCGGTGTACGAGGCAGTGCGATATGCCGATGTCCTGAACTGCCCGCGTATCCACGCCATGGCTGGCCTGACTCCCCAGGGTGCGGACCGCGACACTCTGGAAGCGCATCGAGCCACCTATCTGGAAAACCTCCGTTTTGCCACCCGGGAGGCGGCAAAAGCAGGACTGGACCTGCTCATCGAGCCGATCAACCATCGTGATATGCCGGGTTATTTCCTGTCGCGGCAGGCGGAAGCCATGGCGGTGATCAAGGCCGTCGGTGCCGATAATTTGCGTCTCCAGTTTGATATCTATCACTGCCAGATCATGGAGGGCGACCTTATTCGCCATCTGGAACGGCAGTTTCATCATATTGGTCACGTGCAAATCGCGGGTGTTCCCGAGCGCCATGAACCGGATACCGGAGAAGTTTGTTATCCCAATGTTCTTTCGCGATTGGAGGCTCTTGGCTACCGGGACTGGGTTGGCTGTGAGTACCGGCCGGCTGCCGATACCCGGGCGGGCCTGGCGTGGATGCGGTCATGGTCGAGCCGGAACTGATCCGCCTGCTCAATGTATAGCGCAGATTCTGCTAGTCACCGCTTATTGGTCAGCGCTTCAGATACTGACTGAAATCGACATCACTGGCGGAAAGAATCGCCTGAACCCGGTTATGCACGCCAAGCTTGCGCAGAATGGCCGAGACATGGGCCTTCACCGTGGTTTCGGCGATGTTCAGGTTGTAGGCGATCTGCTTGTTGGACTCTCCCTTGGACATGCGTTCCAGCACCAGCAACTGCCGGCGGGTGAGGGAGTTCAGCAGTTCCGGCGATATCGGGTTGTCTTCATGCCGGCTGCGGCGGTTACTGCTTTCCTTGCCGGTGCGGATGATGTCGGAGGGCAGATACACATTGCCGTTCAGGATCTGCTGGAGGGCTTCGGTCATCTGGGCCCGGGGAGAGGACTTGGTAATGAACCCGCAGGCGCCGTAGGTTATGGCCTGCAACACCACCTGTTTGTCTTCTTCCGCGGAGACAATCACCACCGGAATAGTGGGCGCTTCATTACGTAGCGTGATCAGGCCGGTCAACCCGTGCATGCCGGGCATGTTCAGGTCCAGCAGGATCAGGTCCAGGTCGTCATTTTCACGGGTGATTTCCAGGGCACTGTCCAGATCAGCGGTTTCGATGATCTCGCTGCCCGCAAAGCCGGAAGCAATCACGCTGCTGATGGCTTCGCGGAAGAGCGGGTGGTCGTCGGCAATCAGGATCTTGTAAGCCGGCTCCATGGATGTCTCTACCTGTTTGTTGTCATTGCCGGGGTTGGCTTCCGCATCATGATAGCGGTTTTCGGAAGAGAGTGTGGCATCGAGCTCGTCCAACATGGCGGCCTCCTGTGCAGGGGATCGACGGAGTCGGTGCCGATCCTCTGGTTATTATTGTGATGATTTCATTACACGCGATCTTCGTCCCGGGTTGAATGCGACCATCGCACCAAAAAACAGGCACCAAAGTACTATTCTTGCCCGGCTGCGGGGTTCGTATCGTGGAGGGATGAATCAACAGCCAACAATAAAGTCAGTTCTTCAATCCTTTCCGACTGCGGCCCGTTTTGTCCGGGTGGTCATCGCCGCGCTATTGCTTCTGTCCTTACTGATGAGTCCCGCCCATGGCAGTGACGGTGACCCTGAAGAGCTGCCGGTGCTGTCTGTCAGTGTCCTGCAGTTTGGCACCGCGCACTGGGAACTGGACCATATCCTTCACCGGGGGCTGGACCGCGAGAACGGCTACCAGCTCAAGCTGAAGCTCGTTGCCAATCTACCGGCTTCCCACCTGGCGGTCACCAGCCAGTCGGTGAACGGCGCGGTGGCCGACCTGCTGTGGGCGCAGTCCCGGTTCCAGGCCGGCACGCCCTATCTCTATGTGCCGTTCTCTTCCCGGATTGGCGACATTGTGGTTGCCGGCGACTCTGCTATCGGTTCGGTGGCCGACCTGGCCGGCAAACGCATCGGCGTGGCTGGCGGGCCGGACAGCAAAGGCTGGATACTGTTGCAGAACGTGGCCGCGCTCCAAGGGATCAACCTGGCACAATCCACCGAGGTCCAGTTCGCCGCCCCACCCCTGCTGAGCCAGGCCCTGAAGCGCGGCCAGGTGGATGCGATCGTCACCTACTGGCATTTTTCGGCCCGCCTGAAGGGAGAGGGCGGCTGGCGCTCCGCGTTCGGTATGGCCGACCTGCTCATCGCCATGAATCTGGACCGGAACCTCCCGGTTTTGGGCTATGTGTTCCCGGCGGGCTGGGCTGAAAACCAGGGGCCGTTGCTGGATCGCTTCGCCGGGTCCCTGCAGCAGGCAAAAGCCGAACTGGCGGCGGACAAATCCCACTGGCAGCGGTTGCGGCCCCTGATGGGCAGCCCGCAAGAGGGCGTTTTCACGGCACTGCGCAAAGGTTTTGTCGCCGGCACGCCCGCGCCTCTCACGGACCAGCGAATTACTGACCTATATCGGTTGCTGGCGCTCACCGGGGCGGACCCAGGCAACCTGATGCCGTCGGAGCTGTTCTACCGGAGACAACCGTGAACACCCGCTCCGGCCGCCCGCCGGCCTGGAGTTACTGGGTGGTTCTGCCTTCGTTTGTCCTGCTCTGGGCATGGATTGCCTGGTTTATCCAGTCTCCACTCCTGCCCACGCCCCTGGATGTGCTCGACACCCTGATAAGGGAGTCCACCTCCGGCGAACTCTGGCACCATCTGGGTGCGACCCTTGGGCGTGTCCTGGTGGCCTTTGTTCTCGCCATGCTTCTTGGCACCGCCATCGGCATCGTGATGGGCCGGTCACGAACCACCAACGCCCTGTTCGATCCCCTGCTGGTGTTGATGCTGAACCTGCCAGCGCTGGTCACCATCATCCTGATGTACGTCTGGTTCGGCCTGGTGGAAGTGGCCGCCGTGATGGCCGTAGTCATCAACAAGGTCCCCAACGTCGCCGTCACCGTCCGGGAAGGGGCTCGCAGTCTGGATTATCGCCTTGAAGAAATGGCCACCGTCTACAACTTCACCCGCTGGCAGCGATTTCGCGAAGTCTGGGTGCCGCAACTGTTTCCCTACCTGATGGCCGCCACCCGCGGTGGCCTGGCCCTGATCTGGAAAATCGTCCTGGTGGTCGAACTGCTCGGCCGTTCCAGCGGCGTTGGCTTCCAGCTGTACATGGCCTTCCAGGTCTTCGACGTTGCCGCCATCCTTGCCTACAGCCTTGCGTTTATTGCCGTGGTTCAGCTCATCGAGCTGGCCATCCTCCAGCCCCTGGAACGCCGTTCAAGCCGTTGGCGCCAGCCGGGGGCTGCCCATGCTTGAACTCAGAATCGCCGGCCGGGATTTCGACCAGCCTGTGCTGGGCGAAGTGTTCGCCACCATAGAACGAGGTGACCGCATCTGTCTGCTGGGGCCTTCCGGTATTGGCAAGACCACGTTGCTGAACGCCATTGCGGGCCTCGACAGATCGATACCGGACGATGCGGTCATCGGACGCGACAGGCTCAGGGTGGGTTACCTGTTCCAGGAACACCGCCTGCTGCCGTGGCGAACCCTGAATACCAACCTCCGTCTGGTCGGTGCAACCGGGCAGGAAGCCGAAAATTTGCTAAGCCAGGTTGGTCTCTCCGGTTACGGTCACTACTTGCCGGATCAGCTTTCTCTTGGCATGGCCAGGAGGGCTGCCCTGGCACGTTGCCTGGCGGTGATGCCGGACTTGCTGTTACTGGACGAACCCTTTGCGTCACTGGACCCGGTAATGGCGGGCGAGCTGAAAACACTGATCGCCGGCATTCTGGATGCTCACCCGGAAATGGCGATGATCTGTGTTACCCACGATGGTGGTGACGCCGAGATATTGGCAAACCGACTTTGGTACCTGGACGGCAAACCGGCGCGGTTGCAGTGGGATGATGCAGTGGGTGAGCCAGGATTGGTTGATGGGGTTCTTGGGAAGCTTCGCAGCCTCGATCCAACTGGCTCCTGAATCAGTGCAAGTCAGCTGTCGGCCAGGGCTTTCCAAAACACGCTCCTTGCGGCACATCCATGTGACGCTTGGGCTTCGCCATCCCTGGCTCCGCACAGTTTTGGAAAGCCCTGGCCGACAGCTGCCCCAGACACTATGAGGGTTTTCCGTCCAGAATTTTCGTGCGTTGCGGGCGAAAACCTGCTGTAGCCAGTAGCGCAAGAATGATAGTGACACCCGCCGTAATCCCATAAGCCATCGGATTCCACTCCAGGTACAGCGAGAAGCGGATCGCCTCCACCGCATGGGTAAACGGGTTGAACTGGCTGATCCAGTACAGCCAGGGGCTGGCCTCATTCATCCGCCAGAGCGGATACAGGGCCGATGACAGGAAGAACATCGGGAAAATGACAAAATTCATCACCCCGGCAAAGTTTTCCAACTGCTTGATCCAGGTGGCAATCAGTAACCCCATGGCCCCCAGCATAAGACTGGCCAGCACCAGCGCCGGCAACACCGCAAGATACCCCCACAACGGCGGCTCCACGTCCACCAGCAGTGCCAGCAGCAGGAACACATAAACCTGCCCGACCGACACCACCCCCATCGCCAGCAGCTTGGTCACCAGCAAAAATGGCCGGGGCAGCGGGCTCATCAGCAACACCCGCATGCTGCCCAGCTCCCGGTCATACACCATGGATAACGCCCCCTGCATGCTGTTGAACAGGATGATCATGCCGCACAGGCCGGGGGCGATGTAGGTCTGGTAGGTGATGTAGGTCTGGTAGGGCGGGATGATGGAAATCCCCAGTACCGCCCGGAAGCCCGCGGCAAACACCACCAGCCACAGCAGCGGGCGCACCAGGGCACTGGCAAACCGGGTGCGCTGCTGCCAGAACCGCAGCCACTCGCGAGTCTGTATGCCGACAAAACAGTGCCAGTAATGGGCAGCTTTCATGGTTATCCGGCTCCGGTCAGGGAATGGAAGGTTTCCGCCAGATCCCGGGTGCCTTGGGCCCGGCAGATGGCGTGTCCGGTACCGTCGGCCAGCAACTGGCCCTGGTGCAGGATCAGCACCCGGTCGTCCTCGCGAACCTCCTCAATCAGGTGCGTGGCCCAGAGCACGGTCAGGCCGTCCTCGTCACAAAGGGTGCGCACGTGCTCATTCAGTGCCTTGCGGCTGGCCACGTCCAGACCCACGGTCGGTTCATCCAGCAACAGAAGAGAGGGTTCATGGAGTAGCGCCCGGGCAATCTCCACCCGCCGGCGGTGACCGCCATTGAGCTGGCGGACGGCATCGTTGGCCCGGTCCAGCAACCCGAAGCGCGCCAGTTCCCGGTCGCCCCGCGCCCGGGCTTCCTTGCGGGACAGTCCGTGCAAGGCGGCGTGGTACTGCAGGTTCTGGCGCACGGTCAGGTCCAGGTCCAGGGCGTTCTGCTGGAACACCACCCCGATCTTGCGCATGGCCTCGGCCGGCTGCTTTTTCAGGGACTGGCCGGCCAGCAGGATATCCCCCTGCTGCAACGCCAGTAGTCGGGTCAAAAGGCCGAACAGGGTGGACTTGCCAGCGCCGTTGGGCCCGAGCAGGGCATGGAAACGGCCCGAGGTCAGCGCGAAGCTGACCTCTTTGAGCACCGGCTTGTCGCCGTAGCGAAAGCTGAGGTTGCGGGCTTCTATAGTCATGAGTTCGTCATGAAGTCGGATCGATCACCACGCCCCAGGGGTAGCGGCCCACCTTGATGGATTTGATCACCTTCAGGTCCTCCACGTCGATCACCGACACGTCACCTGAGACACCGTTGGTGGTGTAAAGGTGCTTCTCGTCCTTGTCCAGATCCAGTTGCCATACCCGGCTGCCCACCAGCAGGTAGTCCAGTACTTCATAGGTCCTGGCATCCACCACGGCCACATGGTTGGCAGGGCCGAGGGCGACGAAGGCGTATTTGCCATCGGAGGTCAGTTCGATGCCCACCGGCTGCACCCGGTCCTGGTTAACCCCAGGCACCCTGAAGGATAGCTCATGGATCTGTTTCAGGTTGTCGACATCGATAATATGCACGGTGCCGCCAATCTCTGCCGAGGCCCAGGCAATCTTGCTGTCCCTGCTGAACTCCACGTGGCGGGGGCGCTGGCCCACCACGATGTTCTTTTCGATCTCGAAGGTCTCGGTGTTGATCCAGTGCAGCATGCTGGTGGTTTCGGAGGTGTTGACCGCCCACTTGCCGTCCGGGCTCACCGCCATGCCTTCCGGTTCCACGCCTACATCAATCTGGGCCAGGATCTCTTTGGAGTTGACGTCCAGGACAGTGACGATGGCGTCGTCTTCGTTGGCAATGTAAAGGTGCCTGTTGTTTGGATGTAGGGCGATCTGCTCGGGATCCTCTCCGGAAGGCAGGGTATCGATGATCTTGCGGGTTGCCAGGTCCAGCACCTGCACGGTGTCGTCGTCGCTGGCGCAGATGTACAGCCTGGTGTAGTCCCTGGACAGGAGGATGCCCCGGGGCCGGGCGCCCACCCTGATGGTGTCGACGACTTCCATGGACTCGGTATCAATGACCGAGAGGGTGTTGTCCTTTTCATTGGATACGTAGGCCAGGCTGGCCAGTGCTGCCGGTGTCGAGAGGGCGATCATGGCGGCCAGGGCGGTGTGTCGGAACAGGGATGTCACGGTGTAACTCCTTCTTGTTTTCGGGAGGCCGCCAAAGCGGTCAGCCGTTGATTCGGCACTCGCTCTCGGGCTTGTCGAAGCCGAGCGTGTCCATGGTGGTGGTTGGGTGCAGGAAACTCTCGAACGGGGCTCGTGCTACCAGTCCGCGGGGGTGCACCAGCGGGATTGGCTGGCGTAGCTGGCCGTTCCAGTCACGATAGGTGAGCTTTCGGCCTTTGAAGGCAGCCAGTTGGAAGTTGTCGCTGAACAGGAAGTTGCGGATCTCGGCGGGGTTCGCACTGTCAAGATCCGTTACCGCTGTGCCAATGGAGCGAACGGCGGCCCAGGCGGCATAATCCTCGCTGTTCATGTCACGGCCGGCGAGTTCCCTGAACCGATTCTGCAACTGCGCGGCCCCCCAGCTTTCCACCACCCGGTGCCAGGTCACCGGCATCATGCCCTGGGTGCCCACCACCGGTCTTGGCAACCAGGTGTTAAACGGCACGTATTCACCGAAATCACCCCGCACATCCGCCACTACCACGGCATCGTAGTCATCGCCCCGGGTAAACAGCGGCAGTTCCCTGGAGGCGGTGCGGCGAAGGTCGGCGTCAAAGGTCCAGGGCTTGTCTTCAACAATCTCCAGGCCAAAGCGTCTGGCGGAGCGGCGGAAGGCATCCGCCCAGCCTTTGTCGGCCCCGGTGGGGCCGGTAATCAGGAATACTTCTTTCCAGCGTCGCTGGCTCAGCCACTGGCCCAGGGCGTCGGTCAGCATGGCGTAGGAAGGAATGGTGTGCAGGAGGTTGACGTGGCACTGAGCGGTGCGCAGGGCATCGTCGCTGGCACCGGCATTGAAAATCAGTGTGTTGTCACCGGCTTTTCCCACGATGGTGTTCAGGGTTTGGGCCGGCGCATTCACCACAAACAGCTCAATGCCGTTCTGGCGCATGGCACCAAAGGCTGCAACGGCAGTTTCTTCGGAATCGGCCACTTCACTCCAGAGCGAATAGCTCTGGCCCAGGAACTTGCCGGTGGTGCTGTTGTCGCCAATGGCCAGCTCGGCGCCCCGCAGACCCGCGTCTTCTGGCTCGGGGATCACGTTCGAGAGCACCGGTCCCTGGTCTGGAACCCACTGGATGTAACCAATTTTTATGTCGAGAGGCTCTGCCGACACGCCCGGGGACATGAGGCTGGCGGCCAGCAACCCTGTCAGAACTGCCAGGTGGCGAAACGGCATGAAGATACCCCATGTTTTTGTCGTCTTGCCTGTGAGCTTAGGGCAGGTAAGTGCGGGCGGGAATATTCTGAAAGTAGGAATCAGACAGTACCAAAGGAGGAGTTTTCCGGGCAGACACCTGCCGCCTACTACCAAGGAACTACGTCAAAAACGCCAAAGTGGCATTCGGATCGGGCGCGGGGGTTCCTAGACTGAAAGTCAGCGAGTTGGCTCCCGACAAATCCAATCGCCAACCATGGGGAATCCAATAACAGAGGTAGCACCAATGGCAACGTCCTTTTCACTGAAAGCATTGATGGCCTCGGCCATGCTTGGCCTGGCGGGTCTGGTCTTTGCACATGGCAATGTCACACCACAGGAAGTGGATACAGGCAACCTGCCGGAACTCGGTGACGAAGTAAGGACCGAGAATCCGTTCCGTGAGGGCAATGAATACGGCGAGTTCAATGCCCAGGCCGTTGAAATCGGCGAGAGTGCCTACGCAGGCAACTGCGCCGGCTGCCATGGTATCCGCGCCATGTCGGGTGGCCTGACACCGGATCTTCGCGAGCTCACCGAATGGGATGACGAGTACTTTATTGGCCGTGTTCGTAACGGAACTGCCCGGGGAATGCCCTCCTGGAAGAAAAGCCTCGACCAGAACGCCATGTGGGCCATTCGCAGCTATCTGGAATCGCTGCCGAAGCCGGAGTAATGGCGCCGCCTCCGTCTTATCCATGCCTGAACCCAGGCCGGCCCTGCGCCGGCCTGTTGTCGTTGGGAGATAACAATGAAACTACTGTCTGGAATTCTTGCTGTGCTGCTTCTCACACAGATTGCCCTGGCCCAGGAGGTTGACGACGGCGACAAGCTCCTGAACCGGCCGGCGCAGAGAACCTACGACATTATCCTTGAGTCCGGCTACCTGAAAGTGGGCGTCTACGAAAACTTCCCCCCCTATTCCTATGAAGTTGATGGCGAGCCCAGAGGGATTGATGTCGAGCTCGGGCGACGAATTGCCGGAGCAATGGGGGTCGAATTCAAAGTGCACTGGATCACTCCGGATGAAAATCTGGGGGACGACCTGCGGAACAATGTCTGGAAGGGTCATTACCTGGCCAAACAACGGCTGGCCGATGTCATGCTGCGGGTTCCTTACGATAAGGAGTATGCCTACATGCAGGATTCCACGGGTGAATACATCAACGAACAGGTGGTTCTGTTCGGTCCCTACCAGCGGGAAACCTGGCAGGTCGCCTTCAACCCGGAAAAACTGGATTCGGTGGAAACCATCGCTGTTTTCCAGTATCACCCGATCGGCGTTGAGATCGATACCCTTCCGGACTTCTACCTTTCCTCCGGACTGCGCGGGCGAATGCGTGAGCAGGTCCGGCATTACCCCAAGGTGCGTGATGCGTTCAGCGCCATGCGAGAGGGCGAGATCAGCGCCGTGATGGGCATGCGGGCTGAAATCGATCATGAGCTGGCCAGACCCGAAAACGCTGGTTTCAAAGCCGCGGGTAATGGTTTTCCCGGCATAGGCAAGCAGGCGTGGGATGTGGGTATGGCCATCAAACACACCCACCGGCAGTTGGGGTATGCCCTGGAAGCCATTGTCGACAAGCTGGTCAAGAGTGGCGAGCTGAACGAACTGTTTGCCAGCCAGCAACTGCGCTACAGCGTGCCCGATTACTACCGGGAGTTTCTGGACCGGCAGGCCATCGCCCGGGCCGAGGGTGAACTCTGATCTTGCAGCCTGTCAACTCCCCGGCGGGCGGTTTCTTTCAGGTAGTACGACCAAGTGATGAGAAAACCTGTTCCGGGGGGTAATTGCTGGTTTACCCGCCAAGGCGAAGAATCGTACCAGAGGCGGGAAAAGTTCCCGGTTCGCCCTGACCTGAAACGAACACAAAAGAACCGAAAACAAGAGACTTGGAGAGCGCAACCATGAGATCGAACAAGTTCGGGATTCGCATTGCCGCCAGCACCCTGGCGCTGGCGGTGTCGTACGGGGCCTACGCGGTCACCGACGAAGACATCATGAATGATCACAAAACGCCGGGCGACATTGTCAGTTACGGGATGGGCACCCAGGGCCAGCGCTTCAGCACCCTGGACGATCTGAACACCAGCAACATCCAGTATTTGCAGCCAGTATGGGCCTTCTCGTTCGGCAGCGAGAAAATGCGCGGCCAGGAATCGCAGCCGATGATCAAGGACGGCGTGATGTACGTAACCGCCTCCTATTCCCGTGTCTACGCCATCGACGCCAGGACCGGCGAGGAAATCTGGCAGTACGACGCCCGCCTGCCGGATGGCATCATGCCCTGTTGTGATGTGGTTAACCGGGGTGTCGCCCTGTATGGCGACAAGGTTATCTTCGGCACCCTGGATGCCAAACTCGTTGCCCTGAACAAGGACACCGGCAAGCCGATGTGGATCAAGAAGGTGGCGGATTACCAGGCCGGCTACGCCATTACCGCCGCTCCCATCGTGGTTAAGGGCAAACTGATCACCGGTGTTTCCGGCGGTGAGTTCGGTATTGTCGGCAAGGTGGAAGCCTATGACCCGAATACCGGTGATTTACTCTGGACTCGCCCGACCGTTGAAGGTCACATGGGCTATGTCTACAAGGATGGCAAGGCCATCGAGAACGGTATTTCCGGCGGCAAGGCTGGCGTAACCTGGCCGGGCGATATGTGGAAAAACGGCGGCGCGGCCACCTGGCTGGGCGGCACCTACGATCCGGACACCGACTCCCTGTTCTTCGGCACCGGCAACCCGGCTCCCTGGAACTCGCACCTGCGCCCGGGTGACAACCTGTTCTCGTCTTCCCGTCTGGCGATCAATCCGGATGACGGCAGTATCAAGTGGCACTTCCAGACCACGCCCCATGACGGCTGGGACTATGACGGTGTCAACGAGCTGATCTCCTTCGACTACCAGGAAAACGGCAAAACCGTGAAAGCGGCGGCAACCGCGGATCGTAACGGGTTCTTCTACGTGTTGAACCGTGAGAACGGCGATTTCATCCGTGGCTTCCCGTTTGTCGACAAGATCACCTGGGCGGAAGGCCTCGATCCGAAGACCGGTCGCCCGATCTTCAAAGAGGGAGGACGGCCCGGCGATCCTTCCGCCACGGAAGGAACCAAGGGTGAAGTCGTGGTTGCACAGCCCGCGTTCCTGGGCGGCAAGAACTGGATGCCCATGGCCTACAGCCAGGACACCGGCCTGTTCTATGTGCCGTCCAACGAGTGGTCCATGGACATCTGGAACGAACCTGTCTCTTACAAAAAGGGTGCGGCGTTCCTGGGTGCCGGCTTCACCATCAAACCGGCGAATGATGATTACATCGGCGTACTGCGCGCCATGGATCCGAAAACCGGCAAGGAAGTGTGGCGTTATCAGAACACCGCGCCTCTGTGGGGGGGTGTCATGACGACCGCGGGCAACCTGGTCTTCACCGGCACCCCGGAGGGCTATCTGAAGGCCTTTGATGCCAGGACTGGCGAGGAGCTGTATAAATTCAATACCGGCTCCGGTGTGGTCGGTACCCCGGTGACCTGGACCATGGACGGCGAGCAGTATGTCTCCGTGGCCTCCGGCTGGGGCGGTGCCGTTCCGCTGTGGGGCGGTGAAGTTGCCAGGGTGGTGAAGCACTTCAACCAGGGCGGTATGGTCTGGACCTTCAAGCTGCCAAAGGATCGCGTTGCCAGCAACTGATCCTCGAAAGCGCCGGTGTTCTGCCGGTCTGAAAGAGGCTGCCCACGGGCGGCCTCTTTTATGTTCACACGGTCAGGCCGCCTGATGCCGAGCGGTTTCGCTAACGGATTCGTTGATGTCGTCAAACAGTTTGCGGTCAGTCTGGCCGATCGGAAGATCATAGGTAATCGTGGCACCAAACGCCTGGGGATCGTGGGGGTCGTTGCGGATTTTGTCGAACACCAGCAGGCGAGTGCCCAGATAGAAGCCTTCCTGAAGATCGTGGGTGACCATGAAAATGGTGGTGCCGGTCTCCCGCCACAACCTCAGCAGCAGGTCGTGCATATCCCCGCGAATACCGGGGTCCAGGGCACCGAAGGGCTCATCCAGCAGCAGCACGCGAGGGCGCATAACCAGGGACTGGGCAATGGCCAGCCGCTGTTGCATGCCGCCAGAGAGTTGGTGAGGCCATTTGTCTGCCGAGGGCGTCAGGCCTACGGATTCCAGCATGGCATCCACGCATTCAAGAGCCTCACGCCGGGCGCTGCCAAAAAGCTTGCCCAGCCAGGGCTTCCGCTCCAGCTCCAGACCCAACAGTACGTTCTGGCGAACGGTCAGGTGCGGGAACACCGAGTAGCGCTGGAACACGATACCCCGGTTCCGGTCCGGCTCACCGGGAAAGGCCTCACCCTCCAGCAGCAGCTCGCCACGACTTGAAGTTTCCTGACCCAGCAGCATCTTCAGGAAAGTGGACTTACCGCAGCCGGACGCGCCTACGAGAGTGCAGAACTCGCCTTGTTTAACGGTCAGGTTGAGATTTTCCAGGACCACCTGGTCGCCATACTCCTTCCAAAGATTCCGGACAGTAATAAGGCTCATCAGTGGCCTCCTGCGTTATACCAAGGGAACAGCCTGCGATTGGTTAAGCGCAGACACTGATCAATAACAATGGCGAGAATAGTGATCCAGATGACATAGGGCAGGATCACATCCATGGCCAGATAGCGCCGCACCAGGAAGATCCGGTAACCGAGGCCTTCGGTAGACGCAATCGCCTCCGCCGCGATCAGGAACAGCCAGGCCGGGCCAAGGCTCAGGCGCACGGCGTCGATCAGGCGGGGCAATACCTGAGGCAGGGCCATCCGGGTGATCACCTGCCAGGAATTCGCGCCCAGGGTCTGGATCTTGATCCGCTGTTCGCCCGGCAGCTCCCGAACCCGCTGCGCCACATCCCGCATCATGATCGGCGCGGTGCCGATGACAATCAGCATGACTTTCGAGAGTTCTCCAAGGCCGAACACGATAAAAAGTATGGGCAGTATGGCCAGAGGCGGCACCATCGAAAGCGCCGAAACCAGCGGGGCGAGGTTGGCTCTGGCCAGAGGCAGAACACCATTGAGAATGCCCACCACCAGGGCCAGCGACGCGGCGATGCCGACGCCGACCGCCAGCCGTTCCAGGCTGGCGGTGGTGTCCTGCCACATCAGGTAGTCGCCACTGCGGCGGTCCGGCTTGAAGGCCATGCGGTCAACCGCAGCGGTCATCTGTTCCAGGCCAGGCAGCAGTTTGTCGTTGGGGTTTTCAGCCAGGCGCTCCTGGGAGGCCAGGCTGTAAATCAGCATGATCAGTAGGAAGGGCAGCAGGCCCAGCAGGGTGGCCGAGGCCCGTCCGGGATGGCGGTTGATCAGTCGCATAGGTTGTCTCCTCTGGTCACACAACACGGCAAGGTTATCGCGGGCAATAGCATCCCTCGCGATTCAGTCTCCCGGGCTTTTGTCCCGCCGTGTAACCTCCCAGAGGTCGGTAACTCTCGGACCAGCCATCCGGGTAGCTGTTGCGTGCCTGCCTGGACCGGAACCCTAGTCACCCATTTGTCTTTCGTGATCGCCGCTCTGCCTGAGATGTTGTGAACAGTGCTGTGAACGGATCGGGGTTTTGAAAACCGTCTGCGCTCAACAGTGCAGATGGCGTGCCAGATCCATCAAGCGGGCAATAACGGGGGAGGCGGGGGTGAATCTGGCAGCAAGTGTGCGCCAATATGGTGCAGGGCGGTTGGAGGTGCACTGTCATGAGCCTGCCCGCTCCAGCAGGGGCCAGCCTGAATGGGCGAGCTACCAGGTCCACGGGTCGTCCTGGGAGGCCGACCGTTATCTGATAGCTGTTCTGCCCCCCCAGGGCAGCAAGAAACGGATGGCAGCGACCGATGGATAACGGCATAGTGTGGGCGAGTGGAGAGACGGATAAACAGGACCTGAACCATGCCCAGATCACAGCGCCATCCGCTGCCCCCTGCTTCGGGAGAACCCGAAGCCGCAACCCCGGTTGCCGACCGGATGGTGGCCCTGGCCAGATACATCGAAGGCCGTCCCGATGAACCGCTCAGGCTGGCCGATCTTGCTGAGATTGCCGGGCTGTCTGCCTCCCATCTTCAACGGTTATTCAAGGAGACCTTCGGGTTATCGCCAAAGGCCTATCAGGATGCCCTCCGGATGCGTGCGTTCAAACAGGCGCTGCGAACTGGCCAAGCCGTCACCGATGCCATCTACAATGCTGGCTTTGGCTCGGTTAGCCGAGTGTATGGCGCGCCGGAGCGACAGCTCGGTATGCCGCCGTCGCGTTATGGGAAAGGCGGCGAAGGTGAAATGATCGCCTATGCCTGCCGGCAAACTGCACTTGGCCTGCTGATGATGGCCGCCACCGACAAGGGTGTGTGCTTTGCCGAATTTGGCGAGGATGAAGAGACCTTGCATGAGCAACTGCAGAAGGAATTCCCGAAAGCCCGCCTCGTCAACTCAAAGGCCAGTGAGTCTCCGGAACTGGACAGCTGGATGGGGGCTTTGGATGAACACCTTTGCAAAGACAAACCGCGCCCTGACGTGCCTCTCGATATTCGTGGCACTGCCTTCCAGACAAGAGTCTGGAAGCTGTTGTTAAGCGTTCGGGAAGGCGAAGTGGTGAGCTACACAGAACTGGCAAGGCGCCTTGGAGAACCCAAAGCGGTTCGCGCTGTGGCCTCCGCCTGCGGTCGCAACCGTATCGCCGTGCTGATCCCCTGCCACCGGGTATTGCGAAGCGACGGCTCCCTCGGCGGCTACCGTTGGGGCCTCAACCGCAAACAGCGGTTACTTCAGAAGGAACGTTCAGTTACGGCCGAGTAACACCCAGAATTGCCGTCGGTGGGTTCGGTTTTTTCAACAGAATCTCGAACAACTGCCGGTACTTCCGGTCATTGGCCAGTTGGTGTGGGAACGCCTTGCCAAAACTGTGCGGAGCCATGGATGGCGGAGCCCAAGCGTCACAGGGGTGTGCCGCAAGGAGCGTGTTTTGGCATGGCGTTCCCACACCAACCCACCCGCGACGTTTAAACAAAAACGGGCACGAATGTTCGTGCCCGTTTGTTCAACGATAACGATGCGGCTTATTCAGATTTCGCCGTCGGCAGCCATCTGCATATAGCTGTCGTTAAAGCGCAGTTTCACGTTGGCTTCGTCGCCCATGATTGAACCATCCGGAAACTCGATGCCCACGAAATCCGGGCTCATGGCGCCCTGGCCAAGCAGGCCCTTGTCGAAGGAGAACTGGCGAACGCTGTCCATGGCTTCACGGGTTTCATCGCTATTGATGAAGGCTACCGACATCTGCGGTTCCCAGAACATCTTCATGCCAGCCAGTTGCGCCTCATACCCGGCCCGATCTGTGCCAGACAGCTCGCCAAGGAATGCCCGGGCCTCCTCGCCCTCCGCAGAATCTGAAGCCAGAATGCTCATGGTTTCATACCAGGCGCCGACAAGGGCTTTGCCCAGTTTCGGGTTATCTTCCAGAGTCTCTGAGTTCACCAGAGTCAGGTCCTTGATGTGACCAGGAATCTGGCTGGAATCGAACAATTTGGTGGCGCCCGGGTAGGCTGCCACCTCCGCCAGTAGCGGGTTCCAGGTGGCGACATGACGAACATCGTCGGTCTGGAAGGCGGATACCAGGTCGGCATCGGAAATGTTCACCACGCTGATATCGCGCTCCTCCAGCCCAACCGTGTTCAACGCACGGACCAGGAGATAGTGGGAAACGGACAACTCCACCAGGTGCACGGTTTCGCCTTCAAGGTCCTCAATCGACTTGGTGTCCTTCGACACCAGACCATCGTTGCCGTTGGAATAGTCACCCACGATCAGGGCGGTGGTGTCCACGCCTGAGGCCGCCGGGATGGAGAGGCCGTCCATGCTGGTGGCCACCACGCCGTCAAACTGACCGGCGGTGTACTGGTTGATGGATTCGATGTAGTCGTTCACCTGCACGATATCCACCTCGATATCGTACTTGTCCGCCCACTTCTTCATGATTCCGTAGTCTTCGGCATACTGCCAGGGCACCCAGCCGGCGTAGATGGTCCAGGCAATGCTGAAGGAGTCCTTTTCCTCAGCGAGAGCCCCCATGGACAGGGAAGCGGTCAACACGCCGGCGGCCAGGCGTTTGCTCAGGTCAGTTGTTTTCATGGTGTCTCTCCTCGGGTCTTGCCCGTGTGTGCAGGTTTGGTCTTTTTCAGGTTGTGATGGTTACTGGTATTACTCGTTTGTCTCTTCCACGATCACCACCGGCGTCCCGGGTGATACCGCCTGGCCGGCTTCCCGGCGCACGTCCACCACACGGCCCGCCACTGGGCTGAGAAGTTCAATTTCCATCTTCATGGATTCAATCACTGCCACCGGTCGCTGGGCGTCGATGGTGTCGCCGGGCTGGACCAGGCACTCCCACAGGTTGCCGGCCACGTGGCTTTCCACGGCGTGCTGGCCGGCTGGCAGGTTGGCAATATCGTCCTCGCCAGTGTCCTGGATAGGGGCCTCGGAGCTGAAATTGATCTGGCCGGATTCGATCCAGCGCTGCAGTTCCTCGTCGAAGGCCTGTTTGCGCTTGCCGGTGAAGGTCTGGATCTCGTCGTTGTTGTCGGCCAGAAACTGCTCGTAGTCCTTCAGGTTGAAACGGGTTTCCTCGACCTTGATCGGATAGTCGCCATTGGGGAAGTCCCGTCGGATCTGTTGCAGTTCTTCGGCACTGACTTCGTAGAAGCGCACCTGATCGAAGAAACGCAGCAGCCAGGGTTTGCCGGGCTCAAACAGGTCAGTGGTGCGGTACCGGTTCCACATCTGAAGGGTGCGACCGACAAACTGATAGCCGCCCGGGCCCTCCATGCCATAGATGCACAGGTAGGCGCCGCCGATGCCGACGGAATTCTCTGCGGTCCAGGTCCGGGCCGGGTTGTACTTGGTGGTCACCAGCCGGTGGCGCGGGTCCAGGGGTGTGGCCACCGGCGCGCCGAGATACACGTCGCCCAGGCCCATCACCAGGTAGCTGGCATCGAACACCGTTTTTTTCACCTCGTCGATGCTGTCCAGCCCGTTGATACGGCGAATGAATTCCAGGTTGCTCGGGCACCAGGGCGCGTCCTCGCGGACCGACTGCATGTATTTGGCAATGGCGGTCTGGCAGGCTTCATCGTCCCAGGACAAGGGAAGGTATACGATGCGCGCGGGCACATCCCACTCGGGCTGTTTTTCCAGTTCCTTTTCCGCGCCGATCAGCAGATCCAGCAGAGTACGCTGGTTCAGTTTCTGGCTGTCGTAGTGCACTTGTAGGGAGCGGATGCCGGGGGTCAGCTCCAGAATGGAGTCGTGACTCTGCTCACGCAGCCACAGCATCAGTGCGTGGGCACGGAAACGCAGGCGGATATCCAGCTCCATGGGGCCGTATTCGACCAGCACGTAGTTGTCGCCGGCGGCCCGGTAGACCACGCCGGTTTCGTGTTCCTCGGGCGTCAACGCATCAAGGATCGGAGTCTCCGGTTGAATGGGGGTGATATGGGCGGTGGCCGCAGTCAGCGAGGCTACGGACTCATCCAGCGCTTCCCGCAGGGCCACGGCCTGATCCTGGCTGACCGGTACAAACCGCACCTTGTCGCCGGCCTTGAGCTGGCCCAGTTTCCAGAGGTCGGCGCTGATCACCGTCACCGGGCAGACAAAGCCGCCCAGGCTGGGACCATCCGGACCCAGGATCACGGGCATGTCTCCGGTGAAATCCACCGTACCTACGGCGTAGGCGTTGTCGTGGATGTTGGATGGGTGCATGCCCGCCTCGCCGCCATCGCTGCGGGCCCACTGCGGTTTCGGGCCAATCAGGCGCACGCCCGTGCGGCTGGAGTTGTAGTGGATCTCCCAATCGCTGGCGAAGAAGGTGTTGATGTCTTCGTCGGTAAAATAGTCCGGCGCGCCGTGGGGCCCATAGGTGACGTGCAGTTTCCAGGTTTTGCCGATGGTTGGTTTAAGTTCGGCAGGCAGGGCGGTCATGCCGGTTGGCTCGGAATCCGGCAAGGCCAGCACATCGCCGGCCCGCAGGGCACGGCCACAGTGGCCGCCGAACTGGCCGAGCGTAAAGGTGCTGCAGGAGGTCAGGTACTCCGGGCAGTCCAGTCCTCCGCGGAACAACACGTAGGCCCGGGCGCCGTCCGCCGTGGTGGCGCCCAGCTTCAGGGTAGCGCCGGCGGGCACGTCGATTACCTGCCAGAAAGCCACGGGCTCATCATCCAGCGTGGCGTCCAGTTGGGCGCCCGTCAGGGCGATCTGAGTGGCGCGGTTGAAGGTCAGTACAGGCCCCTTCAGGGTGACTTCCAGTCCCGATGCCCCTTCCGGGTTGCCCAGCAGGCGATTGCCGAGTCGGAAAGAGTAGCTGTCGAATGGCCCCGAGGGTGGCACGCCGATCTCCCAGTAGCCGATGCGCCCGGGGTAGTCCTGAATGGTGGTCAGGGTGCCCCCGCTGAGCACATCCACAGTGGCAGGCTGGTAATCGAATTCATTCAGGGTGCGGGTAAACAGCCTGCCCTCGGTAAAGCGCCGGTCGTCCAGAACCTGGCGCACGTATTTGAGATTGGTCTCGATGCCATAGAGCTGGCTGCTATCCAGGGCCTGCATCAGCCGCTGGCGAGCCGACTCGCGATCGGCCTCATGCACGATCACCTTGGCGAGCATGGGGTCATAAAGCGGGGACACTTCCGTGCCCGGCTGAATCCAGGTATCAATCCGCAGACCATCGTCGTTGGGCCAGGCCACGTTGGTGAGCAACCCGGCACCAGGTTGAAAGTCCTTGTTGGGATCTTCGGCGTAGATCCGGGCCTGAATGGCGTGGCCGGAGGCGGTGAGGCTGCCGCCCAGTTCTGCCAGGTCCGCCAGGGTGCCGGCGCCCAGCTCCACCATCCAGCGCACCAGATCGACACTGTACACTTGCTCGGTCACACCGTGCTCCACCTGCAAGCGGGTATTCACTTCCAGGAAATAGAACTCCCTGGTGTCCGGGTCGTAGATGAATTCCACGGTGCCGGCACTGCGGTAGGCGATGCTTTCGCCCAACTGGCGGGCGGTGGCGTGCATACAGTTACGAACGTCGTCGGTCAGTCCCGGGGCCGGGGCTTCCTCGATCACTTTCTGGTTGCGGCGCTGGGCCGAGCAGTCACGCTCGCCCAGGGCAAGCACCTGGCCTTTGCCGTCGCCAAACAACTGCACCTCGATATGACGGGCGTGTTCCACGAATTTTTCCAGGAACACACCGCTGTTGCTGAAGTTGTTCTGGCTCAGGCGCTGAACCGACTCAAAACTCTTGCTCAGATCCTCGGTGCTGTAGCAGCGGGACATACCAATGCCGCCACCGCCGGCGGTGCTTTTCAGCATCACCGGGTAGCCGATGGCCTCCGCCGCCTTCAGGGCTTCATTGAGATCCGTCAGCAATCCCGTACCGGGCAACAGCGGTACGCCTGCGGTCTCTGCCAGAGCCCGGGCGGTATGCTTGAGGCCGAACTGTTCCATCTGCTCTGGTGTCGGGCCGAGGAACACCACACCTTCGGCGTCACAGCGCCGGGCAAAATCGGCGTTCTCGCTCAGGAAACCGTAACCCGGATGAACGGCACCGGCACCGCTCTTACGGATAACCTCAAACAGCTTGTCCTGGTCCAGATAAGTCGCTGCCGCCGAGCCTTCACCCAGCGAGTAAGCCTCATCCGCCTGGCGCACGTGCAGGGAGTCTGCATCCGCTTCGGTGTAGACCGCTACCGAAATGATGCCCATGGCCCTAAGGGTGCGGATCACCCGACAGGCGATGGCGCCGCGGTTGGCGATCAGGACTTTGTCGGGGTTGTAGAGGGCGCCGCTCAGCTCCATACCAGCACCTCGATGGGCGTCGGATTCCAGCCGTTGCAGGGGTTGTTGAGCTGTGGGCAGTTGGAAATCATCACCAGCACGTCCATCCGGGCTTCCAGTTCCACGTACTTGCCGGCATCGGAAATGCCGTCGGCAAAGGTCAGACCCCCGTCGGCGGTGACAGGAACGTTCATAAAGAAATTGATGTTGTGGGTGATGTCCCGCTTGGTCATGCCCAGATCTTCGTGCTCGGTGACGGCTACCAACCAGCTGTCCCGGCAGGCGTGCATGCATTTTTTCTCAAGGGCATAACGGGTGGTGTTGCTCTCCGCCGCGCAGGCGCCGCCCAGGGTGTCGTGGCGGCCGCAGGTGTCGGCGGTGATCTCCAGCATCACGTTGTTTTCCGAGGACATCAGTTTGGAGCCGGCGGTCAGGTAAACCTTGCCCTGCTCGCGGATGGTGTCGACGGCGCTGTAACGCTCGGTCGGGTTGTGGGCGTTGTAGAACAGGGTGTCGGCGGCCTGGTTGCCTTCCAGGTCCAGGATGCGGACGGTCTCGCCGGCCTTCACTACTTTCAGGAAATACTCGCCCGCCGGTACGGTTTCGCAGAAGGCGGCGTTTTCAGGTTTTAATGCACTATGCTTGATCATCTCCGGCCTCCGTTACTGGAACAGGTGGTACAGGGCGTTATTGGCAAAGGCCCGGGTGGCCTCCGGTGACGACGTCTTGCAGGGATCGGCATCGGTGACCGGTGCCGCCCTGAAGAGCTGGTAACGCACGGGATGGCTGGGGTACTCGGTGGCTGGATTCATCGGGTGCGGGCAGGTGTGCAGCACCACGATGGTGTCCATCTCGAAACGCAGGTCGACAGTGGCGCCGGCGTGGGAGTGGTTTTCGGCAAAGGCCATGTTGCCGTCGTCATCGGTTTTCACCTTGCTGAACCAGTTCAGGTTGGCGGTCAGGTCTTTCTTGCCCAGGCCATACTTGGCCAGTTCGTTCAGAAAGCTGGTGAAACCGTTGCGATGGCAGTGGTTGTGAGCTTCCTGGTAGGTCTTCCTGCCCCAGCGCCGCTCCACAAGATCCGCGTTGCAGGTGCCGCTGACGGTGTCGTGCCAGCCCAGGTCGTCGCGGATGATGGAGGCGAACACCCGACCCATATCCGAAAGCAGGACATGGCCCTTGGTGAGCAAGAAGGTGTGCTGGTTCTTCAGGGTATCGGGCATGTTGTAGCGCTCGAGCGGGTTCTCGGGGTTGTACATCAACATGCCGACGTTGGCGCCACCGGTTTCATCGATCAGGCGCAGCACGTGGCCGCGACGCATGATGAAAGACCAGTGGGATCCGCCGGGAATCAGATCGTCGTAGAGGGGGGTTGCGGTTTGCAACATGGCCTTTTCCTCCTGGTTAGGCAATTAAAAAGCGAGAGGCGTCAGTAACTGAGCGATCCTCCCGGGCTTTTGTCCCGCCGTGTAACCTTGGAAAAGGTCGTCAACTCTCGGACCAGTCGTCTGCATTCGTTATTGGCAGACCGGAACCCTAGTTGACCATTGGTCAGATTGTGGCGCTTTGATTGTGGTTTCAGCAACCGACGTTTCGCTGCGTAATGGATCATTTGCAGAGTCCGTGCCAATCAGTAACTTTCTGTTTTCAATAAGGTTGGATTTTTGAGCTCAACATAGGCTGCTTCCTGTTTGGGCATTCGCACTGTTTTTGTGCATCGGTGGGCGCATCTGCAGTACGGGTTTCTGACGGGTGTATCGCGCCTCAGGTCGCTGTTGGCATGGCGTTCCGGTCATCTACTACCAAGGGAGGAGTTTTTCGCCTCCATCGCACCATTCACCTTTCCGGGTTTGGCGTCTACATTGAATGGGTAAACGCGAAAGGCCGCGTTGCCTTGCGACACACACAACAAGAGGTCGACACCATGATCTACGCACAACCAGGAAAGGATGGCTCCGTCGTTTCCTTCAAATCCCGTTACGAGAACTTCATCGGTGGCGAGTGGGTTGCCCCGGTTAAAGGTCAGTATTTCGAGAACATCACACCGATCACCGGCGACCTTATCTGTGAGATTCCCCGCTCCGGCGCCGAAGACATTGATCTTGCCCTGGACGCGGCACACAAGGCCGCACCGGCCTGGGGCAAGACCTCTACCACCGAGCGCTCCAACATTTTGCTGAAAATTGCCGACCGCATTGAGCAGAATATCGAGATGCTGGCGGTTGCCGAAACCTGGGATAACGGCAAGGCAGTGCGTGAAACCATCAACGCCGACTTGCCCCTGGCCGTGGACCACTTCCGTTATTTCGCCGGCTGTATCCGCGCCCAGGAGGACACCTCCAGTGCTATCGATAACAACACCGTGGCCTATCATTACCACGAGCCGCTGGGTGTTGTGGGCCAGATTATTCCCTGGAATTTTCCGCTGCTGATGGCAGTGTGGAAGCTGGCGCCTTGCCTGGCGGCGGGTAACTGTACCGTGATGAAGCCGGCTGAGCAGACCCCGGCCAGCATCCTGGTGCTGATGGAACTGATTGGCGACCTGCTGCCACCGGGCGTGGTTAATATCGTCAACGGTTACGGCATTGAGGCCGGCCAGGCCCTGGCCACCAGCAAGCGCATCGCCAAGATTGCCTTCACCGGCTCCACGCCGGTGGGCTCGCACATCCTCAAGTGTGCCGCCGAGAACATCATCCCCTCTACCGTCGAGCTGGGTGGCAAGTCCCCCAACATCTACTTCTCCGACGTGATGCAGGCCGAGCCGGAATTTATCGACAAGTGTGTGGAAGGCCTGGTGCTGGCATTCTTCAACCAGGGTGAAGTTTGCACCTGTCCCTCCCGTGCCCTGATTCAGGAAGACATGTACGACGAATTCATGGCCAAAGTTATTGAGCGCACCAAGGCCATCAAGCGTGGCAACCCGCTGGATACCGATGTTCAGGTGGGTGCCCAGGCCAGCAAGGAGCAGTTCGACAAGATCATGTCTTACCTGGAAATCGGCAAGCAGGAAGGTGCGGAAGTGCTGACCGGTGGTGGCCGTGAGGAAATGGAAGGCCAGTACAACAACGGCTTCTATGTCCAGCCCACGCTGCTGAAAGGCAAGAATGACATGCGTGTGTTCCAGGAAGAAATCTTCGGCCCGGTGGTGGGTGTAACCACCTTCAAGGATGAGGAAGAAGCCCTGGCCATCGCCAACGACACCGAGTTTGGTCTGGGTGCCGGCCTGTGGACCCGCGACATCAACCGTGCCTACCGCCTGGGCCGCGCCATCGAGGCCGGCCGTGTGTGGACCAACTGCTACCACCAATACCCGGCCCACGCCGCCTTCGGTGGTTACAAGAAGTCCGGTGTTGGTCGTGAAAACCACAAGATGGCGCTGGACCACTACCAGCAGACCAAGAACCTGCTGGTCAGCTACGACATCAGCCCACTGGGTTTTTTCTGATTCTCTGAGCGGCAGGCGGGCCTCTCCGCACCGGCCCGCCTGTGAGTCGGCACACCGGATGTGCACCTTGACGTCTTTGGCCCTTCCCAGGGCCTTTTTTTGTTCTAAGCCGACCGCGGACTTATTACAACTTGGGGAGGCCCCAAAACAGTGCCAAAGTACCATATTGATCTCCTGTCCCCGTCAACTAGGATGAGAGGTGGGTTATCGGCAATGTCGTTGATTCACCCGCAGTGCGCTAACAATTACGACAACAGGGGTAAGCATTATGTGGACCAAACCAGCCTATGAGGATCTGCGGATCGGTTTCGAAGTCACCATGTACTTCGCCAACCGCTGAGTGCTGAAGCGGCCAGCCTGAGTGGCTGGCCGTTTTACTTCCGGAGTTTCCAATCATGCTCATCCACGTCCTTGGCTCTGCCGCTGGCGGTGGTTTTCCCCAGTGGAACTGCAACTGCGTCAACTGCGACGGCTTCCGTCAGGGGACCCTGAACGCCCGTGCCCGCACCCAGTCTTCCATTGCCGTCAGTGAAGACGGCGAGCACTGGATCCTGTTTAACGCCTCCCCGGACGTTCGCGCCCAACTGGCCTCCCTTGATGCCATGCAGCCGGCCAGGGCGCTTCGGGACACCGGCATCGATGCTATTCTGTTGATGGACAGCCAGGTGGATCACACCACCGGTCTGCTATCGCTTCGCGAGGGGCTGCCCATGGACGTCTGGTGTACCGAGCAGGTGCACGAGGATCTCAGCGCCGGTTTTCCCCTGTTTACCATGCTCAGGCACTGGAATGGCGGCCTGAACTGGCGCCGGGTGGAGGCCTCTGAACAGTCGCCGTTTACGATTCCCTGCGCACCGTCCATCGAACTGACGGCCATTCCGCTGCTGAGCAACGCGCCGCCGTATTCACCGCGCCGGGATAACCCGCACCCGGGGGATAACATCGGTATTTTTCTTGAGGACACCCGCACCGGGCAGAAAGTGCTTTATGCGCCGGGCCTCGGAGAACCGGACCCGCGCATCCTGGACTGGATGAAAAAAGCCGATGTGCTGCTGGTGGACGGCACCGTCTGGCACGACGACGAGATGATCCGCCAGGAAGTGGGTACCAAGACCGGACAGGCCATGGGGCATCTGGCCCAGAGCGGCCCGGGTGGCATGATCGAGGTGCTGGACGCCATGCCGGCCCAACGCAAGATCCTGATACACATCAACAATACCAACCCGATCCTGAACGAGGACTCCCCGGAGCGGGCGGAGCTGACCCGCCACGGCATCGAGGTGTCCTGGGATGGAATGCACATCGACCTGTCGGGGCCGCCATGAACGCCAAAGCCAACACCGCCATGAACCGCACGGATTTTGAACAGGCCCTCCGGGACAAGGGGCAGTATTACCATATCCATCACCCGTACCATAAAGCCATGTATGGCGGACAATGCACGCCGGAACAGATTCGTGGCTGGGTGGCCAACCGGTATTACTACCAGATCAGGATTCCCCAGAAGGACGCTGCAATCATGGCCAACTGCCCGGACGCCGGCGTGCGCCGGCTCTGGCTGCAGCGGATCCTGGACCACGACGGCCACGACGGCGATGCGGGGGGTATCGAGGCCTGGCTGTCCCTGGCCGAAGCGGTGGGGCTCACCCGGGAAGAAGTGACTGACCAGCGCCATGTGCTGCCCGGTGTCCGGTTTGCAGTGGATGCCTACCTGAACTTTGCCCGCCGGGCCACCTGGCAGGAGGCGGCCTGCTCCTCGCTGACCGAGCTGTTCGCGCCGGAGATCCACCAGTCCCGGCTGGACAGTTGGCCGGGTCACTATCCCTGGATTGAAGAGAGCGGCTACCGCTATTTCCGCAAACGGCTGTCGGAAGCCCGTCGGGACGTAGAACACGGCCTGACCATCACCCTGGACCACTTCACCACCGGTGCCGAGCAGACCCGGGCCCTGGAAATTCTGCAGTTCAAGCTGGATATCCTGTGGACCATGCTGGACGCCATGACCATGGCTTACAGCCACCGTACGCCGCCCTACCATACAGTGACCGACCAGCAGGTCTGGCACCGGGGGCTGTAATGGGGGTTGCCCTGCACCAGGTGCCGCGTTTTCGCCGGGGCTTCCGCTTCCAGTGGGAACCCGCCCAGGAAGGTTACGTTCTGCTGTATCCGGAAGGTATGGTGAAGCTGAACGGCAGCGCCGGTGCAATTCTCAACGAGGTGGACGGCCAGCGCAGTGTGGCTGACATTGTTGCCACCCTGGAGCAGCAATTCCCGGATGCCGGACCGCTCGGCAAGGACGTGAGTGATTTTCTGCAGGATGCGCTGCAACACCACTGGATCGACCTGTCATGAGCCCATCGCATGCATCCACACCCGCCAACCCCCATAAGGCGGGGCCGCCCCTCTGGCTGCTGGCGGAGCTGACCTATCGCTGCCCGCTGCAGTGCCCCTACTGCTCCAACCCGCTGGACTTTGCCCAGACCGAACGGGAGCTAAGCACGGACGAGTGGGTGAGTGTGCTACGCCAGGGCCGGGCCATGGGCGCCGCCCAACTGGGTTTTTCCGGCGGTGAGCCCCTGGTGCGCCAGGACCTGCCGGAGCTGATCGCCGAGGCGCGACAGCTGGGTTACTACACCAACCTCATTACCTCAGGCCTGGGGCTGACCGACGCCAAGGTGGCGGCCTTTGCCGAGGCCGGACTGGATCATATCCAGGTCAGTTTCCAGGCCTCCGATCCCGAGCTGAACAACGCCGTGGCCGGTTCCCGAAAGGCCTTTGACCAGAAGCTGGCCATGGCCCGGGCGGTCAAGGCGGCGGGCTACCCGATGGTGCTCAACTTCGTGATCCACCGCCACAACATCCATCAGATGAACGACATCATGGCCCTGTGTGAGCGGCTGGGGGCGGACTACGTTGAGCTGGCGACCTGTCAGTATTACGGCTGGGCCTTTGAGAACCGGGAAGGGCTGATGCCCTCGAAAACGCAACTGGTGCAGGCGGAGCAGGACGTGAATCTCTACCGTAAAGGTCTGGAGGCTTCCGGTTCAGCCTTGAAGCTGATCTTCGTTACTCCGGACTACTATGAAGAGCGCCCAAAAGCCTGCATGAACGGCTGGGGCAGCCTGTTCCTGACCATAGCCCCGGACGGCACTGCGCTGCCGTGCCACAGCGCCCGCCTGCTGCCCATCGACTTCCCCAATGTCCGGGACCAGGATCTCCAAAGCATCTGGTACGACAGCCCGGGCTTCAATCACTATCGGGGTGACAGCTGGATGCCAGAGCCCTGTCGCTCCTGTGATGAGAAGGAACAAGACTTCGGAGGTTGCCGCTGCCAGGCCTGGCTTTTAACCGGCAATGCCGATAACGCCGATCCGGTTTGCAGTAAATCGTCGTATCATGATCGAATCCTGGCAGCGAGGAAAGCCGCCGATCACGCCACGGCCGGTCTTACTGGACTCACGTATCGAAATGCGGACAACTCCCGGCTCTTCTTCCGGGGCTGAGAGCCCCTCCTGTGCATCCACACCCGCAAGGTCAGCGCCTGACAATACCCCTATGAGCGCCTATGAGGCCTGCGCGGCCCATACCCAAAGAGGCGAGCTCGCGGTTTCTTCGGCCGGTGTTTTCTGGTTACAGACCGACCCGGCCGAAGGCAACGCTAATCTCTGGTATCTGTCCGCACAGGGGCCCGCTCGCCTTGGCCCGGACTGGTTGGGTATCCGTAGCCGGGTGAATGGTTACGGCGGGGGCGCGCTGGCGGTTTCCGAAAACGGCGTGTTCGTGGTCGGTGAGGATCAGCAGATCCGGTTTATCGATCTGGCTGACGGCACCTGCTCCTTGCTTACCGATGATCCCGGTGCCGCCTACGGCGGACTGGTCGCCGATGCGCCCCGGCAGAGGGTGCTGGCCGTTCGCGAGGCCGGTGGCGAACAGCAACTGGTGGCGGTCTCTGTGGGCGGAGAGCTTCGGACTCTCCATTCCGGCCAGGACTTCTACAGTGCGCCCGCGCTGTCTGCCGACGGCAGGATGTTGGCCTGGACAAGCTGGCAACTGCCGGACATGCCCTGGGTTCGCAGCCGGCTCTGGACAGCAGGCGTAGTGCGAGAGGGTGGCCTCTGCAGGTGCCGCCACTGGCCGACACCCTCAGAAGCCTCCGTTCAGCAACCGGTCTTTGATCGCACCCGGTTGTGGGTGCTATCTGATCACGCCGGCTGGTGGCAGCCTTGGTACCTCGACACCCTGGCCGGTGACGGCCTCTGGTATTCCGGCCAGTCTGCCGAGCTGGACCATGCTAACGCCCCCTGGCAACTGGGGGAATGCCACCACTGTCCGCTTGCCAATGGTGGCTGGGCGCGGGTGCAGTATCGCAGCGGGTCGGGAGAGCTGTGGTTACTGTCACCGGATGGAAGTAACGCTTTTCGGGCGGCCCGGGACTACAGCGATTTTCGTTTCCTCCGGGCCTCCGGCGGTTACCTGTATTGTATTGCCCGATCTGCAACCCACCTGGATGCTGTCCTGCGGATCGAACGGCAAACCGGGCAGGCCAGGATTCTGGCGGGTGGGGAGAACCCCCTGCCGGGTTCAAGGCCTGCGCTGCCGCTGGATATTGAAGTGCCGGCGCTTGAGCACGGCGAACAGCCGGTCCATGGTTTCCTCTACACACCGAAACGGGTTTCTCCGGCGTTGCCTCCGCTGATTCTCATGGCCCATGGTGGCCCGACCTCCGCTGCTTATCCGGTATTCAATCCCCAGGTTCAGTACTGGTGCCAGCGCGGGTTTGCGGTTGCCGAAATGAACTATCGCGGCAGCAGTGGTTTTGGCCGTAGATTCAGGTTGGCCCTTGAAGGGCGCTGGGGTGAGGCAGATGTTGAGGATATGGAGCGGGCCGCGGATTACCTGGCGTCTTCCGGCCTGGTGGACGGCCGCCGGGTGTTTATCCAGGGGCGCAGCTCCGGTGGTTACACGGCCCTGATGGCCATGATCCGGAGCCGGCGTTTCACCGCTGGCGCCAGCATGTTCGGGGTAACCGACCCGCTGCGGCTGAGGGCCATGACCCACCGTTTCGAATCCGGGTACCTGGACTGGTTGCTGGGCGCGCCGGAGGATTACCCCGAGCGCTGGTGCGAACGAACACCGCTGTATCACGCTGATCGTATTGCCGCGCCCATGATCTTTTTCCAGGGCGGGCAGGATAAAGTGGTGGTGCCTGAACAGACCCGCGCCATGGTTGATGCCATGAAGGCCGCAGGACGCACACCGGAATTGCACTGGTTTGAGCAGGAGGGCCACGGTTTCCGACACCAGGCGAACCAGGCGGGCATGCTGGAATGGTTGTTCTGCTTTTATCGGAAGCATAGCCGCAAGAGCCATGAACGGACGGAGAACTTGAGTTAAACTCTCGGCCACTCCTATAACAACAAGTGGTCGAGTGCAGTCTGATGAGCCATGACATCTCCGCTCTGCGAAAGTTTGTATCACCGGAAATTGTTTTTGGCGCCGGCTCCCGGAAGTCGGTGGCCAACTTCGCCAGTAACTTCGGTGCCCGGCATGTGTTCCTGGTGTCTGATCCGGGTGTGGCTGCCGTGGGCTGGGTCAACGAGATCGTAACCCTGCTGACCGATGCGGGTATCCGCTCCACCGTTTATACCGGCGTGTCGCCTAACCCCAAGGTGGACGAGGTGATGACCGGTGCCGAGCTGTACAAGTCCTGTGAATGCGATGTCATCGTTGCCATCGGCGGCGGCAGCCCCATGGACTGCGCCAAGGGCATCGGTATTGTTGCCACCCACGGCCGCAATATTCTGGAATTCGAGGGCGTGGACACCATCACGAACCCGTCGCCGCCCCTGATCCTGATCCCGACCACCGCGGGCACCTCGGCGGATGTTTCCCAGTTCGCGATCATTTCCGACCCGAACCGGCGGTTCAAGTTTTCCATCATCAGCAAAGCGGTGGTGCCGGATGTGTCCCTGATTGATCCGGAGGTCACGGAAACCATGGACGCCTACCTGACCGCCTGTACCGGCGTGGATGCCCTGGTGCACGCCATTGAGGCGTTCGTGTCTACCGGCAGCGGACCATTGACCGACACCCATGCCCTGGAAGCCATCCGGCTGATTAACCGGAACCTGGAACCCCTGGTGGAAAATATCGCCAATCCTTACCTCAGGGAACAGATCATGCTGGCCTCCATGCAGGCCGGGCTGGCGTTTTCCAACGCAATTCTGGGGGCGGTGCATGCCATGTCCCACAGCCTCGGCGGATTCCTGGATCTGCCCCACGGGCTCTGCAATGCGCTGTTGCTGGAGCATGTGGTGGCCTACAACTTCCAGTCTGCGGAGGACCGTTTTCGCCGGGTGGCCGAGGCCATGGATATCGATACCCGGGGAATGTGCAAGCCGGAGATCAAGAAACGGCTGATGCAGCGAATCGTTGAGCTGAAACGCAAAGTGGGGCTGGAAGCACGCCTGGCCCAGTTGGGAGTCAGCGTTTCGGATATTCCCCATCTGTCCGGCTTTGCCCTTCAGGATCCCTGCATTCTCACCAATCCCCGCAAGTCGTCGCTCAGGGACGTTCAGGTTGTCTATGAAGAAGCGCTCTGACCTCCAGGACGACGAACACGACAGTGGCTACGGAGTTGGCGACCTTCTTGGACTGGGCAGCCAGTCGGTCCGCAAGAACTACTACCCGGCATTGCAGGAGCGGATTGAGGAGCTGGAGCGGGAGCGCAACCGCTACAAGTGGCTGTTCGAGAACGCCCTGCACGGCATCTTCCAGGCCAACCTGCGGGGTGGCTTCCTGGCCTGCAACCCCGCCATGGCGCGGATTTGCGGTTATGAAAGTGCCGAAGCCCTGGCAGCCAAGGTAATCCGGCTGCGGGAACAGCTGTTCTGCAGTGCCAGTGAGTTCGATGCCATTCGCCAGGAACTTTTGAATGAAGGCCGTCTGAGCGCCCGGGAGACACGCTTCCAGCGGGCGGACCGCAAGCCGGTCCATGTGGCTGTCACCCTGTTGCGGCGGCCGGATCTCGGCCCGGAAGTGGTGGAGGCCTTCGTGGCCGACATCACCGAGCGGGTGTTGGCACGGCAAAAACTGGAACAGCTGAACGCGACCCTTGAGCGCCGCGTGGAAGAACGCACCGAGGCGCTTCAGAACGCCAACGTTGGCCTGCGCTACCAGATCGAGGAGCGGGAGAAAGTGGAGCGGGAACTGGTGGTGGCCATGGAAGTGGCCAGGGAAGCCAACCGTGGCAAGGACAAATACCTGGCAGCGGCCAGCCATGACCTGTTGCAACCACTGAACGCCGCCCGGTTGATGGTGTCTGCGCTTCAGGAGAGCAGTTTGCCGGAGCAGGAAACCCGGATGGTGCATCAGGTGCACCGGGCGCTTGAAGGCGCTGAAGACCTGCTGGCGGATTTGCTGGACATCTCGAAACTCGACCAGCAGGCCATGAAACCGGATCTGGTGTATACCGACGCGGCCGCCCTGGCCAGGTCGCTGGCTGAGGAGTTTGAGGCGGTCGCCGCCAATAAAGGACTGGCCTTCCGGATTCGGACCATCCCGGTCGTGGTCAAAACCGACCAGCGCATGCTGACGCGCATTCTCCGTAACCTGCTCAGCAATGCCTTGCGTTACACCCGCAAGGGAGGTGTTGTGATGGCCCTGAGAGCACGGGGTGACCAGTTGCGGATCGAGGTCTGGGACACTGGGGTGGGCATAGCAAAAGACAAACTCCGGGATATCTTCACGGAATTTCACCAGTTACTGCCCCAGGGCACGGGTGGCCGCCAGGGCGTGGGCCTGGGGCTTGCCATTGTTGAGCGTATGGTCCGGATTCTGGGTTATGACATTGGCGTGTCTTCCAGGCCCGGCCGCGGCTCCCGGTTTGTGCTGACTCTGCCGCTGGAGCCGGCGCAAGCCCTGCGGGAAATGCCCCGTGCGGGTGTGCCCAGGGGTTTTTCCGGTGGCTTTGACGGACTCTCCATTCTGGTCATCGACAATGAGCCGGCGGTCCTTGAGAGCATGCAGTTACTGCTGGAACGCTGGGGCTGTGAGGTGATCACCGCCGGCAGCGAGGCTCAGGCACTGGAAATGCTGGAGCACACTGGCCGGATTCCGGCCATCATCCTCGCCGATTATCATCTGGACAACGAACGGACCGGTTATGACGCCGTTCACGGTGTTCGCCGCTACCTCGGCAGGGACATCCCTGCCGCCATCATCACCGCAGACCGCAGTGACGACACCCGCAGGCTGCTGCGTGCCCAATGCCTGCCGGTCCTGAACAAACCGGTCAAGCCCAACCGTCTCCGGGCACTGGTGGCCAGCCTGCTTGCCCCTGCCTGAGAATCTCCCGTGTCTGGCCAGGCAATTGCTGCACAAAGTAAGGGCATGGCCGCACAAAGAATGATCCGCCGGTCTACACTTACCAAAGGCAGACCTGAAGGGAGATTGGCCATGAGTGTTCCGGAAAACAGCCTTACCAACCATGAAGTCACCATATGCCTGGCCGGCGGTGCCGTCCTGGGTCCGTTCAATGCCACCTGGAGCCAGGATTCCGGGGGTGATGTTCGGGAACTGGTGCGTGAATACGATGGTTTCCTGCAGGGTGAAAAGCAGCACCGGTACAAGTTTCACCTGCACGATACCTACACCAATACCGTTCATACCCTGATCCTGAATTTTGAACAGGTAACAGGCATTTGCGACCATGTTCGGCTGAGATCCCAGGGCGGCGGCTGAGACACAGCCGACAGTGTTACCTAAACGCTGGAGGGTCCAAAGTGCAAACGGACGGACAGGAGGGAGCATGAGCGAATACAGAACGGAAACTGACAGTCTCGGAGACGTCCAGGTTCCAACGGAGGCGCTCTGGGGCGCGCAAACCCAGCGTGCGGTCGAGAATTTCCCGGTCAGTGGCCAACCGATGCCCCGGGCATTCATTGCCGCAGTGGCGCAGATCAAGCGTGCGGCAGCGGAGGCGAACACCAGTCTCGGGCTTCTCGATAATAATCTTCGGGACGCGATTGCAGAGGCTTGCCAGGGCCTGGTGAACGGGGAGTACGCGGATCAGTTTCCGGTCGACCGGTACCAGACCGGCTCGGGGACCAGCACTAACATGAATGTGAATGAGGTGATTGCTACCATTGCCCGCAAAGCCGGTCACCAGGTGCATCCGAATGACCACGTCAACATGAGCCAGAGCTCCAATGATGTGATCCCAACGGCCATTCACGTCAGCACAGTCGCTGCTGTAAAGGAAAAACTTCTGCCGGCACTGTCGCACCTGCGTGGTGTGATCTATGAACGGGAGGCGGCCTTCTCGAGCCAGGTAAAAACCGGACGAACGCACCTAATGGACGCCATGCCGGTTACCCTGGGCCAGGAACTGAGGACCTGGCGGGAACAGCTTCTGGCCGCAGAGAAACGGGTGGAAGCGGCAGCGGACGAACTGTTGGCAGTGCCTCAGGGTGGTACCGCGGTAGGCACCGGGATCAACGCGTTACCGGAATTTTCCGGCCAGTTCATCAAGTTCCTGCGTGCCAATACCGGCTACGCTTTCACCTCACTGGAACACAAGTTTACCGGCCAGAGTGCGGTGGATGGTCCAGTGGCGCTTTCTGCCCAACTGCGCGGTGTGGCGATCGTGCTCACCAAGATCGCCAACGACCTGCGCTGGATGAACAGCGGGCCGATTCATGGCCTGGCCGAAATCAGCCTTCCGGCCCTGCAGCCGGGCAGCAGCATTATGCCAGGCAAGGTGAACCCGGTGATTCCGGAATCGGTGGCCATGGTCGGAGCCCAGGTCATGGGCCTGGACAGCGCGGTGGCCATTGCCGGACAGTCCGGAAACTTCCAGCTCAACGTGATGCTGCCCCTGGTCGCTGGTAACCTGCTGGATATGACGGATCTGCTTACCAATGCGTCAATTATGCTGGCGAACAAGGCGATCCGGGATTTCACAGTCAACGCTGACAACCTGAATGCCGGAGTGGGACGGAACCCGGTGCTGGTAACCGCGCTGAACCCGGAAATCGGTTACAGCCTGGCGGCGGATATTGCGAAGGAGGCCTACCGCACCGGGCGACCGGTGATCGATGTTGCCGAGGAGCGCAGCGGTCTGAGCCGCGACAGGCTTGAAGAACTCATGGATCCGCTGAAGCTGACCCGGGGCGGCATCGCCTGACCGGTTATATGACCGACTGTACCAGAGGGAGCCTACGCGCTTGCTGATATCCCTGGAGCTGTTTGTCATGCTGGTGCTTGCCAATGGGGCACCGGTCGTTGCGGCCGGCCTGCTCAAGGGCATTTGGTCGGCGCCGGTTGATGGTGGCCGCCTGTGGAAAGACGGCCGCCCCATCCTGGGTAAGAGCAAGACCTGGCGGGGTGTAGTGTCTGGGGCCCTCGCCTGCGGGCTGTTTTCACTGATCACCGGGTTGGGATTCATTTTCGGGGTGGTGTTTGGTGTTTTCGGGCTCATTGGTGACATGCTGAGCAGCTTCATCAAGCGCCGGCGGGACCTGGCGTCGAGTGCCAGGGCAGTTGGCCTGGATCAGATCCCTGAAGCGCTATTGCCCATGCTGCTGGCAATGTGGTGGTTGCCTGTCAGTGGCTGGGTGGTTATTGGTGTGGTGGTGCTCTTTACCCTGTCGAACATCTTCGCTTCACCGTTGCTCTATCGCATCGGCATTCGCCGGCACCCTCATTAACCGCCCGTCCACGAATGAATCCGGCCCCCGCGTCAGGGTATGGATGGTGACCTCCGGAGGGCAGTTCAAGCGGACATTCACCACCGAAGTGCCTGCACCGGGTGAGGTGTAACCCTGCATGCCATTCATCCGCCAGTAACCGCGGCCAAGGCTGCGCGGGCAATCAGAATCGAGGGTGACGGGAATGCCGCCGGGCAGGCAGATCTGGCCGCCGTGGGTATGGCCGCACAGAAATACGTCATAACCGGCGTGGGCGGCTTCGCGCCATATCTCCGGGGTGTGACTGAGCAGAATGCTGGTTCCCCCAGCCGGGATGTTGTCGCCGGCCCGGTGCAGGTTGTGCACCTTGAAAAAATGGGCATCGTCCACGCCCGCAAGATATAAGGCCTGGTCCTCACACCCGAGCAGAGCCATTTCGTTCATCAGGAGCTTATAGCCCATGTCTTCCAGGGCCGGCACCATGCGGATACTGTCGTGGTTGCCGAGCACGGCGTAAGCCTCGCCTTTGATGCCATCACGCAGCCGGGACATGCCGTCGAGGGCGCCCTCAATGGGCCCCCAGGTGAGCTTTCGGTAGTCACCGGTCAGCACACACAGATCGTAGTCCAGGGGCTCGATCTCGCGCAGAACGGCCTGCAGGTTGGCCTCGTCCATGTCCACATGCAGATCCGTCAGATGCAGAATGCGGTAACCTTCAAAGGCGGCTGGCAGGTTTGGCAGGTGGAATCGATTGTGCACGGTGTTGAGGCGCCGGCTGTTGTTCTGGCCACGCTTCCACAGCCCCGCCAACTTCAGGCAGCTACGGATAAAGCCCGGCGCTGTGGCCCAGTTTTCCAGATGGAAGGAGCTGTGATCCTGCCCGAAAACCTTCGCTTCGGCTTCCCGTTCTATGCCGAGTCTCTGGCGGGCATGAACGGGGCCAAGTCTCAGGCTCAGGCGGTATTCCAGGAGTTCGTCCTGGTTTTCCAGCGTGCGAGCCCTTGCCGTCATTTTTCTTCCTTAGTATGCCGAGCCGGGCATGGCCGATGTGCAAAGTGGCAAACCCTGTGGTCATTATGGTTGGCAAATCGGCCGTTTTCCAGCCACAATCGGTGCCTAAAGGCAGGCAAACCCAAACGCAGAGGTCTCCATGACGACATCGTGCAGTATTTCAGGTCTGAAGGTACCCCGAAGCCGTTTCCCGGATCCCGGGCAGGATCTGCCAACGGCAGAGGGTGAGCAGCGAGTCGTTTTGGCTGGCGGTTGTTTCTGGTGCGTCGAGGCGGTATTCCTGGCCATCGATGGCGTAACCAGCGTGCAGTCCGGTTATGCCGGCGGGCATTCCAGCTCAGCCAATTACGAGGCAGTGTGCACCGGTACCACCGGACACGCCGAGGCAGTGGATGTTCACTATGATCCGGCAAAAGTCGGTTTTGGTGAACTGCTCAAAGTGTTTTTCTCCGTGGCTCATGACCCGACCCAGCTCAACCGCCAGGGCAATGACCGTGGCACTCAGTACCGTTCTGCCGTTTTCTACGAAACACCGGAACAGAGACGGGTAGCCGAGGCCTATATCCACCAGCTCAATCAGGCCGGCGTCTATCCGGACCCGATTGTGACCACGCTGGAACCGCTGGAAGCCTTTTACCCGGCGGAGGATTATCACCAGAACTTTGCCACCCGGAACCCGTACCAGCCCTACATCATGGCCGTCGCCGCACCTAAAATGGAAAAACTGGTGGACAGTTTTGGGGACCGCCTGAAACCTGACTACACGGACAAGGACACAGGCAACATGGCCTGAGGAGGCGCGCATGGGAGTTTCCGCTGCAGGTTATGACCTGGCACCGCTGACCAAAGCACAGGTTGAGGAAAAAGCCGCGGACCTGTCGCCTGATGAAAAACGGGTACTGCTGGAGCAGGGTACCGAGCACCCGTTCTGCGGCACATTGCTGGACAACAAAAAAGCCGGTGTCTACCACTGTCGGCTCTGTGACCTGCCGCTGTTCGGTTCCAGCTCCAAGTTTGATTCAGGAACCGGCTGGCCGAGTTTCTTTCAGCCCTTCGATCCCGAGCACATCCGCTATATCGAAGACACCAGCCTGGGCATGAGGCGCACCGAAATCCGGTGTCCACGGTGCGACAGTCATCTGGGGCACGTTTTCCCGGACGGTCCGCCGCCGACCGGGCAGCGCTACTGCCTGAACTCGGTTGCCATGGTGTTTCAGGAAGACGCCTGACAATGGGGAAAGCGGGGGCTTGGAATCCCCAATTCTATGTCTCCCCGACCGAAACCGTGCCGCCGAAGGCCGGGCCGCTCAGGTGGTTCCGGCGGTGACCACAGTGGAGAGCAGGTAACCGGTGTACGCGACATAAACCAGCACCAGGATGGTGCCGTCAACCCGGCTGATCTGTTTGCGCCGGCCGGCCAGGCCAGAGCCCATCAGAAACAGGCCCACGGTTAACGCCAGCATTAATGTCCAGTCCCGGTAAAGGACTTCCGGGTCAACAGACAGCGGCTGGATCACGGCAGCCAGACCCACGACGGCCAGGGTGTTGAAAATGCCCGAGCCCAGGATGTTGCCAAGGATCAGATCGTGTTCGTTCTTTTTTACCGCAGCGAGGGCCGAGGCGAGTTCCGGCAGGGAGGTGCCGATGGCAACGATGGTCAGGCCGATCACCAGATCGCTGACGCCCAGGCTTTGGGCGATAAACACCGCGCCCCACACCAGCAGGCGGGAGCTGACGACCAGCAGGATCAGGCCGATAATCAGCCAGATGACCGCTGTCTTCAGGGGCATGGGGTGGGCGACGATTTCGGTATCGATCTCACCTGCCAGCGGGTTGGCCTTGCCTTTCATGCCCTGATAGATGGACCAGCCCATTACCGCCGCAAACACTGCCAGTAATACCCAGCCGTCCAGCCGTGACAGTTCGCCGTTGAGCAATTGGGCGCCGGCAATCAGCGTCAGCACAACCAGCAAGGGCAACTCCTTGCGAATGACCTGAGAGTGTACCTCAATCGGTGCGATAATCGCCGTCAGGCCGACGATCAGGGCGATGTTGGTAATGTTGGAGCCGTAACCATTTCCCAGGGCCAGACCGGGATTGCCGTCCGCGGCGGCCATGGCGGAAACCGCCAGTTCCGGGGCTGAAGTTCCAAAACCGATGATCACCATGCCGATCAGCAGGGTTGGCATACCCAGGTGCCTGGCGGTCGCCGCAGCGCCCTCCACGAACTTGTCAGCACTCCAGACCAGCAGAATCAGGCCGGCGATGACAGTGCCCAATGCCATTAGCATAGAAAAACCTCAGTTGATGAAACGTCCAAGCATATAAACCCCGGAATAGCCTAGGGTGTAAGCTGCGAGAAGCTGTGCAAGATACCGCATATAGGCCGCAAAGGTCAGCCCCGGAATCTTGCTCATGGCAACAATCCCGGCGGCCGAACCGATCACCAGTAATGAGCCACCCACGCCGACCGCGTAGGTTAGCCCCATCCACTCGCCGGGGCTCATGTTAATGCCCGCCTTCAGCAATGCTGCAGTCAGCGGTACGTTATCGATAACCGCCGAGAAAATGCCCATCAGGTAGTTGGCGTACAGTGGTGGCAGAACGTCGTATATGGCCACCAGGGAATCGAGCGCATGAATCTCCTTGAGCATGCCCACCAGCAACAGGATTCCCAGGAAGAACAGCAGGGTCTCGAACTCAATGATACGGATGTATTCCAGAATCGGGTCCAGATCGGAGTCGTCGCTCATGAGCCGGGACACCAGGAACATGATTGAGAGGCCGAACAGGAAGGTTAGAACCGGCGGGATGCTGAACAGGGCGTTGCCGGCAATGGTACACAGGATTGTTAACAAAAACAGGCCGCCGATGATGGCGTCTACGGGCCGCACCGGAGTGGTGTTGGCGCGAAGTGTGACCGTTCCTGTCAGTCCTCGCGAAAGGAACAGGGCTAGGATGAAAACCGTGATCGAGGCCGGGATGGCCAGAGTCAGCAAGGTCAGTATTTCCACCTTGTCCGCCAGGAAAATCATCAACGTAGTGACGTCTCCGGTGATCAGTGATACGCCTCCGGAGTTGACTGCAAAAACCACCAGGGTGACGAACTGGATTCGCTTTTTCAGCTCAAGATCCAGGGAAAGAATCAGTGAGCATGAGACTAAAGTGGCGGTGATATTGTCTGCCAAAGAGGAGAAAATGAAGCAGAAAAGGCCGGTCAGGAACAGTAGCCGCCGTTCGCTCACCTGCTTAGGCATGATCAGGTAAATCACGTTTTCGATCATACCCTTCTTGTTCAGGTAAGCGACGAACGTCATGGCTGCAACTAGAAACAGCCAGAGCCCCGCGATCTCGGCAATGCTCTCTGAGAGTCCTGCTGAGATGGCTGAGGTCTCTTCGGCGTTATCGCTGAACAGAAACAGAACCACCCAGCTCATGGTGCCAAAGAACAGCGTAACCTTGGCCTTATTGATGTGAATGGCTTCTTCAAAGATGACGCCCAACAGCGCCAGAACTGCGAAAACAATCAGAATCGTTTCGAGGGCAGACATGGAAAATCCCGTTCTGGTTTTCAGAATAAAGGCCGGAGCCGGCCAGACAGATTGCGCGGCCGGATTTTAGACCTTTGAACCGTCGCAAGCCACTGTTCGTACCTGGAACACAGAGCATCTGAACCATCGGCGGTAGTTGGAGAAGCGCATCGATTAGCAATCGCAATTTATTATTCCGGCGAAAATCGGGATAATCGCTCGTTCATTCAGACCGGTGGCAGACGGCGGCGATGCCTACCTTGCGCCCGGCCGGCTTCTGACAGGCCTTCTTGCTGATCGTGGGGGGGCAAAAAGCTCGACACTAGCTAGGGTGAAAACCAATGGCCGTTAGACAGGCAGACGTAGTGCTGGTCGGCGGTGGCGTCATGAGCGCCACTCTCGGCATGATGCTCAGGCAGCTGGATCCGTCCCTGGACATCGTCATGGTGGAGCGTCTCGACCACGTTGCCCATGAAAGCACGGACGGATGGAACAACGCAGGCACCGGCCACGCCGGCTACTGCCAGCTCAACCATACGCCCGAAACCGACGATGGCGATGTGGCTATCGAGCGCGCCCTGCAGATTAATGCCCAGTTCGAGGTGTCGCTGCAGCTCTGGTCGTATCTGGTTGAGCAAGGCATTCTGCCCGAGCCCACCCGCTTTATTAACCGCACGCCGCACCAGAACTTTGTCTGGGGTGAGAAAGACGTTGCCTTCCTGAAACACTGGTTCGAGCGTCTGAGCGCTCACCACCAGTTCCGTGAAATGGAATACACTGAGTCCCGGAAGGATCTGGAAGAGTGGATGCCCCTGGTGGTCAAGAACCGGGACCCGATGCAGCGTGTGGCTGCCACCCGGATCAGGCACGGCTCGGACGTGGATTTCGGCTCACTCACCCGCAACATGGTCAAGTGGCTGGAAACCCAGCCGAACTTCGAGCTGATGACCGCCTGCCCGGTGCACTACATCGACCAGCGTGATAACGGCCGCTGGAAAGTGCGCGTCAAAAACCAGAAAACCGGAGAACTGATCAAGCTGGAAGCAGGCTTTGTGTTCCTGGGTGCCGGTGGTGGTGCACTGCCGCTGCTGCAGAAATCCGGTATTGATGAAGCCCGTGGCTACGGCGGTTTTCCGGTCAGTGGCCAGTGGCTGGTTTGTCGCAAGCCGGACATCGTTGAGCAGCACCACTCCAAGGTCTACGGCAAGGCACCGATCGGGGCTCTCCCGATGTCCGTGCCACACCTGGATGCCCGCATCATCAACGGTGAGCCGGTATTGCTGTTCGGACCGTTTGCGGGCTTTACCACCCGGTTTCTCAAGCAGGGCTCGGTCCTTGATCTGTTCGGTTCGTTGAAACCCACCAATCTGAAGCCAATGCTATCGGTCAGCAAGAGCAATATGGACCTTACCCGCTACCTCATTGGCGAAGTGTTCCAGTCGCACCCGGACCGGGTTGAATCGCTGCGCAATTTCTTTCCGGATGCGAGAGAGGAAGACTGGCAGCTTCGGATGGCCGGCCAGCGGGTGCAGATTATCAAGCAGCTTGACAATGGTGGCGGTAAGCTGGAGTTCGGCACCAAAATAGTGGCGGCCAAGGACGGAACCCTGGCGGCGTTGCTGGGTGCTTCACCCGGGGCATCCACGGCGGCCAATGCGATGATCAGCGTTATTGAGCGTTGCTTCCCGGAGAAGATCAGGACTCCGCAGTGGCAGGAGCGCATGAAAGAACTGGTGCCGTCCTACGGCCACTCCCTGGTGAACGACGAAGCGTTGCTGACGAACGTGCGGGAGCGGACCCTGTCTATCCTGAAACTGGGCTGATATTCCCAAACAATCTAAGAAACCGGAAAGCACTGTGATTACTGGATTCGCTCCAGGCAGCCACAGTGCTTTTTTGGGTTAAGTGAGTCACAAAATTTGCGATTTTGTGCTGTCCGCGTAGGGTTATAAGGTAAACCCTGAGTAAAGGAGTGAGCTTATGACCGAGCAAAACTACAATCCTGAGAAAGGGTACATCGCGCTGTTAGGCTGGAGCCTGAATGCGGTTGAAGCGGCCGACAAGTTCGACCGTCGGTATGTTGTCGTGGCACCGGACTGGGCTGAAGCCTACTGCGAAGAGCACGATATTCCCTATGTGCCCTGGAATTTTGAGCGCCTGAACGACCGCTCTGTGGAGATTGCGCAGACCCTCAAGGAGATGGGCGTGAATGTCGCCATCCCGTTATTTGAGGAGACGGTAGAATGGGCCGGTGCCATCAACTCGGTGTTGATGGACAAACCTCGTTTGTTTGGCCAGGCCATGCTGTTGCGAGACAAGGCCCTGATGAAGCGCCGTGCCCAGCTCGGTGGTATCCGGGTGGGTATTTTTGAGGAGGCGCACGACAAGGGCGACGTTATTCGGTTCCTTAAGCGAGTGAACCAGACCCTGCTGAAGCTGGACGGCGACCCCAATGACCCGATCCACCTCAAGGCGTTTGACAAGGCTGGATGCCTGGGCCACCGGGTCATCCGTACCCCGGACGAGGTCGATACCCTTCCGGAAGAAGAGTTTCCGGTGCTGATGGAGTCACATCTGGATGGCTGGGAGTTTGCGGTCGAGGCTTGGATTCACAACGGCAAGATTGCCTTCCTCAATATCTCTGAGTATGTGACCCTGGGTTATTCCGTGTTTGTTCCCGCGACACCGGATCTTGAGAAGTATCGGGAGCAGATCCGGAGTGAAATCGAGAAGCTCATCAAGACCTTCGATATTGAGTTCGGGTTTATTCACCCGGAGTACTTCGTGACCAGCGACCGGACCATGTACTTTGGCGAGGTGGCCTATCGTCCGCCGGGCTTCAAGGTATTTGAGCTGCTTGAACGTGCCTACGGTTTCAACGCCTACCAGGGCTTGATTCTGGCGTTCGATCCGAAAACCACCGAAGAGGAAATCAAGGCGTTCTTCCCGCGCGAGGTGGTGGACGCCAAGGGGTACGCCGGTTGCTTCGGTGTTTACCCGCGCCGCCGAGTGGTCAGCCGCCTCGAGATCCCGGAAGAAACCGAGAATCACGAGTACTTTGAATCTCATGAACTGACACCGCCGCTGGAGGAGACCGTCACCAAGCGCACCGCGTTCGGTACCCACTGGGGGCTGGTCTATTTCTTCGGTGAAGACCCCTACGTCATGCGGGATCTGCTCAAACATCAGGAAGAACTCGATTTCTATGTATAATCGAGGCATGCATTAATGCAAAGGGTTTGATGCAGGCCCTGAGGAATTTCGTTTGAGTGGAAATCAACCGGCCAGTCCCACACCAGTGGTCAACTTTGACAAGCTGGTGCAAAAACTGGATGAGTCCATTGTGGCGTTGGAAGGGAGCCGGTCTTTTGCAAAGGCAGGCAAACTTCCCAGACTGTTTGATGTTGCCCGGCGTGTACTTTTACAGCCAGGGGGGTGTCAGGCCATCGAAGCGCGAGCACAGCGGCTTGAAGAAGCTGGTGTGTTTGACGGGACCGACTGGGCTGATCCCGCCACCCTTCTACCTTCGCTCACCACCTCCTCTCTGCAGAGTCAGAATGCCGACACCGTGGTAATTGAAGCCTTCAGTGAGCTCCGTCTGTTATTGGTGGCCCGGGGCAGCTACCTGCATCCGAGCGTTTCGGCGGAGCAGGCCCATCATTACCTGACCCAGGTGTTGGCTATCAATCTGGGACTGCTGTTCGGGATGACCGGCGAGGCGGAGCGGGAGCAGGGTAAACTGGCGCTGATCAGCCAGTCCCTGGTTCAGTATGTGGCCAGTCATATCGGCTATGAACACGTCATCGATAGTCTGATTGAGGAGATCTGGCGCATTCTCGAGCAACGGCCGATCCGTGTGAGTGACGTGCGCCGGATGATCACCCAGATCGCAATCTGCCGGGCAGATCCGGATGCTGACCTGGGCAGTGCCGGCCGCGGTGCCGACCGGCTGATTTCCAGCCTGTACGGGCCGACACGGGCCTGTAGCGAGGACCCGGGCACGGCGGTATACCAGCAACGGCTGGAATCCATGGACAGCGCTGCGTTGCAGAACGAAGCCACCGGTTTTGCCCGATCCATGCACGATACCGGCCTGGTGTCGCCTTACCACGCCTGTTTTGTTCGCTTTATTCTCGAAGATCAGAATTCGCTGCTCAGTGATGCTCTGGGGCTTTCAAGCACCGGGCGGGACTGCCTGCTTTGCTACAGTGAACTGGTACACACCCTGGTTGAGGAATCCATTTTTCCCGAGACAGCTCAGGGCCTTTACGGCCTGGCCCTGCTTCTGGAGCGGGGTATTCTGTACCAGCCTCCGGTGGCGCCGGCGCTCTGGCGCCAGGTGCGGCTGTCGGTTTGCCCCGAGGCCCGGGAGCGCCTGCAGTTTGCCTATGGCTACCAGCCCCAGCCCGCCGCCTGGCTGATACAGGGCGTGCTGAACATGCTGGGGCAGCCTCTGGGCGTGGGGCAGGGTAATAACCCTACCTGCCAGTCTGCCCGTGCCCTGTCCATGTGGGCCTATAATGATCCGGATTATCTGTTGCAGATGGTCGCCTGGGCAGCCCGGGACAATGAAATCGTCATGCATTTTGAGGGGCAGCCGGTGTCCTCTGCCCGAAGTGCGGGCGGTGTGGCTTCGGCAGTAACTCTGGACCTTGATCCGGTCTCTCTTGTGGTGGTGCCACACCTGGACCGGATCTACGCTGAGATGGGCCGGTTATGCGTCGGCCGTGAAGGCGATCCCCATAAATGGGTGAACCCTGAATTCCACGGCTGGTCCGCCGGGCGCGGGTTTGCCATCAATGTGGATGTGGCAACCGGCAAGCTCACTGACCTGGAGGGGTTTATCCGGCATTTTTACGCCAGTTACCACCCCTACTACAATGGCAATCAGCCGCTGATACACCCGCAGCCAGCGGGCATTGCGGTTACCGACAGTGCCGCCCGGTTCATTGGCTGGCACGCCATTACCGTTCTTCGGGTGGCGCTGGACCCGGAAGGCGAGATGCGGGTATATTTCTTCAACCCCAACAACGACAGCGGTCAGAACTGGGGCGACGGAGTGCAGGTGAGTACCTCCGGTTGCGGCGAGCGCTTCGGTGAATCGTCACTGCCCTTTGAAATGTTCACTTCACGGCTTTACATCTTTCACTACGATCCCCTGGAACGGGGTGAGCCGGCAGGAGTGAGCGATGATGAGCTTCGCCGCGTAATAGAGGGCGTGTATCGCAGTTGGGGTGCAGACCGGGTGCCCGCGGATGCCCATGCCCTCCAGGCGGAGCCACCCAGAACCGAATGATCCCGAAATCTGCTGATCGCCTGGAACTTATGATCGAGAGGAAGTGCATGGTCAACGAGCAACATCCGGCCCGTAACGGAGCCGAGCTGTTTATCCGGGCGCTGGAAAATGAAGGCGTCAAATACATTTTCGCGGTGCCTGGTGAGGAAAACCTTGCGTTCCTCGAAGCCCTGAGGACCTCCAGTATCCAACTGGTGCTCAATCGCCATGAACAGGCGGCCGGTTTTATGGCGGCCACCTACGGGCGGCTGACGGGCCGGGTCGGTGTCTGCCTCTCTACGCTTGGGCCGGGTGCCACCAATCTCGTTACCGCCGCGGCCTACGCGCAGTTGGGCGCCATGCCGATGATGATGATCTCCGGCCAGAAGCCGATCAAGTCGTCGAAGCAGGGCCTGTTCCAGATTCTGGATGTGGTGGACCTGATGCGGCCGCTGACCAAATATACCCGGCAGATCAGCAACGCCAATACCATACCCGCCAAGGTGCGGGAGGCCTTTCGGCTGGCCTCGGAAGAGCGCCCGGGAGCCGTGCATCTTGAGTTGCCGGAAGATATCGCCGCCGAGAAGCCGGCACCCGATACCCACATTTTCCTGCCCAGCGATGCCCGCCGGCCCTCCGCCAGCAAGAAGAGCCTGGAGATGGCCTGCGACATGCTGCGCGAGGCCCGGCACCCGGTGATCATGATCGGCGCCGGTGCCAACCGGAAGCGAGTGTCCGAGGCACTGCTTCACCTGGTGAATGCAACCCGCATCCCGTTCTTTACCACGCAAATGGGTAAAGGTGTGATTGATGAGCGGCATCCCCGTTATCTCGGCAATGCCGCGCTCTCTGCCGGCGATTTTGTGCATTGCGCCATCGACCGCGCCGATCTGGTGATCAATGTGGGCCATGATGTGGTGGAAAAACCGCCGTTTTTCATGACCCCTGGTGGCAAAAAAGTGATTCATGTGAATTTCAGCGGCGCCGATGTGGACCCTGTCTATTTCCCTCATCATGAGGTGGTGGGCGATATCGCCAACAGCGTGGAATACATGGCCGGGAATTGTGGCCAGTGTGCCAATCACGATTTCACCTCCCTGATGGAAATAAAGCGGGCGGTGGATGCCCACGTGCAGGCGCGGGCCGAGGACGGTCGCTTCCCGGTGATTCCCCAGAGGATTGTGCATGATGTGCGGCAGGTAATGCCTGACAATGGCATCATTGCGCTGGACAATGGCATGTACAAACTCTGGTTTGCCCGCAATTATCCCGCCTACGACAACAACACCGTTTTGCTCGATAACGCCCTGGCCTCCATGGGCGCCGGCCTGCCCAGCGGCATGATGGCCTCCATGCTGTATCCGGACCTCAAGGTAATGGCCATTTGCGGAGATGGCGGATTCATGATGAACAGCCAGGAGCTGGAAACCGCCGTGCGCCTCAAGCTCAATCTGGTGGTGCTGATCATCAATGACGGCGCCTACGGCATGATCAAATGGAAGCAGGAGCAGGAAGGCTTCACCGGGTTTGGTCTGGACTACGGAAATCCGGACTTTGTCACCTACGCCCAATCCTACGGTGCTGAAGGGCATCGCATAACCCGGACAGAAGCGCTGCGGCCCACGCTGGAAGGCGCCCTTGCGGCAGGCGGCGTTCACCTGGTGGAAGTACCGGTGGATTACAGCGAAAACCGCCGGGTCTTTGACGAGGAGTTGGCGGAGATGACCTGCAGGCTGTAAGTGGTTGAGTTTTATTGCGGAGTTCAGGGCTCACCGGGCCCGCTCCGCTCCCCGCAACATCGCCTGAAGCAGCTCCTCTGCATCGAACTTGGTCAGCGCCTCGTTGGCGCCAACCTGATTGGCATAACTCAGGCTCATCTCACTGTTCAATGACGTGTGCAGGATGATATAGGGTTGCTTCAGGGCTGAATTGTCCCGGACATTGAACGCCAGCTCATAACCATCCAGCCCCGGCATCTCGATATCGCTCACCAGAATGTCCGTGGGCCGTCCCAGTTCGTGGTCCCGCAGCAGGATCTGCAGGGCATCATCGCCATTGGACGTCACCTGATAGGGGATGTCCTTGCTGTCCAGCACATCCGAGAGCTGCTTACGGGCCACCTGGGAATCGTCCACCATGAGGATGTTCAGGGATTTGAGAGTCTCGCTCTGAACATCCGTCAGCATCACATCCTGGGTGTCCAGTGATTCCGGATACACCTTCGCCAGCAGCAATTCCACGTCCAGCAGTTGAATGATGTCGCCGTCCAGGTCCAGCAGGCCGGTGATAAAGGCCTTGCTGCCCAGGGCCCTGGGCGGCGGCATCACCGATTTCCAGTTGGTTTCGATAATCTGCTGAACGCTGCGCACCAGGAAACCGATCTCCTGGCGCTGGATATCCGTGACAATAATGGAGGCCTTTTGCTGCTCCTCCCGGTTCAGCGGCGGATAGCCCACCGCGGCTGCCATATCAATCACTGGAACGGCGGAACCCCGGAAGGTGGCAGTGCCGATCACCGCATGATGGCTGTGAGGCAGTTTGGTCAGCCGCATGAAAGGCAGAATTTCGCGGATCTTCAGGGTTCCGATTCCAAACAGACGTTCGCCGGAAAGCCGGAACAGCAGAAGTTTCTGGGGCTGTTTCGCTTTGCTGGACATAAAGCCGGATCCTTTCAAATACAAAAGCCCCCGGCGGCAGGAGCTTTTTCAGGGAGGTGGTTCAGTGTGGCGCTTGCCGAAGGCTGCGCAGCCCAGAGACTAGAAGTCTGTAGCAATAGTAGCAGCTTTAGGCTGAAACGGGATTCAGGAGGTTTGTTTCAAATGGTGACAGAATCCCTGCGCACCAGCTCACCGGGGCAGGTTGGCCAGTAGGAACCAGGCAGTTCCCCCGGTAACGTACCCGCCGACACGCTGTCCCGGTTTCCTGGAGTTTGTGAAACTCGGGTATCGACAGCCCCGGCTGGAATTGCACTACGTTCATGGTCATGAACTGCTCAGCTTGTGTGGGTATGCCTCAAGTGCCCACCACGCTCATTATCATCAAGGTATTTACAGAATATACAATCTGTTTTGGAGTGGAAGCCCGCCGGCCTCGTTGTGTTGATGCTCACTTACCATTTGGCCCTGAACTGGCTACTCTGTATGTATAAGGATCCATAGGACGCATGGCCCATGCCGCCAGGCGTCGCACAAACGGACCTGGAGTGCTCTATGAAACCTGGCCAGCGGCGCAGCCATTCCCTTTCCGTCCCTGTTTTCGAAAACCTTCAGGGTGTCTGGCGTTCCCAGGGTTACGGCAAGATATTGCGGATAGAAAGCGATGGGTACACCCTTTTTGAAGAAACCGCCATCAGTTGCCGGAAGCTTTACTCGGGCACCCTCGAGGAACTTAATCACTATTACGAAGACTTGCAGATATCCCCTGGCGGACAGGCGTTCAGTGCCCATCGCGTCAGCGGTGTGGCACGCATCCGCTTTCGTCGACTGAAAGCATTGCCTGCGAATGCCGCTGCAACCCGCAAGCATGACGCAAAGGATCCGGAATACAACTTCGAAATCTTTTGGCGAACCTTTCACGAACAGTATGCCTCGTTTGAACTCAAAGGCGTGGCCTGGGACCAGGCTTACCACACTTATCGTCCGCAGATTAACGCGGACAGCTCACGGGAAACCCTGTTTGCGACCATGGCAGCCATGCTGCGGCCTCTGAAGGACGGCCATATTCGTCTGCACACACCCTGGGGTCACTACAATGCCGGTGCTCACCCCGCTCTCTACCAGCGGCTGACACGGGAACTGGAAGACGCCAGCGATGACCGGGAACTCGCCAGCTATCTGGGCGATCTGAAGGAATGGCTGCACGACGTCATCCATCAGGACTATCTCGCCAATGATGTTAGCCATGGCGGCAACCGGCTGGTGGAGTGGGGGCGCCTGAATGATGCCATCGGCTACCTGAATATCCGGGCTATGGCCGGCCAGGGCGGCAAGACCGGCGAGCCAGCGGCTGACCTGAAGGCCGTTGACGGCGTGATGCAGAAGGTACTGGCCGATGTTGGCGAGCTCCCTAACCTGGTCGTGGATCTCCGCAGTAACGGTGGGGGCTATGATGGCGTGGCGCTGCGGCTTGCCGCCTACTTAACGGATCGCAAGCGGCTGGCATTTACAAAGTCCGCCCGCCACGGCAATGGGTTCACCGGCAAGCAGCCTGTTTACGTGGTCCCTGCCAGCCAGACCTACCGTGGCAACCTGTTTGTGCTGACCAGCGAACTGACCGCCAGTGCCGCAGAAATTTTCCTGCTCTCGCTACTGCAGCACCCCCGGCTCACGCTGATTGGTGAGCCCACCCAGGGCATTCTCTCCGACACCCTCGAGCGTCACCTGCCAAATGGCTGGCACCTGACCTTATCCAACGAAATCTACCTGGCTTACGATGGCCAGCTCTATGAGGGTGTCGGCATCCCGCCCCATATCCGTCTGCATTACCTTGGACGAAAAGGCCGCGAGGAAGGTAAAGATCCGATGCTGGAGCGGGTGCTCAAACTGGTCGGGGCGTGATGGAGGTGCTTTGTTTGCGGGCGGGAATTGAACCCGATGCCGCACCCTCTCAAAGCAATACAGAAAACCACAATTCCCGGAAAAACAGGAGTTTCCGGAAACCCCGCCCCACAGGAAACCAGACAAAAACACAATGCAGTGGACACTTTGTTGCCACCTGACCCGGTTGGTATTGGTCAATCTTCAGTATCAACGGCATTGGCTACCCACCAGCAGCCGGAAGGGTAAACAGCAGATTCGTTCTGTGTCTTCCGTGTAGGTGCCCAGTGGAGGCAGGCCACAAGTCGTTGGCTGGGTGCCTGATGGGTCAATAACGAGAGCACAACAACCAAAAAGCAATATTCATGTTGCTTTTTCATTCAGGCTTTATCAAACCGTCTAAAAGCAATGCATGAGTTGCCTTCGAGCAAAAAAGAAACTAATATGTTGCATGTTACTGTAAAAGCAACATATGTGATTACCAATATGAGCTCCATACTTCAACAGATAAAACGACGGCGACTGGCGCTTGGCCTCAAGCAGAACGACATGATGTTGCGTATAGGCGTGTCTCGCCAGCAGTATCAGCGTCTGGAATCCAAAGGAAACCCTAGGCTCGATACCTTGGAGTTGTTAGCGAAGGGCTTGAATAGCGAGCTCATGCTCATCCCCAGGGAAAAGCTCAGGGCTGTTATGGCGGTGCTAGAACAGGAGAGTTTAGAGCCAAATAAAGAGCATGTGGCCCTGGTGGAAAAATCGTCAAGATCGGCAAAAGAAGACATAAAAAAAAGTCTTTCGGACGATCCATGGCAGGGCTTACTGGGGGGTGATTAATGAGCGATAGCCGTGCAGATGAGATAAATGTGCTCAGGTTGAGTTTGCACGGCAGGCTGGTTGGCTATTTGGCTGGCTTTCAAGGCGGCAGAAATGTACTGAGCTTTGCCGAAGAATTTAAGAGCGATATAAACCGCCCTACCTTTAGTTTGATTACTCACCCAGCGTTTCCTCGTGCTGGAAAATTAATGGCGGAACCATGGGCGAGAAACCAAAGGCTACATCCCACATTGTCCAATTTGCTTCCGGAGGGATCGCTGAGGGAGTTGATAACACAAGGGCTTAAAGTTCATATCGACAACGAATTCCATATTCTCTCATATTTAGGAGCGGATCTGCCTGGTGCCTTGGTGGCTGAACCAATGGAGCCAGAAGATGTGCCAGAAACTGTTCTTAACGCTCACGGAAAAGCTCGAGCAATAAAATTTGATAAAGTATCACCGGAAAACAAATTTTCGTTGGCCGGGGTTCAGATGAAATTTTCCATGAAGGAAAAGGACGGACGCTACAACCTTTCCAAAGGCGATGTCTTGGGCGATTGGATTATAAAAACACCTTCCACCAAGCATAAAGATGTGCCGTTGAACGAATATACCGCAATGAAGCTTGCGGCACTGGTTGGGATAGACATTCCCGAAATCAAGCTGGTTGAATTGAATAAACTGGATAATCTTCCGCAAATAAATTTGCCCAATGAAAAGCTGGCCTTCGCAATTAAACGCTTTGATCGCGACGGTGATGTGCGTATCCACATGGAAGACTTTGCTCAGGTGCTGGTTAAATATCCACATGAAAAATACAACTCGGCAAACTACGAGCAAATCGCCCGAATTATCTACGGGTTTTCTGGTGATGGTTTGGCTGATGCGCAACAGTTTGCCAGGCGATTGCTGGTTAACATTCTTCTCGCTAATGGCGATGCGCACCTCAAGAATTGGAGTTTGATTTATTCCGATCAAATCACTCCAAGGCTTTCACTTGCATACGATATTGTTACAACTAGCGTATATATCGATGATGAAAGGCATTTCGCACTAAATTTAGGCAAGACCAAAGAGTGGCACGATGTTTCCCTGGCAAACTTCCAGTCTTGGGCTGGTCGTGCCGAGATCCCATGGAGAGCAATTAAACCTCACCTGGATGATGTAATTGAGAGGGCTAGAAACCTTTGGCCAGACGCAATCAAAGACCTTCCAATGAATGAAGCGCATAAGCTGAAGCTAAAGGATCATTGGGGTAATTTACAAGAGGACTTTCGAATAAATAAGTAAGTGATTCCCCAAGCCTAAATAACTTCGGCGGGTAGCCTGGTGGTGGGGATGCGCAAGCTGTACCAGTGGGCGCTAACAGGCGCCGGACAGGTTCGAATGACCACGGATAAGATTCCGGGCATTGTTCGAACCTCCTGACATCATACAATCGAGGGTTTTCTTTACTCGGTGGTCAGTAAGAGATTTTATGGTACAGTATTAAAAGGTAGTACCTTTTAATACTGAGGTGGCAAAATGGCAACATCAGTAAAACTTGACGACGATCTGAAAAACCGTATCCAGCACTTGGCTGAAGTGCGACATCGTTCATCGCACTGGATTATGCGCGAAGCGATCCGTGATTATGTTGAGCGTGAAGAAAAGCGGGAATCTTTCAAACAGGATGCACTACGAGCTTGGGAAGCGTACCAGGAAAACGGGCTGCACCTGACGCTTGAAGAAGCTGACGCTTGGCTGGAGAAGCTTGAAGCGGGTGAAGATGCGGAGCTTCCTAGGTGCCACGTTTGATTTGGTCACCGCCAGCTATCGCTGACGTACAGCGACTCTATCGCTTCCTTGCCATGAAAGATGGAGATGCGGCCCGACGTGCCATCAAAACAATACGGGCGGGCGTAAAAATACTCGCACACCAGCCGGAGGCAGGACGTCCTGTTGAAGATATGGGCTCAGTGTTTCGGGAGTGGTTGATTGATGTCGGAAGTAGCGGCTATATCGCTTTGTATCGCTTTGATGGCGAAACGGCAACCCTTCTTGCCGTGCGACATCAAAAAGAAGCCGGATACTAAGACTAGAAAGCACGAAGGCTTCCTGGTTGAAGTTGAGCAGCGACCCCGCGAACTGTGGGACAGCGTCCACGCGATCCTCGATACCAACGGCCGGGTGCGGGGCAACACGACGCGGGCCGGGATCATGACCGGCACCGGATGACGTGCCAGCCCCTTCATTACTCTCGACGGTGCGGCTTCCGGATCGACACTGCCAACGGCGAGGCTGTAGAAGCCGACCACCACATCACCCAGGCAGCAGACATAGGTTTGCGCTTCTCTCAACGGCCCCCATTTTGTATCTGATCGAACGCTGAAAAGCGACCTCTGATCGCTCTGACCCGACGCCCCCTCTCAGCACGCAATCAAACGGAATCCTTCACTGGCTCGTTGGCACTATGATGCGTTATTCACCGAATATGCGCAGGTTCTGGCAGCCGCTTACAACAGTTCCGAAAACCAAGCCCCACAGGAAACCACACAAAAACACAATACCGTGGACACTTTGTTGACACCTGGCCCGGTTGGTTTTGGTCAATCTTCAGTATATACTTTGTATATACAAATTCAGTGAGGGATACGATGGCGCTGAAATGTTCATCTGCAGTGAAGCAGAAGCTGGCACAGAAGCACGGTGTCAGCCTTGAGGAGGTCCAGCAATGTTTCGCCAACCGGGAAGGTAACCTGTTGGAGGACATCAGGGAAGAGCACAAGACCGACCCACCAACCCAGTGGTTTATTGCTGAGACAGACTACGGGCGGCGCCTGAAGGTGGCGTTTATGCTTAAGGGTGATGACATCATTATTAAGACATCGTACGAACCGAACCAGACAGAAGATGGAATTTACCGGAAATTCGGGTAACCCATCGCAACAGTCGTAGTGACAGAAAACAGAAGAATGAACGCGACGGGAGGAAGAGCATGAGCAAGAAGAAGATTGAAAGCACACCAGAAGCCTGGGAAGACGGAAGACTGGGCCGGGATGAAGAGTATGTCCGCGTAGCCAAGAACGTGGACGACGCAGCCTTGAACGAGGCGGCTGGGCTGCAGCCTATCTCTATCCGGCTCCAGAAACCCCTGATTGAAGACTTCAAGATGATCGCGGAGATCAATGGCATTGGATATCAGCCCCTGATTCGCCAGGTGTTAAAGCGGTTTGCCGATGCAGAGAAAAAGCGAATTCTGCGGGAGAGAGCAGCCGAATTCCGTGAACTTGGTGATGATCCTGATGAGTCCAATGGCAAAGTTGCTTGAAGCCAGTTGGCGAGAGCTGCTTACTGGCTTGCGAGAAAGGGGCCTGGAACACGCCCCCAAGCTGGCCGTCGGTGACGGTGCTTTGGGCTCCTGGAACGCCCTGAGCAAGGTGTTTCCGGACACCCGCCACCAACGGTGCTGGGTCCACAAGACGGCTAACGTGCTGGATAAATTGCCCAAATCGGTACAGCCGAAGTTGAAGTCAGCACTGCATGAGATCTATTTAGCAGAGACCCGTGACAGCGCTCACAAGGCTTTTGACAGTACCCTGCGGCGGTTCCGGGACAAATACCCAAAAGCCATGGAAAACCTGGAGAAGGACCGTGACGAGTTGCTGGCCTTCTACGATTTTCCGGCGATTCACTGGATTCACTTGCGGACCACCAACCTGATCGAATCCACCTTCGCCACAGTACGGCTGAGAACCAAGCGAAGCCGGTCCTGCGGCAACCGCGACACCACGTTATCGATGGTGTTCAAACTGCTCCAATCCGCCCAGAAACGCTGGAAGCGGATCAAGGGGTTCGACCGATTGAGGCTGGTCGTGAACAATGTACAGTTTCGGGATGGAGAACGGGTGGATGATCAATCTGACAGGAACGCTGCCTGAAGCCTCATACACCAGATTTGACAATAACTCGTTACCCGCAATGTTGCCCGCAAGTGGAGGTGGATGCCAGGGGGTGATTTTGGATCTAGTGGACACAAAAAAGCCCCGTTTCCGGGGCTTAGAGGTGGTTCGAGAGATTTTGCTGGATCTCCTGAACCTCTTGATTGGTGGAGACGGCGGGAATTGAACCCGCGTCCGCCAGCACTCAGCCTTGAGGTCTACATGTTTAGCGTCTCTCTATTGATTTAAGTTCAAGCGACCCGAGAGCCAGGGTGCAGGAACCGAGTTCTTTAAATCTTAGCCGCTAGCCAGTGAACTCTGGATAGCGGAGCATCCCGTAAGCGATGACGTCCTGAGATGTTGCTTCCGGGCTACGGGCGACCCGGTCAGGACGACTAGCAGCTTACGCTGCTAGTGCGTAGTTTTCGTCGTTTGCGACTATTGCGTTGCAGCTTTGGATTAACGAGATTCGCTGCCATCTCGACATGCACTCAAGGGATCGCCACCAGCGTCGAAGCCATGTCGTCCCCTTATGCCTACTATATATGTCCGGTTCGCCGGACTTCAAGGGTTGTTTGTTGCAGTTTTGGCCGCCGGGCCGGTAGATGTACCTACCGGCCTAGCTGACCCAGCGTTCCTGGCCACCGCGTCTGCCGGCCAGGGCCGCATGGCTCAGGGCCTCGAAGCTTTCGCGGAAGTAGTCCATCACCGCCTGCGGGTCAGCGTGGATCGCCTTGTCCACGGTAATGCCGAACTGTACGGTGCCGGCATAGCTGAAAATACTTATGCCAATGCCGATGCTGCCGGTCTGGGGGACCCAGAACATGGGCTGGGTCAACTTGCTGCCGGCCAGGTACAGGGCATCCTTGGGCCCCGGCACATTGGTGAGTACCGCAGAGGCCTTGTTGCTGAGTAGGTCCAGGGCCCGGCGTTCCAGAATATCGGGGCCACGGCCGAACAAATCAAGGAGGCTGTAGGTCACCTGAGCCTGGTAGGAGCGCTTTAGCCGGTTCATGTTCTCCTGCACCTGCCGGAAACACATGATCGGATCCTGCACCTCCACAGGCAGTGTTACCAGCACCATTCCGAACTGGTTGCCGAGGGTCCCTATAGGCTGGTCGAGAGGCCGCAGGTTGAAAGGCACGGCTACCCGGATGCCACACTCCGGAATGGTTTCTTTGTGGGCGGCAAAATGTCGTTGCAGTGCGCCCGTGGTGGCGCAGAGCAGGGCGTCGTTGATGGTGCCGCCGAGGGCTTTGGCGCAAGCCTTCACTTCTGCAAGATCCAGGGGCTCGCCCCAGGAGACATGCTTGCGGCCGGAAAGCGGGCTTTTCAGGCCGGTTTTGGGCTCGAAGGGTGCCAGGCCAAGTTTGAGCAGGTCCATGGCAACCCCGCCGGCGGTGGCGGCCAGTTTGATCGGGTAGTTGGGTTCTGCGCGTACGGATTGAATGAACAGCCTGGCCTGGTCCGTTGCCGCTTGGGCGCTGTCCACCAGTCTGTGCAGGGTGTGCTGAGCGGTGGAGACTGGTTTGTGTCTGGCCTCTGGTTTGCTGGCAACCCGCTTGAGTTTTGGCTCCGGTGTTTTGTCGGTGAGTGAAAGCATCACCCGCACCAGGGAGATGCCGTCAGCAATGCAGTGGTGAATTCGGATTATCAGGGCACTGCCGCCCTCGTAGTTGTCGATGTAGTGCATCTGCCAGAGCGGGCGGCGGAAATCCAGGGACGTGCTGTTCAGATCGCTGGCCAGTTTCTGGAGCTCGGCCTTGTCGGCCTTGCCCGGCAGGGCAATCTGATGCAGGTGGTTGTCGAGGTGAAACAGTGGATCATCCTGCCAATAGGCCCGGTCGCTGTGGTCCAGCACTCGTTGGCGGAATCGCTCGAAGCACAGGAAGCGCTCTTCGAGCATTCGTTTCAGGCGGTTGACGGAGACCGGGCGGTCCAGGGCCAGAACCCCGCAGATCATCATGGGGTTTTCCGGAGTATCCATGCGCAGCCACGCGCGATCAACGGCGGACATGGGCAGTTGTTTAGGTGACATAAGCTCTCCCTTTGCCATGCACCGGGACTCCCGAGTATAGGCCTGTTGGCAACCTGAGCAAAGAGGGTGAGTATGCGACACACCGGCCAGTGCAGGCCGTGACCGGTGTCAGCTATTTGGTATTCTGTGCGGGGCGGTAATCAGAGCTTGGTATCGCGCAGGATGCGCTGTTTCTGGCGGTTCCAGTCCCGCTCTTTCTCGGTGGCGCGCTTGTCGAACTGTTTCTTGCCTTTTACCAGGGCAATCTCGCACTTTACCCGGTTGTTTTTCCAGTAGAGTGCCAGCGGAATACAGGTGTAACCGGCCTGGTTTACCTTGCCGACGATCTTGGCAATTTCCTTGGCGTGCAGCAGGAGTTTGCGGGTGCGGGTCGGGTCTGCAATAACGTGAGTAGACGCTGCAATCAGCGGCGTAATGTGAGAGCCGAGCAACCAGGCTTCGCCGTCCTTGAGGAGTACATAGGCGTCCACCAACTGGGCCTTGCCGGCGCGCAGGGATTTCACTTCCCAGCCCAGCAGGGCGAGACCTGCCTCGAAGCGGTCCTCGATGTGGTACTCATGCTTCGCCTTCTTGTTCAGCGCAATGGTACTGCTCGGCGTTCCGGGTTTTTTCTTGCTCATGAATCAATGAATCCGGGGGCGGAGAAATGAACGGGCCGGCGTTAGTGCAGCCGGAAAAAGGCGCATTGTAGCCCACGAGTGCCGGACCGGTCACGAAATCGGCGACACCGCGTTTACCCGTTCGTGCGCGGCCGGATCCTTCGGCTACAATACTGTCCCAGACTTATTTAGGGGTCACAGGGGCGCGGATGCCTACGCCGTATCAGACACATGTCGGGTCCTTTACCCGAAAATCAACTTTTTTCTGGGCTGCGGTGGGTTCAACCGTTGGTCTGGCCAATCTGTGGCAGTTTCCCTACCTGGCCAGTATGCACGGTGGCGGCCTGTTCATCCTGCTCTACCTGGCCTGCCTGCTATTGGTTACCCTGCCGCTGATGGTCACGGAGGCCGCCATTGGTCGTTATGCCCGCCACGGTATTGTGCTGGCGATGGACGGCCTGATTCGCAGTGTCAAACGTTCCCGCGCCTGGATGGCGGTGGGCCGGCTCAGCATTCTTGCGGCCTTCCTGGTGTTGTCGTTTACAGCAGTATTCGGTTCCATCGCTCTGGCTTATGTCTTCTTTGGCGCGCTGGGGCGGTTCTCCGGGGCGGGTGACGCTGAGGCAGCGGCGATCCTGGCCGGGCTGGTTTCCGACCCCCACGAGTACCGGATGTTCATGGGCTGGCATATCTTTTTCCTGCTGCTGGTGATCTGGGTATCGGCGCAGGGGGTTGTCAAAGGCCTTGAACGGACGCTGCGTGTGGTGGTGCCGGGAACTCTGGTGCTGATGCTGGTGTTATTCGCTCTGGCGGTCTGGTACGGACGGCTTGATGGTGCCGTCGGCCAGATTCTGGCCATGCACCCGGAAGACCTCAGTTGGGGAAGTCTGAAAGCGGCTTTGTTTCATGCGTTCTTTACGCTGGGGCTGGGTATGGGGGTATGGGCAATTCTTGGTTCCTACACTACGCCCCATACCCGCCTCAAGCGTTCGGTTCTTGCCGCTGTTCTGATGGATACCCTGGTGGCGATCATTGCCGGCCTGATGATCTTTGCCATGGCTACAGACGGCAACCGTTTTGATGGCGAACGTGGGTTCAGCCTGTTATTCGTTTCCATGCCCGTGACACTGGCCCAGCTGCCGGCAAGCCAGTTCGTGATTGCCACGGTGTTTCTTGTGGTGGTGCTGATTGTCTGGGCCACATCGCTGAACCTGCTTGAACCCATCGTTGGCTGGTTCCGTGAATGGACGGGGGCACCGCGGGGGTTGTCTTTGGTGCTGATCGGCCTGGCGGTATGGCTGGCGGGGCTGGCATCGCTGTTGTCGTTTAATGTGTGGGCGCAGGAGCGTGTTGGCGGCGCCATCATTTTCCGATGGCTGGAGCTGGTGACCGGTGGCTTGTTGATTCCTCTGGCCGCCATTCTGATTGCGCTGTTTGCCGGCTGGGGCCTGACCCGGCATCTGTCCATCACGATGCTGGGCTCGACTCCGACGTTGTTCGCCGGTATCTGGTTATGGGTGATGCGGTTGGTGTCGCCACTGGTGGTTGCCTGGATTGGCGTTCAGTACACGGCGTTTTCGCTGTCGAATCTCTGTGACAACGGCAGCACCGCTGTGTGGTGTGAGTCGCCTGTTACGCTGCTGTCCCGTGACCGGGCATTGCCCTTGGAGGCGCCTGCGCAAGCCCGGGGGCCCGCGGAGTCGTCCGGGGGCGGAGCCGTAGGCAATGAAACCGTGCCCACAGTTGAACAGTCGCCGCCGGCGGAAAATGACAAGAAAGGAAAGTCGGGGGAAAAAACCCCAAAAGAGGACGATATCCTTTATCATAGCGTGTGATTGAGACTCTCTTCCTTCTCAGAAGTCCGCCATCATTTCACAGCATGTTTACAAGCAGGACAATCGGTTCCAATGCCCCATCTGATCGACAAAACAGCTTTGGTAATGCACTCGGCCGAGCGCATGTTCCACCTGGTAAACGACGTTGTCCGTTACCCTGAATTCCTTCCCTGGTGCGCGGGCGCCGAGATTCATGAGCAGAATCCGGAGCAGATTACCGCGTCCCTGGAAATTGCCAGGGGGGGCATACGGCATACCTTGACCACCCGGAATCAGTTGTTACTGCCTGACGCAATAGAGATGAACCTGGTGGAGGGTCCGTTTCGGAATCTGACCGGTCGCTGGCGCTTCAAATCGCTGAACAACAACGCCTGCAAGGTGATTCTTTCCCTGGAGTTTGAATTTTCCGGTTCCCTGTCCCGAATCACCTTCGGGCCGGTGTTCAGTCAGGCCGCCAACACCATGGTGGATGCGTTCTGCCGCCGTGCGGATGATCTCTATCGAAAGGAAGGTGCATGATTCAGGTGGAAGTGGCCTATGCCCGCCCGGACAAACAGGAAATTATTCCAGTGACGGTTCCTGAGGGGGCGACCGCGCTGGAGGCGGCGAAACTCTCAGGTATTGCTGATATTTTCCCGGAAATTGATGTGGATGCCACTGACATGGGTGTGTTCGGAAAGGTCATCAAGAACCCGTCGGCCCATGAACTCCGTGAGGGAGATCGGGTGGAGCTCTACCGACCGCTCAGGATCGACCCGAAACAGGCGCGCCTGAATCGGGCGAAGAAGAAAGCCTGACCTCAGTAAGCCGGCGTTTCTTCGAGCAATTGTGCTTCGTAATGGGCGTATTGATCGCCTTCGTAATAAACGATGATTCGCTGCTCTGTGATATCGCCACCTTCCCGCTGAAACGTATACACATAGTATTCCCGGGAGAGATCAACCGGGTTCAGCATGAGTGGTGTCCCCATAACTGCATGCACCTGGCTGCGGGACATGCCCTCAGCCAGTTGCGAAAGCTCATCATCGGTTACGATGTTTCCCTGTTGGACGTTGATCTTGTAAACGCCCGGGAAAGCACAACCGGATAGAAAGAGAGTGAGAATGAGAGCTGTGAGCTTTTGCATCGCCGGGGGAAATCCTCTATCTTGAAATCGCCTGCCCGAGGCAGGTGTGACACGGGTAAACCGTTTAATGGCGGCTTCATCATACCGGAAGCCGTGAGGCACACCAAAGAGTGAATAGTAACATGTCATCTGAAAACGCCGAACTACGAAAAGTCGGTCTGAAAGTGACTCTGCCGAGAGTGAAAATCTTCAACATACTGGAGACGGCCGAAGAGCATCATCTCAGTGCCGAGGATGTCTACAAGAAGCTTCTGGAGCAGGGGGATGATGTGGGGCTGGCAACGGTCTACCGGGTGCTGACGCAGTTTGAGGCGGCCGGCCTGGTGCTGCGCCACAACTTTGAAGGCGGCCATGCCGTTTTTGAAATGGCCGGTGATGATCACCACGATCATATGGTCTGTACTCAGACCGGTGAGGTTATCGAGTTCTTCGATGAAGTGATTGAGGAGCGCCAGAAGACAATCGCGAAAGAGCGTGGCTATGAAATCGTGGACCATAGCCTGATCCTTTACGTCAAGCCGATCAAATCCTGATTCCGGCCCGCGGAAGCGCCAGGTAGAAGGAAGCGCCAGGTAGAAGGAAGCGCCAGGTAGAAAAAAGGGGCGGTGCTTAAGCCCGCCCCAACAGCTCTCAGGATCGAGAGGGGTAGAGGTTCGGTTCTTTGGCTCAGTGGTGAGTTGCCTGCCCCTTTGAAAACATTTCCCTGGCATGAGCGATTGTATGGTCGGTCATGTCCACGCCACCCAGCATTCTCGCCACTTCGCCGATTCTGCCCTGATCGTCCAGCGTCTCGATTTTCGAGAAGGTGGCGTCCTGTTCGGTAAATTTACTGACGAACAGGTGCTGGTGGCACTGGGCCGCCACTTGTGGCAGATGAGTGACACAAAGCACCTGGCCGTTTCCTCCCAGGGTGCGAAGCAGTCGGCCAACCACTTCGGCGGTGCCGCCGCCGATACCGACATCCACTTCGTCAAAGACCAGGGTGGGTGTGGTTGAGGTCTGGGCAACCACCACCTGAATCGCGAGACTGATCCGCGACAGCTCGCCACCGGAGGCAACCTTGGCCAGAGGCCGGGCAGGCTGGCCGGGGTTCGCGCTGACCACAAATTCAACGTCTTCCAGCCCGTGGGCCGCAGGTTCTGCGTCGGTGTTGCGGTTCAGGTGGGTGATGAACTGCATGTTGGGCATGCTCAGCTGGCCGAGCTCTGCGGCTACGCGCTGGTCAAGCTCGGCGCTGGCTTTGGCGCGTGCCTCCGACAGTTGGCCGGCCAGCTCGTCGAACCGGCTGCGCTGGCTGGCCAATTCCGCTTCCAGCTGTTCCAGTCTGCCCTCCCCCCCTTCCAGTTCGGCCAATTCGGCACTTAGGCGCTGGTGCAGCTCCGGCAACGCTTCCGGGGTAATCCGGTGCTTCCGTGCCATCTGGTAGATGGCGCTTAGCCGTTCCTCCACTTCCGCCAGTCTGGCAGGATCAGCCTCGTAATCCTCGACAAAGTGGCGCAGGTTGTCGCCGGCTTCGCCGATCTGGATCTGGGCCTCGTTCAGCATCTGGATGGTGTCGGCCAGTGCTGGTACGTCTACCGGAAGCTGTTCCAGCTGCTGCAGGGCCTGGCGGACCAGGCTGGCAGCGCTGGTTTCATCTTCTGTGCACAGCAGGGCCGCCTGGTGGCTGTTGTGCAGAACCGTATCGGCCTGGCTCAGTTGTGCCTGTTCCTGTTCCAGGCGTTCCTGTTCGCCAGTTTCAAGGGCCAGGCGGCCCAGTTCTTCCACCTGGTAACGCAGCAGTTGCAGTTTCGCCTCCGCCTCGTCAGCGTTCTGCCGCCGTTCGCTCAGACGCTGGCGGGTCTGGTTCCAGGTTCTCCATGCCTCCCGGGTATCCGTGGCCAGGGCCTCGGCGCCGGCGAACTCATCCACCAGTTTGCGGTGTGTTTCCTTGCGCAGCAGAGACTGGTGCTGGTGCTGGCTGTGGATGTCCATCAGTACGCCGCCAAGGTCCTTGAGGTGATTCAGGGGGCAGGGCTGGCCGTTGATGTAGGCGCGGGAACGGCCGTCTTTGCTGATAACGCGGCGAAGTATGCAGTCATTTTCATCATCCAGCTCATGCTCTGCGAGCCACTCGGTTGCCTCGGGGATGGCGGATACATCAAATGTGGCTGTGATGTCTGCGCGCTTGGCCCCGTGACGGACTGCGCCGGCATCGGCACGGCCGCCCATGGCCAGGCCCAGGGCGTCCAGCACGATGGATTTGCCGGCACCGGTCTCGCCGGTAAGTGCAGTCATGCCTTTACTGAACTGGAGTTCCACCCGTTCGGCGATGGCGTAGTTGGAAACCGTGAGCTGGGTAAGCATGCAGATAACCTCCGCGACTTTCTGAAAACCGGCTAAACACTGTTGATGCATACAGTAACTGGGAATATATACAGGATTTATGTAATTTGCAAACCTGCGACGGCATTTTCTTCAGGAATCCTGGCGCCGGTGGTTGAAACCTGGAAGTGGGGCCCCATATCCGTTCGCAACGACATTTTCCCGGCGCACTGCGGCCGGAGCCCATGTTCAACCGGCCACCGAAAGGGGGCCGCTGGAGACCAAGCAGGAGTAGCCATGAGCACTGACGAGAACCGCAACGAGCACGAGGAACTGAACGAAGCCCTCGAGGCTGCCAAAGAGGAAGCCCAGACGACCGAAGGGGATGCCACCGGAGGCGAAACGTCCGAGGTGGATGCACTGAAGGCTCAGGTTCAGCAGTTCCAGGAGCAGATGCTGCGTTCCCAGGCCGAGATGCAGAACGTGCGTCGTCGTGCCGAGATCGATGTGGAGAAAGCCCACAAGTTTGCCCTGGAGAAATTCGTCAAGGAGCTGTTGCCGGTTGCAGACAGCCTGGAAAAGGCGCTTGAGAGCACCGAAGGCCAGGAAGAGTCCGGCAAGCTGGTGGCTTCCATTCGGGAGGGCGTGGAAATGACGCTGAGCCTGTTCATGGCCAGCCTGAAAAAATTCAACGTTGAACAGGTTAACCCGGTGGGTGAGCCGTTCGACCCCCGGCAACATGAGGCCATGTCCATGGTGCCGGCCCCGGACGCCGAGCCCAACAGTGTGGTGGCCGTGGTGCAGAAAGGGTATCTGTTGAATGGTCGTGTGGTACGTCCAGCCATGGTGGTCGTTGCCAAAGCAGAAGATGCACCAAAAATTGATGAGCAGGCTTGAAAAGCCGATCAAAGCGCCAATATAGCCATTAAATAGCGACACCGGAGGCCGGGCCTCCGGGAAAGCCTTCAGAAGAATTGGAGCGACTCAATGAGCAAGATTATCGGTATCGATCTGGGAACGACCAACTCCTGTGTGGCCATCATGGATGGTAACAAGGTCAAGGTTATTGAAAACGCCGAGGGTGATCGCACCACCCCGTCCATCATTGCCTACACGGACGATGGAGAGACCCTGGTTGGCCAGTCAGCCAAGCGCCAGGCGGTTACCAATCCGAACAACACCCTTTACGCCATCAAGCGCCTGATCGGTCGTCGTTTTGAAGACGATGTGGTTCAGAAAGACATCAAGATGGTGCCCTACAAGATTACCAAGGCGGACAATGGCGACGCCTGGGTTGAAGTGAAAGGCCAGAAAATGGCGCCGCCGCAGGTGTCTGCGGAAGTTCTGAAGAAGATGAAGAAGACGGCGGAAGACTACCTGGGCGAGAAAGTCACCGAGGCGGTGATTACCGTTCCGGCTTACTTCAACGACAGCCAGCGCCAGGCCACCAAAGACGCGGGCAAGATTGCCGGTCTGGAAGTAAAGCGCATTATCAACGAGCCGACCGCAGCTGCCCTGGCTTATGGCCTGGACAGGAAGAGCGGTGATCGTACCGTCGCAGTTTACGACCTGGGCGGTGGTACCTTTGATCTGTCCATCATCGAGATCGCGGACGTGGACGGCGAGCACCAGTTCGAAGTACTGGCCACCAACGGGGACACCTTCCTCGGTGGTGAGGACTTCGACCTGAAAATCATCGAATTCCTGGCAGATCAGTTCAAGAAAGACAGTGGCATCGACCTGCGTGGTGACTCCCTGGCGATGCAGCGCCTGAAGGAAGCTGGGGAGAAGGCGAAGATTGAGCTTTCCAGCAGCCAGCAGACAGACGTAAACCTGCCGTACATCACCGCAGATGCGTCTGGTCCCAAGCACATGAACGTGAAACTGACCCGCGCCAAGCTGGAATCCCTGGTGGAAGATCTGGTTCAGCGCAGCCTTGAGCCCTGTAAAGTGGCTCTGCAGGATGCCGGCATGAAGGCCGCCGAGATCGACGAGGTTATCCTGGTCGGTGGTCAGACCCGTATGCCGCTGGTGCAGGAGAAGGTAAAAGAGTTCTTCGGCAAAGAGGCTCGCAAGGACGTCAATCCGGACGAGGCCGTGGCCATGGGTGCTGCCATTCAGGCAGCCGTACTGTCCGGTGACGTGAAAGACGTTCTGCTGCTGGACGTAACCCCGCTGACCCTGGGCATCGAAACCATGGGTGGCGTGGCGACTCCGCTGATCGAGAAGAACACGACGATTCCGACCAAGAAGTCGCAGACTTTCTCCACCGCGGATGATAACCAGACTGCGGTGACCATCCACGTGGTTCAGGGCGAGCGCAAGCAGGCTGCCCAGAACAAATCCCTGGGCCGTTTCGACCTGGCCGACATTCCGCCGGCACCGCGTGGTGTGCCGCAGATCGAAGTCACCTTTGATATTGATGCCAACGGTATCCTGAACGTGTCCGCGAAGGACAAGGCGACCGGCAAGGAGCAGTCCATCGTGATCAAGGCCTCTTCCGGCCTGAACGATGATGAAATCGAGAAGATGGTGCGTGACGCCGAGGCCAACGCCGAGGAAGATCGTAAGTTCGAAGAGCTGGTCCGGGTTCGCAATCAGGGTGACGCCATGGTGCATGCCGTTCGCAAGACCCTGAAAGATGCGGGTGACAAAGTCAGCGACAGCGAGAAAGAGTCAATCGAGGCTTCCATCAAAGAGCTGGAAGAAGCTCTGGAGGGTTCCAGCAAGGAAGACATCGAGGCCAAGACCCAGAAGCTGACTGAAGTTTCTTCCGAGCTGGCCCAGAAGATGTACGCAGATCAGGCCGAGCAGGCACAGCAGGCTGGCGGGCAGGAAGATGCCCAGGCAAAGCAGGCTGATGACGCTGTGGACGCTGAGTTTGAAGAAGTGAAAGACGACGACAAACGATAAATCTGAAGTACATCAGGTAGTTGGAAAACGCGGGGGCGCCCCCGCGTTTTCCGCGTTTAAAAACAGGGTTTTAAAAGCATGGCCAAGCGCGATTATTACGAAATTCTCGGGATTTCCCGGGATGCGGACGAGAAGGAAGTCAAGCGAGCCTACCGAAAGCTCGCCATGAAGTACCACCCCGACCGTAACCCGGGCGACAGCGAAGCCGAGAACAAGTTCAAGGAGGCCAGCGAAGCCTACGAAATACTGGCGGACCAGTCCAGGCGAGCGGCGTACGACCAGTTCGGTCACGCCGGTGTGGACGGTCAGGCAGGCGGTGGATTCGGAGGTGGCGGAGCCAGCTTCTCCGACATCTTTGGTGACGTATTCGGCGATATCTTTGGTGGTGGTGGCCGTAGCCGTAACACCCGTGGTGCCGATCTGCGTTACACCCTGGAGCTGGACCTGGAAGAAGCCGTCAAAGGCAAAACCGTCCAGATCAAGATTCCGGGGCATCGCGAGTGTGACGTGTGTGACGGCAGTGGCGCCGAAAAAGGCTCCCGCCCGGAAACCTGCGGTACCTGTAAAGGTATGGGGCAGGTGCGTATGCAGCAGGGGTTCTTTACCGTGCAGCAGGCGTGCCCCACCTGCCGTGGTTCTGGCCAGGTTATCAAGAACCCCTGCCAGGCCTGCCGTGGCCAGGGCAGGGTTCAGGAAGAAAAGACTCTCTCTGTTAAAGTGCCGCCGGGCGTGGATACCGGCGACCGTATCCGCCTTTCCGGTGAAGGCGAAATGGGGGTTGATGGCGGACCTCCCGGCGACCTGTACGTACAGGTCGCCGTGCGCGAGCACTCCCTGTTCACCCGTGATGGTCGTAACCTTTACTGTGAAGTTCCCATCAGCATCGTGGATGCGGCCCTCGGCGGCGAGCTGGAAGTGCCGACCCTGGATGGCCGCGTAAAGCTCAAGATTCCGCCCGAAACCCAGACCGGCAAACTTTTCCGCTTGCGCAACAAGGGTGTTAGCCCGGTCCGTGGTGGCCCTGCAGGCGACTTGCTGTGCCGGGTGATTGTGGAAACGCCGGTGAACCTGACCAGGCGCCAGAAAGAACTGCTGGAAGAATTCCAGGCAACCCTGGATAGTGGCAATGGCACGGAGCATGGCCCGAAGAAAACGTCCTGGTTTGAGGGTGTGAAAAGCTTCTTCGACGAAATGAAATTCTGACGGCTGACAAAAAAGGAACGCGAGCATGAGGGTAGCGATCATCGGCGCCGCCGGGCGCATGGGAAAAGTCCTGATCGAAGCCGTTGACGGCATTGAAGGCCTTGAGCTGGGTGCCGCCGTCGTCGAGCCGGGCAGCAGCCTGATCGGCGCCGATGCCGGAGAAATGACCGGCATCGGTAAAACCGGCGTGAAAATGGCTGGCAGCCTGATCGATGTGAAGAACGATTTCGATGTGCTCATCGACTTCACCTTCCCGGACCTGACCCTGGAAAACGCCGAGTTCTGCAGGGACAACGGCAAGAGGCTCGTAATCGGCACCACCGGCCTGTCTGATGCCGAAAAGCGACAACTGGCCCTGGCCGCCGAATCCACGCCGGTGGTGTTCGCGCCCAATATGAGTGTCGGCGTTAATGTCGTCCTAAACCTGCTGCGCACCGCCGCTGCGACCCTGGGTGACGACTATGACGTCGAAATCATCGAGGCTCATCACCGCCACAAGAAAGACGCGCCCTCCGGCACCGCCCTGCGCATGGGCGAAGTCGTCGCTGATGCGCTCGGACGCGACCTTAAAGAATGCGCCGTCTACGGTCGCGAGGGTTTCACTGGTGAGCGCACCCGCAAGGAAATTGGTTTTGAGACCATTCGCGCCGGTGATGTAGTCGGTGATCACACCGTTTTGTTCGCCACTGAGGGTGAGCGTATTGAGGTGACCCACAAGGCCAGTAGCCGGATGACCTTTGCCAAAGGGGCGATGCGGGCGGCGTTGTGGCTGAAGGATAAGCCTGCAGGGCTTTATGACATGCAGGATGTGCTGGCGCTGAAATAACAGCTAACTCCGAGGCAGCCGGCCAGTTATCTTTTTCGGGAATGTCTGAGGCCATGGATAGCCTGCGCCAAGCGCACATGGATGTGCTCGTAGCGTTTCCCGGAAAAGATAACTGGTCCTCTGCCGGTGATTCGGGGGAAGGATTTCAGATGGACACAAACCGCCATATTTTTTACAATAACGCGGTTTGACTGCACCAAGCGTACCTTTGCACAAAGTTTCTGAAAAAGCGGGACCGAGTTAAGACTCCGTCTCGCTTTTTTGCAACCTGAATTTGCGCTTGCGTTCCTGTTCGTGACGAACCGATACGCCACTCGATGAGGATACAAGCCTTGAGCACACCAGCAATCCTTGCACTCGCAGACGGAAGCCTGTTCTACGGCAGCGCCATTGGCGCCGACGGAGAAACCAGCGGTGAAGTGGTGTTCAACACCGCCATGACCGGCTACCAGGAAATCCTGACCGATCCGTCCTACTCCCGCCAGATCGTTACCCTGACTTACCCGCATATCGGCAACACCGGTGTGAACGAAGAAGACGTTGAGTCAGGCCGCATCCAGGCCGCCGGCCTGATCATCCGCGATCTGCCTCTGCTGGCCAGCAGCTGGCGCAGCAAGGGGACCCTGGACGACTACCTGCGAAGCAACAACATTGTTGGAATCGCCGACATTGATACCCGCCGTCTGACCCGTATCCTCCGGGACAAAGGCTCCCAGAACGGCGCCATCGTTGCGGGCAAAAACGCCAGTGCCGAGCGAGCGCTGGAGCTGGCCAAGGCCTTCCCCGGCCTCAAGGGCATGGATCTGGCCAAAGAAGTTACCTCCGACAAGATCTGGTCCTGGAACGAGACCGAGTGGACCCTGGGCGAGGGTTACGGTGAGCGGAAAGAGTCCCGGTTCAAGGTGGTTGCCTGGGATTACGGTGTGAAGCTGAACATCCTGCGCATGCTCGCGTCCCGTGGTTGCGACATCACCGTGGTGCCGGCCCAGACTCCGGCGTCCGAAGTGCTGGCGATGGATCCGGACGGAGTGTTCCTGTCCAACGGCCCCGGTGACCCGGAGCCCTGCGATTACGCCATCACCGCCATCAAGGAAGTGCTGGAAACCGAGATCCCGGTCTTCGGTATCTGCCTGGGTCATCAACTGCTGGCCCTGGCCAGTGGTGCCAAAACCATGAAAATGGGCCACGGCCACCACGGCGCCAACCATCCGGTGCAGGATATTGCCAAAGGTACAGTGATGATTACCAGCCAGAACCACGGGTTTGCCGTGGATGAGGCAACACTGCCGGCCAATGTCGAGGCGACTCACAAGTCCCTGTTTGACGGCACCTTGCAGGGCATCCGCCGGACCGACAAGCCGGCCTACAGCTTCCAGGGTCACCCGGAAGCCAGCCCCGGTCCCCATGACGTGGCGCCGCTGTTTGACGAGTTTATCCGCCTGATGGAGGGGCGATCAGCCTGAGGCTGATTGCCCCGGAAAACTCACGGGCGCCGCGTGTTGCGCTGCCAGAATTCAAAAGTTGCTGACAGGTTTACCAAGACATGCCAAAACGTACCGACATCCAAAGCATCCTGATCCTGGGCGCGGGCCCCATTGTGATCGGGCAGGCCTGCGAGTTTGACTACTCCGGAGCCCAGGCCTGCAAGGCGCTGCGCGAAGAGGGTTACCGGGTTATCCTGGTCAACTCCAACCCGGCCACCATCATGACCGACCCGGTGATGGCCGATGCCACCTACATCGAGCCGATCACCTGGAAGACCGTTGAAAAGATCATCGAGAAAGAGCAGCCGGACGCCCTGCTGCCCACCATGGGTGGCCAGACCGCACTGAACTGCGCGCTGGATCTGGAACGCCATGGCATCCTGGAAAAGCACGGCGTGGAAATGATCGGCGCCAACGCCGACACCATTGATAAAGCCGAAGACCGCGACCGCTTCGACAAGGCCATGAAGAAGATCGGCCTGGAGTGCCCCCGGGCCACCATCGCCCATTCCATGGACGAAGCCTGGAAAGTGGCCGATGACATTGGCTTCCCGTGCATCATTCGCCCGTCCTTCACCATGGGCGGCTCCGGCGGCGGCATTGCCTACAACCGTGACGAATTCGAGGAAATCTGTACCCGGGGCCTGGACCTGTCGCCGACCAACGAACTGCTGATCGACGAATCCCTGATCGGCTGGAAAGAGTACGAGATGGAAGTTGTCCGTGACAGGAACGACAACTGCATCATTGTCTGCGCCATCGAGAACTTCGACGCCATGGGTGTCCACACCGGCGACTCCATCACCGTGGCCCCGGCCCAGACCCTCACCGACAAGGAATACCAGATCATGCGTAACGCCTCCCTGGCGGTGCTGCGTGAGATCGGTGTGGAAACCGGCGGCTCCAACGTCCAGTTCGGTATCAACCCGGACACCGGACGCATGGTGGTGATCGAGATGAACCCCCGGGTGTCGCGATCCTCCGCCCTGGCCTCCAAGGCTACCGGCTTCCCGATTGCCAAGGTCGCCGCCAAGCTGGCGGTGGGCTATACCCTGGACGAGCTGCGCAACGAAATCACCGGCGGCGTCACCCCGGCCTCGTTTGAGCCGTCCATCGACTACGTGGTCACCAAGATTCCCCGGTTCACCTTCGAGAAGTTTCCCCAGGCCGACGCCCGCCTGACCACCCAGATGAAATCCGTGGGGGAGGTCATGGCCATCGGCCGCACCTTCCAGGAGTCTCTTCAGAAAGCCCTGCGCGGTCTGGAAGTGGGTGCCGATGGGTTTGACGAGAAGCTGGAGGAGCTGGAATCAGAAAACGCCCGCGAAACGCTGACCCGTGAACTGAACGTTCCCGGCGCAGAGCGGGTCTGGTACATCGGCGACGCCTTCCGGGCCGGCATGAGCGTGGACGATGTCTTTGCCCACACCCATGTCGACCCCTGGTACCTGGTGCAGATTGAAGACCTGATCCTGGAAGAGCAGGCGCTGAAGAGTGCCGGCAAGGCCGACATCGACCAGGCCACCCTGTTCCGCCTCAAGCGCAAGGGCTTCTCCGATGCTCGCCTGGCCAAGCTGCTGGGTATCTCCGAGGTGAGCCTGCGCAAGCTGCGCCACGAGCTGGACATCCGCCCGGTGTACAAGCGGGTGGACACCTGCGCCGCCGAGTTCGCCTCCGACACCGCCTACATGTATTCCACCTATGAGGAAGAGTGTGAGGCGGACGCCAGTGATCGCGAAAAGATCGTGGTGATCGGTGGCGGCCCCAACCGGATCGGTCAGGGCATCGAGTTCGACTACTGCTGTGTGCACGCGGCCCTGGCCATGCGTGAAGACGGCTATGAAACCATCATGATCAACTGCAACCCGGAGACCGTGTCCACCGATTACGACACCTCCGACCGGTTGTACTTCGAGCCGATCACCCTGGAAGACGTGCTGGAAATCATCCACGTTGAAAAGCCCAGGGGCGTGATCGTCCAGTACGGCGGCCAGACTCCGCTGAAGCTGGCCCGTGGCCTGGAGGCGGCCGGCGTGCCCATCATCGGTACCAGCCCGGATGCCATCGACCGCGCCGAAGACCGGGAGCGATTCCAGCAGATGATCACCCGCCTGGGCCTGAAGCAGCCGGAAAACGCCACCGTGCGCAGCCACGAGGAAGGCATCCTGGCGGCGCGGGAAATCGGCTACCCGCTGGTGGTGCGTCCGTCCTATGTTCTGGGCGGCCGGGCCATGGAGATCGTCTACGATGAGGAAGAGCTGGTGCGCTACATGCGCAACGCCGTGCTGGTCTCCAACGACAGCCCGGTGCTGCTGGACCACTTTCTGAATGCCGCCATCGAGGTGGACATCGACGCCATCTCCGACGGCAAGGACGTGGTCATCGGCGGCATCATGCAGCACATCGAGCAGGCTGGCGTTCACTCCGGCGATTCCGCCTGTTCGCTGCCGCCGTACACCCTGTCCCAGCAGGTTCAGGACGAGATGCGCGATGCGGTCAGGAAAATGGCCATTGAGCTGGATGTGGTGGGGCTGATGAACGTGCAGCTGGCCTGGCAGGACGGTGAGATCTACGTGATCGAGGTGAACCCGCGCGCGTCCCGGACCGTGCCGTTCGTGTCAAAGGCCATCGGTGTGTCCCTGGCCAAGGTGGCGGCCCGGGTGATGGCTGGCAAGACCCTTAAAGAACTGGAGTTCACCCAGGAAATCATTCCGCGTTACTACGCGGTGAAAGAGTCTGTGTTCCCCTTCAACAAGTTTCCGGCGGTGGACCCGATCCTCGGGCCGGAAATGAAGTCCACCGGTGAGGTCATGGGCCTGGGTGACAGCTTTGATGAGGCCTTTGCCAAGGCCGCCCTCGCAATCGGTGAGCGCTTGCCGGCCAAGGGAACTGCGTTCATGTCGGTGCGCGACGTGGACAAGCCCGGTGCCGCGAAAGTTGCCCGTGACCTGGTTGAGGCCGGTTTCAAGGTGATTGCTACTACCGGTACCGCCAAAGCCCTGAAAGAGGCCGGAATCGAGGTTGATCGGGTGAACAAGGTCCGTGAAGGTCGTCCGCACATTGTGGATGCCATCAAGAACGGCCAGGTTCAACTGATCATCAATACCACCGAAGGTCGCAAGGCGATTTCCGACTCGGCCCAGATCCGCCAGTCGGCGTTGCAGGCCAAGGTAACCTATACAACGACACTGGCGGGGGGCGAAGCCTTTTGCCGGGCCATCAAGTTTGGCCCGGAGCGCACTGTACGCCGCCTCCAGGATCTTCATGCAGGAAAATGAGACTATGGCTGACAGAGTACCGATGACAAAGGAGGGGGAGAGTCGCCTCCGCCAGGAACTTCAGAAGCTGAAGTCCGAAGATCGTCCCCGGGTGATTGCGGCCATTGCCGACGCCCGGGAGCACGGCGACCTGAAAGAAAACGCGGAATACCATGCCGCCCGGGAGCAGCAAAGCTTTATCGAGGGCCGTATCCAGGAAATCGAGGGCAAGCTGTCGGGCGCTCAGGTAATTGATATCACCACCATAGAGAACACCGGAAAGGTGATTTTTGGCACCACTGTCCATCTGCTCAACATGGACACGGATGAGCAGGTCATCTACAAGATCGTTGGTGACGACGAAGCCGACATCAAGGCAGGGAAGTTGTCGATTTCCTCACCCATCGCCCGGGCCCTTGTTGGCAAGAGTGAGGGGGATGTGGTCGCGATTCGCGTGCCGTCTGGTACCGTGGAATACGAGATCGAGGAAGTTGAGTACGTCTGATCAACCGATGCGGTGTGGAGTCGGGGTCAGATGAAAGCTTTCATCTGACCCCATGTTCACGCTTACGCCCGAAAAAGCCGGCTCGGATTTTCCCGGCCGACTTTTTGTTTCTGCTTTCCCTGGCGCCGGATCAGTGCTTGTGACGCAGCAGGTTGGACAGCTTGGGGTTGGGTTTCTTCGCGCGGCGCAGGATCACGGCGATTTTGCCGATGGTCTGGACCAGCTCGGCGCCGGAACTCTCGCAAAGTGCCGCGACGGCTTCCTGCCTTGCTTCGCGATCCTGGTTTGCCACCTTGATCTTGATCAGCTCGTGATCGTTCAAGGCGCGCTCCAGTTCTTCCTGGAGTCCCCCGGACAGGCCTTTGTCACCAACAATAATGACAGGTTTCAGGTTGTGGGCTATGGCCCGGTATTCCCGGCGCTGTTCCGGTGAAAGACTCATGATGTAATCTCTTTATCGGTGTAATTAACAAAAGGTCAGCAGCAGAGGCGCCAACTTGAACGTATACTCGGGGGATTGTATCAGATCGTCCGGTCGTAAAAACGGTCGTTAACATGTGGCGAAGCGGTCGTGGGTAGGATAAGGAACAATCGGGTGGCTACCGGGTCAAAAGCGCCGGGAAGTCGGGTTGCGGGCGGGTGTTGCTGTTGTAATTTCAGAGTTGGCGCCCACTATTAGGGTAAGGCTACCGCTGGTACGAAGATCTGTACGTCTGCGGCCGATACGGATGGGCCGTTTCTGGTGGACGGGCGTACAATTGGTGTAAGGTGTCTGAAAAGGGTGCTTTCGAAAGGCCAACCCTTCAATTCACAGGTGATGATCCTTGAACGATATGGCAAAAAATCTGGTTCTCTGGCTAATTATAGCCGCCGTGCTGCTGATGGTGTTTCAGAATTTTTCTCCCACCACCACCGGCCAACAAGTCAATTATTCCCAGTTTGTGGAGATGGTCCAGCAAGGGCAGGTCAGTCAGGTCACAATCGATGGGCTGGAGGTTCAGGGTACCCGTGGCGACGGCTCCCAGTTCCAGACAATCCGTCCCCAGGTGTCTGATAACAAGCTGATGGACGATCTTCTCGCGAACAACGTTGAGGTTATTGGTAAACAGCCTGAGCGCCAGAGCCTGTGGACACAGTTGCTGGTGGCCGCGTTCCCGATACTGATCATCATCGCGCTGTTTGTCTTTTTCATGCGGCAGATGCAGGGAGGTGGCGGCGGCAAAGGCCCCATGTCCTTCGGCAAGAGCAAGGCCCGTCTGATGAGTGAAGATCAGATCAAGACGACCTTCGGTGACGTGGCCGGTGTTGATGAGGCCAAGGAAGACGTCAAAGAACTGGTGGACTTCCTGCGGGATCCCAGCAAATTCCAGCGTCTTGGCGGCAGCATTCCCAAAGGTGTTCTGATGGTGGGTCAGCCGGGTACCGGTAAGACCCTGCTCGCCAAAGCCATTGCTGGTGAAGCCAAGGTGCCGTTCTTTTCCATCTCCGGTTCCGACTTCGTGGAAATGTTTGTGGGCGTGGGTGCATCCCGGGTTCGCGACATGTTTGAGCAGGCCAAGAAGCAGAGCCCGTGCATCATCTTTATCGACGAGATCGACGCCGTCGGCCGCCATCGTGGCGCCGGTATGGGGGGTGGTCATGATGAGCGCGAGCAGACCCTGAACCAGTTGCTGGTTGAGATGGATGGCTTTGAAGGCAACGAAGGCGTTATTGTCATCGCCGCCACCAACCGCCCCGACGTTCTGGACCCTGCGCTGTTGCGCCCGGGCCGTTTCGACCGTCAGGTGGTCGTTGGCCTGCCGGACATCATCGGCCGCGAGCAGATCCTCAAGGTGCACATGAAGAAGGTGCCCCTGGCGGATGGTGTAGAGCCGGCTCTGATCGCCCGTGGCACACCCGGATTCTCCGGTGCTGACCTGGCCAACCTGGTGAACGAAGCCGCCCTGTTTGCGGCGCGTCGTAACCAGCGCCTGGTGTCCATGGAAGAGTTCGAGCTGGCCAAGGACAAGATCATGATGGGCGCCGAGCGTAAGTCCATGGTCATGAGCGAGAAGGAAAAGCGGAACACGGCTTACCATGAGTCTGGCCATGCCATTGTCGGCCGGCTGATGCCGGAACATGACCCGGTTTACAAGGTCAGCATTATTCCTCGCGGCCGTGCGCTGGGTGTGACCATGTTCCTCCCTGAAGAGGATAAGTACAGCCACAGCAAGCGTTTCCTGATCAGCTCGATCTGCAGTCTTTTCGGTGGCCGTGTTGCCGAAGAGCTGACCCTTGGGTTTGATGGCGTTACCACCGGTGCGTCCAATGACATCGAGCGGGCGACCAGCCTGGCCCGCAACATGGTGACCCGCTGGGGGCTGTCCGAAAAGCTTGGGCCGCTTCAGTACGATACCGACAGTGAAGAGCCGTTCCTTGGCCGCTCTGCCGGCCAGGCCCAGACAGTGTACTCGCCGGAAACCGCCCAGCGGATTGACGAAGAAGTCCGGAATATCATCGACACCTGCTACGAGAAGGCCAGGAAGATCCTGATCGATAACCGTGACAAGCTGGACATGATGGCCGATGCGCTGATCAAGTACGAAACCATTGATCGTCACCAGATCGACGACATTATGGAAGGCCGAACGCCTCGTCCGCCGAAAGGTTGGGGAGACAGTGGTCCTGCCGGTGGCGTGAAAGCCGATGAGCCTGAAGTGGCGCCTGAGCCTAAAGTATCCGGCGACAGTCGTCATCCGGGTGTCGGCCGGCCTGCCGGAGAGCACTGACTCTTCCGGCCTGCCGGCCAGGAAACGCTGTAACTCCCTACGCCGCCCGGAATCCGGGCGGCGTTTGTTTTGCCGGTCTGAAAAAGGTTTGCCATGAAAATGTATTTTGCCGGGCGGGAGCTGGATATGTCCCGCTGTCACGTAATGGGGATTTTAAACGTAACGCCGGATTCCTTCTCCGATGGAGGGAGGTTCAACCGGCCTGGCGTGGCTCTCCGGCGGGCCAGGCAAATGCTGGCCGATGGTGCGACATTTATCGATATCGGTGGTGAGTCGACCCGTCCGGGGGCGGCGCCAGTGTCGGTGCAGGAAGAGCTGGATCGGGTCTGCCCGGTGGTTGAAGCGGTTGCCCGCGAGCTGGATGCCGTAGTCTCGGTGGACACCAGTGCGCCGGAGGTAATGGCGGAAGCAGCGAAACTCGGGGCAGGCCTGATTAACGATGTGCGTGGACTTCAGCGGGAAGGCGCGGCGGAGGTGGTCGCCCGGGCTGCCATACCCGTGTGTATCATGCATATTCAGGGCGAGCCGGACACCATGCAGGATTGTCCGGAGTACCGGAATGTCCGCCGGGAGGTGAGTTCGTTTCTCTCGGCGCGAGTGCGTGTAGCCGAAATGGCCGGCGTTCGTCCGGAGAATATTCTGCTCGACCCGGGCTTCGGCTTTGGCAAGAGTCTCGAGCACAACCTGCAACTGCTGGCTTCCCTTGAGCAGATGCATATCCTCGGGCACCCGCTGCTGATTGGGGTTTCCCGGAAGTCCATGCTCGGCCATATCACCGGACGGGATGTGAATGAAAGGTTGCCCGCGAGTCTCGCGGCCGCGACAATATCCGCCATGAAAGGTGCCAGCATAATTCGCGTGCACGATGTCAGGGAAACTGTGGACGCCGTCCGTGTGGTGACGGCAGTGAAGGAGGCAGGTTAATGTCCGAAAGAAAATATTTTGGCACCGACGGCATCCGCGGCCGTGTCGGTGAGTTTCCGATTACCCCGGAGTTCATGCTCAAGTTGGGCTGGGCCGCAGGTCAGGCGTTCAAGCGCGATGGTCATCGCAACAGTGTCTTGATTGGCAAGGACACCCGCCTCTCCGGCTACATGTTTGAATCCGCCCTGGAGGCCGGGCTTTCAGCCGCCGGTGTTGATGTAAAACTGCTTGGCCCGATGCCGACACCGGCCATCGCCTATCTCACCCGTACATTCCGGGCCTCGGCCGGTATCGTGATCAGTGCATCCCATAACCCCCATCACGACAATGGCATCAAGTTTTTCTCGGCTGACGGCACCAAGCTCGATGACGCCCTGGAAGCGGAAATCGAGCGTTGGCTGGACATGCCGATTCAGGTGTGTGAGCCGGCGGAACTTGGCAAGGCCTTCCGGGTGGACGATGCCCCGGGCCGGTATGTGGAATTCTGCAAAAGTACCGTGCCGAACGAATTCACCCTGGATGGCATGAAAATCGTGCTGGACTGCGCCCACGGTGCCACGTATCACGTTGCCCCTAAGGTATTCAGTGAGCTTGGCGCCAGGGTGTCAGTGATTGGCGCCGACCCCGATGGCCTGAATATCAATCTGAACGTCGGCTCTACCCATCTGGAAGCGCTGAAGGCAGCTGTTGTTGAAAAGGGGGCGGATCTTGGCATCGCTTTTGACGGCGACGGTGACCGGGTGCTGATGGTGGACCGCGACGGCTCCGAAGTGGATGGCGATGAACTTCTCTACGTGATTGCCTCCCAGCGCTTTGCGGAGGGCTGCCTGAAAGGCGGGGTTGTCGGCACCCTGATGACTAATCTTGGTGTCGAGCTGGCACTGAATGAGATTGGCATCGAATTCGAGCGCGCCAATGTCGGTGATCGCTACGTAATGGAGCGTCTGGTGGCCAACAACTGGGTACTCGGCGGTGAAGGCTCGGGTCATATGGTTATTCGTGACTGCACGAGTACCGGAGATGGGATTGTCTCGGCGTTGCAGACTCTGCTGGCGGTCAGAAAGTCGGGGAAGACGCTTTCCGACATCCGTCTGGGCATGAGCAAGCTGCCTCAGAAGATGATTAACGTGCGTGTCAGCCAGCGTTTCGATCCGTTCAGCCGGGACGACATTGTTGCTGCGGTGCAAAAGGCCGAATCTGATCTGGGCCGCTCCGGGCGAATCCTGCTCAGGGCCTCTGGAACTGAGCCGTTGATCCGGGTTATGGCCGAAGGGCAGGACGCAGAGGATATCCTGCGGGTTGTTGAGGAACTGGCGAGAGTGGTGGAGAATTCTGCCGCTTAATTTTGTGTTTTCAGGCGGTTGTCTGCCGGGAGGGAGTGCTGTATAGTTCGCCCTCCCTCACGTCCGGGAACTGTTATGCGCCGTAAGATCGTAGCCGGAAACTGGAAAATGAACGGGTCAAGAGACCTGGCCCAAGCGCTGGTAGGCTATGTGCGATCCCAGGTCGAGTCTATTGATAATGGTGTTGAGGTTGTTATCATTCCTCCCGCAATTTATATCGGAGATGCGGCCTGCCTGGCCGGTGATGCATTGGCATTGGGTATTCAGAGCGTTGGGCAGTGGGAATCCGGAGCCTATACCGGTGAGATTTCCGCTGGGATGGCAAAAGATCAGGGTTGCCGTTACGGTCTGGTGGGCCACTCTGAGCGTCGACAGATCTTCGCTGAAACCGACGACATGGTGGCCGCAAAAGTTGAGCGCCTCATTGGCAATGATCTTGACGCCATCGTCTGTGTCGGTGAAACCCTTGAACAGCGGGAGGCTGGCGAGGCGGAGTCGGTTGTTGCAGGTCAGGTCCGGAAAGGGCTGGCGGCAGTGACACCGGATCAGTGGTCGCGTGTTATCGTTGCTTACGAGCCCGTATGGGCTATTGGTACCGGCAAAACAGCCAGCGCGCAGGATGCCCAGGCCATGCATGCGTCGATCCGGAAAGTGCTGGCAGGGATGGGTGCCCCGGCGGAAGAGATATCGCTGCTTTACGGAGGCAGCGTAAAAGCGGATAATGCAGCCGCGCTTTTTGCCGGGCCGGACATTGACGGTGGTTTGATCGGCGGAGCGTCTCTGGTAGCAGAAGAATTTGTAAGTATTTGCCGGGCGGTTCCGGCAGGTGCCTAAAGTTAAAGGTTCGCGAGAGTCGTTATGGATTGGTTAGAGACACTGGTTGTTGTTGTGCACGTGGTGATCGCGGTGGCGCTGGTGGGTCTGGTGCTGATCCAGCAGGGCAAGGGGGCTGACGCAGGGGCTGCCTTTGGTGGGGGCGCCTCTCAGACAGTGTTCGGCAGCCAGGGTAGTGGCAGTTTTCTGACCCGCTTTACGACCCTGCTCGCTATCGTATTTTTTGTAACAAGTTTCTCGCTGGCGGTCTTTGCCAAGCAGCGCGCCGAGTTGGCCGGGGAAGCAGGTATTCCTGTAGTCGAGGAATCCGCTGCCACCGCACCGGCTGACAGTGCCGCTGGAAATGGTAAGGCTTCCTCCAGCGAAACCGGGGGCGGGGAGTCTGGTCTCCCTGAGCTCGAGTAAGAATGTTGCCCGGGTGGTGAAACTGGTAGACACGCTATCTTGAGGGGGTAGTGGCGAAAGCTGTGCCGGTTCGAGTCCGGCCCCGGGCACCATATAGAAGAAAAGCGGCTTGGACTCTCCAGGCCGTTTTTTTGGTCAGTCCTTGACCACTCTGCCTGGCGTCTCTATACTCCGGCGGAGATTGGGACCTGCCGCGTGGTGCTGGCGGGTTTCTGGCAGGCCAGGTGTCTGTCAGCAGGAAGCGGTACATCGGTTTGCTTCCTGCGAGTTCTTGCAACAAAAGGCCCCATTATTCGGGGCTTTTTGATTAAGGGGCCTGGCGCAAAGGGCCCTGGTGCATAAAAAGGGCTGATAAAACAGCCCTTTTTTTGTTTCCGGGGCCGGTAAAATCTGATAACGGAGAAGGCGTAACTTGTCAGCCAAGCTTAAACAACTGGAAGACATTCTTCGGCCTGTCATTGAGGGTCTGGGGTATGAGTTCTGGGGCATTGAATTCCGCTCACAGGGTCATCAATCCCTGCTGAGAGTATTTATTGACGATGCCGCGAACGGTATCGGAATCGGGGACTGTGAAAAAGTCAGTCGCCAGATCAGCGGTGTGATGGATGTGGAGGATCCCATCCAGACCGAATACACACTGGAGGTTTCATCCCCGGGGATGGATCGCCCGCTGTTTCGTCTGGAGCAATACGAAGCCTTTGCCGGCCACCAGGTTCAGATTCGTCTCCGGATGGCATTTGAAGGGCGCCGGAAGTTCCAGGGGCTGATCAAGGGCATCGAAGGGGATGATGTGGTGGTTGTTGTTGATGACCACGAATATCTGTTGCCTTTTGACGGCATCGAAAAGGCCCACATCGTACCGGTATTCGAATGAACGATATTAAAAAGTCAGTGGACGCACAGTTTATGTTGAGGGCAGGGCAATCCAATGAGTAAAGAGATCTTGCTGGTGGTTGAATCCGTCTCGAACGAGAAAGGTGTCGAGAAGGATGTGATTTTCGAAGCGATCGAGCTGGCACTGGCCACCGCGGCGAAAAAACGCTTTGATGACGAAGAGGCGGATATCCGGGTTTCGATCGACCGGAAAACCGGAGAATATGAAACCTTCCGTCGTTGGCTGGTTGTGGACAACGATGCGGTTCCTGCACTGGGTACAGAACTCACGTTGCAGGAAGCCGAGGAAATCGACAAGGCGCTGAAGCCGGGCGATATTCATGAAGAGAAAATTGAGTCCGAGGCGTTTGGTCGGATCGGCGCCCAGGCTGCCAAGCAGATTATCTTCCAGAAGGTCCGTGAAGCTGAGCGCATGAAAATTGTCGACAGCTACCGTGACCGTGTTGGTGAGCTGGTGTCTGGTACGGTCAAAAAAGTGACTCGTGACAATGTAATTGTCGATCTGGGCAGCAACGCCGAGGCGCTGTTGCCCCGGGAGCACCTGATCCCCCGGGAAACCTTCCGTATGGGCGACAGGGTGCGCTCCCTGCTTCTGGAGATCCGTACCGACCATCGCGGCCCCCAACTGATCCTGAGCCGTACCGCAGCGCAGATGCTGATCGAGTTGTTCCGCATTGAGGTTCCGGAAATCGCGGAAGAGCTGATCGAGATCCGTGGTGCCGCCCGGGACCCTGGCTCCCGGGCCAAGATCGCAGTAAAAACCAATGATCGCCGCATTGATCCGGTTGGCGCCTGTGTTGGTATGCGCGGTTCCCGCGTTCAGGCCGTTTCCAACGAGCTCGGTGGTGAGCGTGTCGACATCGTACTCTGGGACGATAACCCGGCCCAGCTGGTGATTAATGCCATGGCCCCGGCGGAGGTTGCGTCCATCGTAATGGACGAGGACCGGCACACCATGGAAGTGGCGGTGGCGGAAGACAATCTGGCCCAGGCGATTGGCCGGAACGGCCAGAATGTTCGCCTGGCGACCGAACTGACAGGCTGGACCCTGAACGTGATGACCGAAGAGGAAGCCGGTGAGCGTCAGGAGCAGGAGTACAATCGACTTGTAGAGCATTTCACTGGCAACCTGGATATTGATGAAGAGTTCGCCGGTGTGCTGATTGAGGAAGGCTTTACCTCGATCGAAGAGGTGGCCTATGTGCCAATGGAAGAGATGCTGTCGATTGAAGGTTTTGATGAAGAGACTGTCGCCGAGCTGCGCCGCCGTGCCAAGGACGTCCTGCTGAACCAGGCCCTGGCAAGCGAGGAGGCGCTTGAGGGTGCCGAGCCGGCGGAGGATCTTCTTGGTATGGACGGCATGGACCGCAGCCTGGCGTTCAGGCTGGCTGGCATGGGTGTGCGCACCATGGAAGATCTGGCAGAGCAGTCGGTAGACGACCTGCTCGAGATTGAAGGTATGGATGAAGAGCGTGCGGGTCAGCTTATCATGACCGCACGTGCCCCCTGGTTTGAAGACCAGGCTTAATTCGGGAGGAGGACCAGTATGGCTGAAGTAACGGTAAAACAACTGGCCGAAGATGTAGGCGCTCCCGTGGATCGTTTGCTGAAGCAGATTGTGGAGGCTGGCCTGAAGGCCCGCTCCGAAAGTGATTCTGTCTCCAGCGATGAGAAGCAGCAGTTGCTGACCTATTTGAGGAAGACCCACGGTGAGGCCGGTGCCGAGCCGCGCAAGATTACCCTGAAGCGCAAGACCACCACGACGCTCAAGGCGGGCAAGGCAAAAACCGTCAATGTTGAGGTTCGCAAGCGCCGCACGTACATCAAGCGGGCTGAGCTGCAGCCTGAAGCTGAGGCACCTAAACCCGAAGAGCTGATGGCAGAGCAGCCGCCGGTGGAAGACGCGCCAAAGGCAACTGCCGAGCAGGTGCCACCGGCGGAGGCTGAGAAGTCGCCCCCGGCTGAGGCAGCGACACCGGAAGGGACTGCGCAGCAGGAACCGGCCGAGAAGGCAGAGCCGAAGAAAGCAGCAGAGCCGGCGCCGGTTCCCGCTCCGGACGATATTCCCTTGCCACCGCCTGAGGGCGAGGGCAAGGATCGCAAGCCAAAGAAAAAGAAAGAAAAGGTTCGCGAACGCAGCGACGAGATCGAAGAAGGCAAGCCCAAGAAAAAGCAGGCTGGCCATCGCGGTCCTCGTGCTCGCCCGGTGGAAGAGCCACTGGTTATCTCCGAAGACGAGGAAGATACCACATTGCGTAAGCCGCTGCGTGCGAAAAAGAAACCCAAAGAGAAGCGTCATGGCTTCGAGAGGCCGACCAAACCAATGGTCAGAGAAGTAGAGATTCCGGAAACGATCAGCGTAGGCGACCTTGCCCAACGCATGGCGGTCAAGTCGGCTGATGTCATCAAGACCCTGATGGGTATGGGCGTTATGGCCACCATCAATCAGGCACTGGACCAGGAAACGGCCGTTCTGGTGACTGAAGAACTGGGACACACACCCAGGACAGTCAGCGATGACGCGTTTGAAGAGGAGGTTCTGAGCGAATTCTCCTTTGAGGGCGGCGAGAAGAGCAAGCGCGCTCCGGTTGTGAGTGTGATGGGTCACGTTGACCATGGCAAAACGTCACTGCTGGACTACATCCGTCGTACCAAGGTGGCCTCCGGCGAATCCGGTGGTATTACCCAGCACATTGGTGCTTACCACGTCGAAACGGATCACGGCATGGTGTCCTTCCTGGATACGCCGGGCCACGCTGCATTTACGGCGATGCGTGCCCGTGGTGCCCAGTGCACCGATATCGTGGTCCTGGTGGTTGCAGCCGATGACGGTGTGATGCCCCAGACCAGGGAAGCCGTCCAGCATGCCCGTTCAGCCGGTGTGCCCCTCGTGGTCGCGATGAACAAGATGGATAAGGAAGAAGCCGATCCGGATCGCATCAAAACCGAGTTGGCCGGTATGGAAGTGATTCCGGAAGACTGGGGCGGTGATGTCCAGTTTGTACCGGTCTCCGCTCATACCGGTGCGGGCATCGACGATCTGTTGGAAGCTCTGCTGCTGCAGGCCGAAGTTCTGGAGCTGCAGGCGGTAACGGACGCCCCGGCCAAAGGGGTTGTGGTCGAGTCCAGTCTTGAGCGTGGACGCGGCTCCGTTGCAACCGTGCTGGTTCAGAACGGTACCCTGCGCCAGGGTGACATGGTTGTGGCCGGTGGCTACTTTGGTAAGGTCCGGGCCATGACCGATGAAGCCGGCAAGCAGGTCAGGGAAGCTGGCCCCTCCATCCCGGTCGAAATCCTCGGTCTGAACGGAACACCAGATGCCGGTGACGAATTCTTCGCAGTTGCCGACGAGAAGAAGGCCAGGGAGCTGGCCGAGTTCCGCCAGACCCGCGAGCGGGAGCAGCGTCTCCAGCGCCAGCAGGCGGCGAAGCTCGAAAACCTGTTCGAGAATATGGGCAAGGACGAGGTCAAGACCCTCAATGTGGTGCTCAAGACCGATGTTCGTGGATCTCTGGAAGCCATTACCAAGGCCTTGCAGGACCTTGGTAACGATGAGGTCCAGGTCAAGATTGTGTCCTCCGGCGTAGGTGGTATTGCCGAGACCGACGTCAGCCTGGCCATGGCAACCAGCGCCGTTATCTTTGGCTTCAACGTTCGTGCCGACACAGCGGCCAAACGCCTGGTTGAGCAGGAAGGTCTGGATCTGCGCTACTACAGCATCATCTACAACCTGATTGATGATGTGAAGGCCGCCCTGACGGGCATGCTGGCACCGGAATTCCGTGAAGACATTGTCGGCATTGCCGATGTTCGCGACGTCTTCCGCTCGCCGAAGTTTGGCCAGGTGGCCGGCTGCATGGTGACCGAAGGTACGGTCTACCGTAACAAGCCGATCCGGGTTCTTCGGGACAACGTGGTTATCTTCGAGGGTGAACTGGAATCCCTGCGCCGCTTCAAGGACGACGTTCCTGAAGTCCGTAATGGCTTGGAGTGTGGTATCGGCGTTAAGGGTTACGACGTGAAAGTCGGTGACCAGATCGAAGTATTTGATCGCGTCCGGGTCGAGCGCAAGCTTGAGTCCACCGGCGCATGATGCGCCTGAGGTTAAGGGGAGCCTGATGCCGAGAGAGTTCAGCCGGATTGATCGCATTGGTGATCAGATGCAACGGGAACTGGCCCAGCTCATCCAGCGGGAAGTCAAAGACCCGCGGGTGGGCATGGTTACGGTAAATGCAGTCAAGGTCAGCCGTGACCTTGGCTACGCCGATATCTATGTATCCCTGCTTTCCACCGAAGAGCTGACGGAGGCCTCTCCGGAAGTAAAAGAGTCTATCGCTGTTCTCAACAAGGCGTCGGGCTTTCTTCGCGGACAAGTGGGGCGTGCCATGAAGCTGCGGGTCGTACCGCAGCTCCGGTTCCATTTTGATGCTTTGCAGGGCTATAGCCGCAAGATGGACAACCTCATTCGCGAAGCGGTTGGTGACAAGCCCGCCGTGGACCGTGATGAAGGTGAAGGCAAGGACGATGCGGAGTCTAACGCTTGAGTCGCAGACGCAAGGGCCGTGACGTCAACGGTATTTTGGTGATCGACAAGCCGCAGGGTGTCACCTCCAATGGCATTCTGCAGCAGGTCAAACGCCTGTTCGGTGCGGCCAAGGCGGGCCACACCGGTGCGCTGGACCCGCTGGCCACCGGCGTGTTGCCGCTGTGTTTCGGTGAGGCTACCAAGTTCTCCCAGATGATGCTGGACAGCGACAAAGCCTACGTTGCCACCGCACGGCTCGGGATCAGCACCGAAACCGGCGACAGTGAAGGGACCATCGTTGCCGAGAAGCCGGTGCCGGCAGGTCTTTCCCCTGAGGCGCTGGAGCCGGTTCTGGACAGGTTCCGGGGCGACATCCTGCAGGTCCCCTCCATGTATTCGGCGCTTAAACACAAGGGGCGCCCGCTCTACGAATACGCCCGGGAAGGCATTGAAGTGGAGCGACCGGCGCGGCCAGTCACCCTCTACGAACTGACACTTCTGGACATTCGTGAGAATGAGCTGGACATCGCCGTCAGTTGCACCAAGGGTACGTACATTCGCTCACTGGTTGAGGATATTGGCGAAGCCCTCGGTTGTGGCGCCCATGTATCGGCCCTGCGCCGTACCATGGCTTCGGGGTTCACCCTGGCCAATGCCCATGTGGCCAAAGACCTGGAGGCCATGCGAGAGCGTGGTGAAAGCCTGGACGGCCTTCTGGTCGCTCCGGATGCCGCGTTGTCCATGTTCCCGGAGCACCATCTGGCGGGGCCGGCGCTGGTATCGATATTGAACGGACAACCGGTTAGAATACCGGGTCACGCCCATGAAGGCTTCGTGCGCCTCTATGCAAGAGAGTGCCGCAATGAGGGTTTTGTCGGGCTGGCGGAAGCATTCCCGGAAGGTGAGGAGACCAGTCTGGTCCCCCGCCGACTGGTGAAGAGCAGCGGCAAGCCGTAGGCGCAACGCTGTTTAGCCGGGCTGTAGAGATGCGCGGTTCGGCCGGATCTGAAAGCATCGCAACAATGAGGTGAGTTATGGCACTTTCTGCCAATGAGAAAGCACAGATCGTTAATGATTTTCAGCAAGGTGATGGCGATACCGGTTCCCCTGAAGTTCAGGTTGCACTGCTGAGCGCCAACATCAACAAGCTGCAGGATCACTTCAAGGCCAACAAGCAGGATCACCATTCCCGCCGTGGCCTGATCCGGATGGTGAACCAGCGCCGTAAGCTGCTGGACTACCTCAAGCGCAAGAACGCTGACCGTTACCTGGAGCTTATCCAGCGTCTGGGTCTGCGTCGCTGATCCGGGTCTTTACGACCTGAGGGCTGGGCCGGTAACGCCGGTGGCAGTCTTCAACCAGCAGGTCCTTTGCGGGGCTTGCTGGTTGTGCTTGTCTCGCACTGCAGTTGTATTGTCCGTGGCACCGAAGGATTCCTTGTCGTAATGGAAAGCCGAAATTGATAGCAGGTTGTTGAAAAAACCCGGGCCCGGCGGCCTATGGAATTGCCGCCCGACAGACCGGGGTTTTGCAACAGCCTGTTAGCTTTCAGACGGGTTGCCCTTCGGATCACATCACATCATCTGCAGAACAGCGTGAATTCGGGGTATGAACCCGGGGTCAGATGAAAGCTTTCATCTGACCCCTTATTCGAAGCTTTCGACCCCGTCTTCGCGATCTATCCAATCTATATGAAGAATTAATGCAGGAGTTTTTTGTGGATCTGAAACCTTTCAAGAAATCGTTTGAGCTTGGCGGCAAGACCGTCACTCTGGAAACCGGCCGTATTGCCCGCCAGGCCACCGGTTCGGTACTGGTAACCGTTGATGATATTTCAGTGCTCGGTACTGTTGTCGGCGCCAAAGAAGCCAAGCCTGGCCAGCCGTTTTTCCCGCTGACTGTGAACTACTTCGAGAAGACCTACGCCGTGGGCAAAATCCCCGGTGGGTTCTTCAAGCGCGAAGGTCGTCCTTCCGAGAAGGAAACCCTGACGTCCCGCCTGATCGACCGCCCGATTCGTCCGCTGTTCCCGAACGGCTTCATGAACGAAGTTCAGGTGATTACCACGGTTATGTCCTCTAGCAAGAACCAGGACCCGGATATTGCCGCGATGCTGGCCGCCTCGGCGGCGCTGTCTATCTCCGGCATCCCGTTCGATGGCCCAATCGGCGCGTCCCGCGTTGGTTACACCAACGAGCGTGGCTACTTCCTGAACCCGACGTTCGAAGAGTTGCAAACTTCCCTGCTGGACATGGTGGTGGCCGGTACTGAAGACGCGGTTCTGATGGTTGAGTCTGAAGCCAAAGGCCTGACTGAAGACCAGATGTTGGGTGGTGTTCTGTACGCCCATCAGGAAATGCAGGTGGCCGTAGCCGCAATCAAGGAATTTGCCGCTGAAATCGGCAAGCCGCGCTGGGACTGGCAGCCAGCGGCCGAGAACACGGAGCTGCTGAATGCCATCAAGGCCGAGGCCTCCGCAGCCATCGAGGAAGCTTACGGTATTCGCGACAAGATGGAGCGCTACGCGCGTCTGGGCGAAATCAAGACGGCACTGGTCGAAAAACTGGCTGGCGACGAGGAAGGTCAGCCTTCCGCGGATGAAGTTAAAAAGTATTTTGGCAAGGTGGAGAAAGCCATCGTTCGTCATCAGGTTCTCGAGGGCAAGCCCCGCATCGATGGCCGTGACAACAAAACCGTCCGTCCGATCGAAATCGAAGTGGGTGTTCTGCCCAGCGTTCACGGTTCCGCCCTGTTTACCCGTGGCGAGACCCAGGCCATCGTGACCACTACGCTGGGTACGTCCCGCGATGTGCAGATCATTGATGCCCTGGAAGGCGAGCGTAAAGACCCGTTCCTGTTCCACTACAACTTTCCTCCCTATTCGGTTGGTGAAGCAGGCCGTGTTGGCACCCCGGGCCGTCGTGAGGTTGGTCATGGTCGCCTGGCCAAGCGTGGTGTTTTGGCGGTTATGCCAACTCTGGAAGAGTTCCCGTATGCAATCCGTGCGGTTTCCGAGATCACTGAATCCAACGGTTCCAGCTCCATGGCTTCGGTCTGTGGTTCCAGCCTGGCGCTGATGGATGCGGGTGTGCCGATCAAGGCACCGGTTGCCGGTATTGCCATGGGTCTGGTCAAGGAAGGCGACAAGTTTGCGATTCTGACCGACATCCTGGGTGACGAAGATCACCTGGGCGACATGGACTTCAAGGTTGCTGGTACTCAGGACGGCGTGACTGCCTTGCAGATGGATATCAAGATCAACGGCATCACCGACGAAATCATGGAGCTTGCTCTTGAGCAGGCGCTTGCAGCGCGCCTGCACATTCTGGGCGAGATGAACAAGGTTATCTCCGCTCCCCGCGCCGAGCTGTCTTCCCGTGCGCCGAGCATCACCACCATCAAGATCAATCCGGAGAAGATCCGTGACGTTATCGGTAAGGGCGGTTCCATGATTCGCTCCATCTGTGACGAAACCGGTGCTTCCATTGATCTGGATGACGACGGTAACGTGAAGATCTACGCGGATAACCAGGAAGCAGCCCAGGCGGCGGTGAACCGGGTGAAGGAAATCACTGCGGAGATCGAGGTTGGCGCAATCTACAAGGGCCGTGTTGAGCGCATTGTGGACTTCGGTGCCTTCGTCAATATCCTGCCTGGCAAGGATGGTCTGGTGCACATTTCCCAGATTTCTGATCGCCGCATCGAGAATGTGACTGACGAGCTGAGCGAAGGTCAGGAAGTTCTGGTGAAGGTGCTGGATGTCGACAATCGTGGTCGGGTCAAGCTGTCCATGAAGGAAATCAAGGAAGGCGACCAGCCGACCGATTTCTCTGCCTGATCACCATGAAGACGGGGTCAGATGAAAGCGTTCATCTGACCCCTTTTTTATGTTGCCCCGTCGGGGTCAGATGAACGCTTTCATCTGACCCCATATTCACAAGCACCGCCTTCCTGTAAGCCGGAATCACAAACGTCGCCCCATGAGGCGTATCCGTCTGCAAAAACTCTTTCGGTTCCTCTGCAGCCTCATAAAGCGCTTCACCGTGGCGAAAAGGAATGACTCCATCCCGAACGCTGTGGATGATCATGACCGGAACCGGGCTGATGCTCGCCATCCGGTCAATGCCTTCGTAGTCGGCAGGAATGGTCCAGCTCAGCGGAATCTGGAACGGCCAGGTGAGCCAGAAGGCGTCGAGTTTTTCCCGGGCGATTTTGCGGAACCCTGAAAACGTGCCGTCGAGGATCACGCCGTTCAGCCGGGGTTGCTCCTCGCGCCGGGTCCATTCGCCGGCGAGGGCTATGCCCAGTGCGCCGCCAAGGCTTTGGCCGAGGATGTAAACTGGTCGGTCGCCCACGTCAGGTCTTTTAGTCAGCCAGCGCAGGCCGGTTTCGGCGTCGTGGAGGGCGCCTTCGATGTCCGGGTCGCCGGTGGATTTGCCATAGCCCCGGTAGTCGATGGTGAAGACGTTGTAGCCTTCCTGGGGCAGCCAGGCCACGTTGAGGATGTGGCTGCTAATGTTCTGGGCGTTGCCATGGAGGAAGTAGACGGTTCCCTTGGCATCGTTCTCGGGCGCTTCCGCGGGCAGCCACCAGCCGTGCAGGGTTTCGCCGTCGGCGGTGTCGAGATAGATGTCCTGGTAGCTGAGGTTCAGACGGTCCGGGGTGATGTAGGTGGCCCGGTCCGGATAAAAGAAGAGGCTGCTGCAACCCGACAACATAAGAATTGCCACCCAAAGCCCGATAAACCGGGCCGTGCTGGCGGTCAGAAGTAAGCGTGGAGTCCGGTTTGCCATGTGCTTTGGTACCTGTCGAAGTGGTCTTCACGGCTGAACTCGGCAAACAGGCTGAATTCATGGCCGAAGTGCCAGTTGGCTTTGGCGTACAGCTGGTCCTGGCGATGCTGGCTGCTGAGGATCCAGGCCTTGGTTTTGGCACCGGCAAGCACGCTGAAGCGGTTGTTCTGGTGCAGCAGCCCGACATCGGCGCCCGGGGCGGCATCGTAACCACGGCGCAGGTCGTCGTCGATTTCCAGGTCGGCGGTGGCGATGGCAAAGGCCTGGGTCTGGTGGCCGAGGCGCCAGCTTCCGCCGGCGCCGCCCTCAAGGTATGGGGTCAATACCCGGTTGTTGCCTGTGTCGGTACGCCGGGCACCAAAACCCACCTGCCAGGAAAGCGGCGAAAAGAAGGCGTTTCGGGGGCTCAGCGAGCGGATTTCCACGCCGGTGAGCTGTTCCAGCTGGAGCTCATTGTTGTCGGTATAAAGTCGGGCGTCCAGTCTCAGGAATTGCAGCTGGGCTCCGGTGCGGTAGCCGGCGGGCGGGTCCAGCAGATCATGATAGGCGGGCCTTAACGTGAGCTGAGTGAACTCCCGGTGTGCCTGCTGGCCGGTGCCAACACTCAGGCGGAAGGTGTCGTGGCCCTGGTCATCCCTTACCAGGGGCTCAACAGGCTCCGGTGGGGGCGGCACATCGCGGATACGGCTGCGCTCTCGCAACAAGTCGTGAGACAGGGGTGCGGCGATTTCGCGGGGCCAGCTGTCGGCTTCACTCTTGTAGCGAACATAATCGTAGGTGGCATCCAGGACATGGGCCCGCTGCTCCGGCGGCAGGGAGGCTACTTCTTCGGCATTTGCGTCAACATAGCCATTGGCGATAGCCGCCGCGAGTGTCTGATGGTCATTGGGCAGGGTGGCGAGGCTATAAGCCACCGACGTGGCGGCCGAAGGCCGGTAATACACGTCGCTGACCAGGTTTTTGTCCACCACCCAGCGCACCGTGTCCGAGGGGATTGCGTGCGTGTTCACTTCGCCCAGAAGGTCTGTGCCCGGTCGGGCGATATCAATCAGAGCCAGCAGGCGATAGGCGCAATTTTCGTCAAAGAAGTAGTAATCGAAATTCCGGTTCCGAATCTCCCAGGCGTGGGCGACCATCATGTCCACTTCGTCCTGGGTGAGGTTCAGTTTGTATTCCCACAGGTCCCGGTGTTCGATGTCGGAATACAAGCGGATTTTTTCGTAGTAGGGCTGGATCGTAGTAATGCCGGGGTAGCCACCAAAAATACCCTTGTAGGCAAACAGGAGTTCGCTGTCGTGAGCGGCAGCGTCAGCGGCATAAGAAATCGTGTTGGCCAACAGCAGGTTGGTTTCGTCGTCGTCCTGGGGTGGGTCCAGGCGCAGGAAGGTGTGACCGAACATGGAAGAGGGGCTGTTCAGGTAAGAGGCGGCGAACACCAGGGTGACCGTCTCTGTGTTCAGGGTTTCCGACCATTCCTGATAACCCGGGCAATCAATATCCGGTAACGACAGGTCCAGTTTTTCCCGGAGCCAGGTTTCCCGTGCAGGGAACTGGCAGCGGGCGTGCTCATCGCCTTCACCGGGCCTCTGGATGGCTTCAAGGGTTGCCTTCAGCTCCGCCTTTGGTGAGTACTTGCCGCCATCGCTCAGAAAGAATGCCGGATCGTCTGCCTGGCTGGTGTAGCCGTCGCCAAAAGCGTCGGGCTGATAGTGAACAAGCGTCAGCCAGGCCGGGTCAAGATGAAGGTCGGGTTTGCTTTCAGGTGTTTTCGCCTGGATTGGCAGGCTGACTGCGAGCCAGATCAGAGCTGGCCCAATGCGAAGCATGTTGCCCATGGGTGTGTGCTGTATCCGGGGTTGAACGGTCGTAGAGGGTGGAGCGATGCGCCGTCCCTGGCGCACGAACATCCTTTTAATAGATCCGGATCAGGCCGTCACGTACTTGCTGAGCGACTCACTCTTTTCCAGCAGGGCGACGATGGCATCGACAGCTTCGCCGGAGGTGGTGTCAGAGCTCGGGAAAATGGTGGCGAAGTTGTCCTGCAGCACCTTCCGGAAGGTGTCACGGTCAACCTCGTCTACGCCCAGCAGGACGGCCAGGGTATCCAGGTTTTCGCCACCACCGCGAGACATGTCCCGGGCGACCTTGTCGATGTTGCTGTCCATGTACATGGCCATGGACTGGACAGCCTGGTTGGTCTGACAGCCGAGTGTGCCTGTGGTCATGCCAAAGGTCTGGTTACCAAAGGTTGCGTTGGTGGTTGCGGCCAGTACATGGGGGGCAATGCCGGACTGTCCTTTCCAGATCATGGCACCGACACCGCAGCCCGGTTGGGCAAAGGCCACGGAGGAGGCACCCAGAAGAATTGCACCTGCGATCAGTTTTTTCATTATCCACTCCTTTGTGTGGTTTATAGCTGTCGTCGCAATACACAATGCTGCCTCTGACGCAGGGCAGCATTGCGAAAACGGCCCTGGCTGGTCTTGTGGAGACAGGTTGACCGTTGGTTTGAGTATAGTTGATATCCAGCCCGTGCAAGTTTAAAGATTGGTGAGTATCTGATTTGGCCTGAAAAACAGGAGAAAAGTGATCACACGTTCATGTTTACTTTTTGGCTTGTCTGGGTCATTTAACGCCCCTAGGACTGGATTTTCTGAGCCAGCGCTGGTACTTTTCCCGCAGTTGTTAATCGGTAGCTCAACCAGGGATGTGGTTGGCACAAGGTTGCCGGAAACAGGACATCACCATACCTTCAGGGATTGAAGATATGCCCCAGGCAAGTGG